>JAEWIJ010000182.1 GCA_023387235.1 Pseudomonadota bacterium
GGTCATGCCGTGCGCTGCGTGCTTCATCTCGATGAGGCGGCGGCATGAGCAAGAACGAACCCGCACTTCTGGAGATCGAGGACCTCGTCACCGAGTTCGGCGGCGGCAAGGCCTTTCTCGGCAAGCGCCAGCGCATTGTGCGCGCGGTCGACGGCGTGAGCCTGCAACTCAAGCCTGGCCAGGCTCTCGGGCTCGTCGGTGAATCCGGCTGCGGGAAGACGACGATCGCCAAGACCGCGCTGGGGCTCGTGCGCGAGAAGTCCGGCACCATGCGCCTCGAAGGCCAAGTCGTCTCGGGGCTCGCACCCAAGGAGGCGCGCGCCGCCCGCGCGACGGTTCAATACGTCCACCAGGACCCCGGCGCCGCGCTCGACCCCTGGTGGAGCATAGGCCATGCACTCGACGAAGCGCTGCGCATCCATGGCGTGAGTGACAAGGCCGAGCGCACGACGCGCATCGACGACATGCTGCACGCCGTCGGGCTCGATCCGACCTACCGCACGCGCTATCCGCACGAGCTTTCCGGCGGCCAGCAGCGCCGTGTCGGGCTTGCGCGCATTCTCGTGCTGCGCCCGCGCATCGTCATTCTCGACGAGCCGACCTCCGGCCTCGATCTTTCCGTGCAGGCGACCGTGCTCGGCGTCATCGACGAGCTGCGGCGCCGCTTCGGTCTCACGTACCTCTTCGTCAGCCATGACCTCTCCGTCGTCGAGCGCATGTGCGAAGAGGTCGCGATCATGTACCTCGGCCGTATTGTCGAGATCGGGCCGACCAAGGAGATCTTCGCGCGTCCGCAGCATCCCTACACGCGGGCGCTGCTCGCCGCCGCGCCGCGTCTCGAACCGGGCTCGCTCAACGACACGCCCGCCTTGCCGGGCGATCCGCCATCGCCGACCAATCTCGTCTCTGGCTGCACGTTCCGGCCGCGCTGCGCATTTGCCGCGCCAAAGTGTGCCGAGGCCCGCCCGCCCCTGCTCTCGGTCGGCGACAGGCATTCGGCCGCCTGTGTGCGGCTCGATGAGATCGGGGTTCCCACCCCGGCGTAAAACAAGAGCGAGGAAACGGCCATGGCACGCATCGCAGTCGGCGGCTTTCATCATGAGACGAACACCTTCGTCACGCCGCCGACCGACTACGCCTATTTCTGCAGCCATCGCGACCGGCCGCCGCTCGTGCGCCGCGGTGACGTGCTCAAGTGGCTGAAAGGGATTTCCTTCGCGCTCTCGGGCTTCCTCGATGTCATGGACAAGGAGCACGAGATCGTGCCGCTGCTGTGGACCAGCGGTGGCGCGGGCGGCATGGTAACGCGCGACGCCTACGAGCGTATTGCGGCCGAGTTCGTCGGCGAGCTTTCGCAGCAGATGCCCGTTGATGCGATCTACCTCGACCTGCACGGCGCCATGGTGAGCGAGGATTTCGAGGACGGCGAGGGCGAGCTGCTCCGCCGTATTCGCGCGTGCGTCGGCCCCGACATGCCGATCGTCATCAGCCTCGACTATCACGCCAACGTCACGCACGAGATCACGGACCATACCGACGCGGTGTCCGGCTACCTGACCTACCCGCACGTCGATCGTCCCGAGACGGGCGTGCGCGCCGCGCGCACCATGCAGCATGTGCTGCAGCACGGGCGCTCGCCGGGACGCGCGCTCCGCAAGATGCCCTTCCTCATTCCGCTGCACAGCCAGTGCACCATGGTCGAGCCGTCGAGCGGCATCATCGCCATGACGCAAGCGCTCGAGAAGCAGCCCGGCGTGATCAGCGTGTCCTATCTCGCCGGCTTCCCGCCGTCCGATCTCTACCAGTGCGGCCCGTGCATGGTCGTGCACGCGACGAGCCAGGAAATCGCGGATCGCGTCGCCGATGAGGCCGCCCGCCACGTCGCTCTCAAGGAGCCGGACTTTGCCGTCCCCGTGCTTTCACCCGCCGAAGCCGTGGCGCGGGCAAAGCAGATTGCCGCCAAGGCCAGCCGCCCGGTCCTGATCGCCGACACCCAGGACAATCCAGGCGCCGGCGGCAGCGCCGATACCACGGGCCTCCTTTTCGCGCTCGTCGAGGGCAAGGCCGAGGGAGCCGTGCTCGGCTATCTCTGTGATGCCGAGGCCGCCAAGGCCGCACATGCCGCCGGCAAGGGCGCCGAGATCAAGCTCGCGCTCGGCGGCCGTAATGGTCCCGAGGGCGTCGTGCCTTTCGAGGGCACGTTCCGCGTCGAAGCGCTCGGCAATGGCAAGTTCCGCACGTCGGGCCCCGTCTCCGGCAACCGCGATATCGACCTTGGGCCCATGGCGCTGCTGTCGATCGGCGGCGTCAAGGTCGCGGTCACGACGAAGCGCATGCAGGCGCTCGACCAGGCGCCCTTCCGCCATCTCGGCATCGAGCCCAAGGACCAGAAGATCCTCGGCCTCAAGAGCACGGTGCACTTCCGCGGCGACTTCCAGCCGATCGCCGAGGGGGTGCTCGTCTGCATCGCCCCTGGCGGGCATCTGGCGGACTCGGCCAAGTACCCCTATCGGCGCCTTCGTCCCGGTGTGCGCCTGATGCCGCTTGGACCCGACTCACGTGGTCCCCGAGGCCGATGAAAGCTGCCGCGGGCTTTCGATAGTCCGTTAACACTGTTGAATATTTTTGAGCCTGGGCAGCCGCGGATGCCAATGGGCGAGGGGCGCGATCATGCGGCCGCCCTATGCAACCTTCGCGGAGCCGACGGGGTTGCCTTGAGAGGCTGCGGGCAACGCCCCAACGATTGACTAACGTATCCCCGGTAGTTACCTGCATGATAAGGTTTCGGACGCTCCCAATAGTCGGGATGCATCTGGGATGCCGGCCCAGGCTCTCGAAGCCTGCGTGCCCAAGGAGATCTGTGATCATGGCCATCTCATCTCAGGCCGCGCCAAGCGGCAGGATCGAGACTTACGATCCCATCTGGCAGGCCATCCGCGAGGAAGCGGAGGCCGTCATGTCGGCCGAGCGCGCGCTCGGCGGCTTCATCTATGCAACTATTCTCAGCCACGAGCGCCTCGAGGACGCGATCTGCCATCGCCTAGCGCAGCGGCTCAATCACGCCGATGTGGACGCCGGGCTGATCGGGCAGATCTTCGAGGATGTTCTGCGGGCGCGTCCCGAGATCGGCCACTGCTTCCGCGCCGACCTCGCCGCCGTCTACGATCGCGACCCCGCCTGCCACCGCTATATCGAGCCGCTGCTCTACTTCAAGGGCTTCCACGCGCTCGTGACGCACCGCTTCGCGCACGCGCTGTGGGTCGAAGGGCGGCAGGACTTCGCCCTCTATCTGCAGAGCCAGAGCTCGCGGATCTTCGGCGTCGACATCCATCCGGCCGCTCGGATCGGCAAGGGGCTGATGTTCGACCACGCAACGGGCATCGTCGTCGGCGAGACGGCTGTCATCGGCGATCACTGCTCGCTTCTGCATGGCGTCACGCTCGGCGGCAGCGGCAAGGAGACGGGCGACCGCCACCCGAAGATCGGCGACAACGTGATGATCGGTGCCGGCGCCAAGGTGCTCGGCAACATCTCGGTCGGCAACTGCTGCCGCGTGGCGGCCGGCAGTGTCGTGCTTCAGGATGTGCCGCCGCAGTCGACGGTCGCCGGCGTGCCGGCGCGGATCGTCGGCCCGGCAGGATGCCCCGAGCCCGCACGCAATATGGATCAGCGCCTGAAACCCGGCGACTGCGGTTGCTGAGCACGCGGGCATTAGTGAATGACGCGGGCCGAATGTGCTCGCCGGCGAAGGAGTAATTCATGGCGGCGGGACCCAAGGGTGCGTCCAAGGCGAATGCGCTGACAAAGCCTGAACTCGACAAGCTTCAGGTCTATCTGCGCAAGATGCTCGCGAACAAGACGGTCGAGGTGCGGGCGCGCCAGCGCGCCGTGGATGCGGCCGAGCTCTACATCGGCGGCGAGTTCGTCGGCGTTGTCTCGAAAGATCTCGACGATGGCGAGACCTGCTATCAGGTCAGCATGACCGTCCTCGACTACGATCTCGAAGAAGACGCCTCGTCCTGAGGCTGGAGCTCCCGATGCCCCTCTACAAGCTCGGCGATCACGCCGTTTCGCTCCCAGCGGCCGGCCGTTACTGGATTGCGCCGACGGCGGTCGTCATCGGCCAGGTGTCGATCGAGGAGGAGGTCGGCATCTGGTTCGGGGCCGTCATCCGCGGCGACAACGAGCCGATCCGCATCGGCGCCCGCTCGAACATCCAGGAGAACTGCGTCCTTCACGTGGACCCCGGCTTTCCGATGGTCATCGAGGAGGAGTGCACGATCGGCCATACCGCGATGCTCCACGGCTGCCACATCGGCCGCGGCGCGCTGATCGGCATTGGCGCGATCGTCCTCAATGGTGCGCGCATTGGGGCCGGCGCCATGATCGGTGCCGGTGCGCTCATTCCGGAAGGCAAGGTCATTCCACCCAACAGCGTCGTATTCGGAACGCCGGGCAAGGTCGCGCGGGAAGTGACGGTGGAGGACCGCAAACGCGTCGACGGCGGCGTTGCGGATTACATGGCGCGATGGAAGCGCTACGCGGCGACCTTCAAGCCGCAGACCTGATCGTCGGCGGCGATATCAGCGCCGCCGCTCTTCGTTGCGCACGCCGGCCAGCTGATCGGGCGTGCGGCTGTCGCGGCTGTCGAGCGACACCCAGACCTTCGGATTGATGTACGACTGGCGCATGATGTACGTGTAGCCGACCGCGTGCCACGCGCGCACCTCGTCGAACTTGTTGTCGAGGATGAAGTCGCCCTTCGACGTGCGCGCCGTCAGGATGGCGTGCCCCTCGTTCTTTTCGTCGCGCACCACCGTGAGCAGGAGCGCGCTCGCGGGCCAGCCACGCTGCATGAGCACCTGGCGCTTCAGCAGCGCATAATCCTCGCAATCGCCCCGCGTCATCGGGATCGTCCAGTACTCCGCGACGCCGAAAATCTCCTGATCCGTTGCCGGCTCGATGAGCTTGTTGATGGCGCGGTTCACGTGGTCGAGCTGCTCGCGGCGCTCGTCCGTCAGCTCGAAGCGGGTGTCCTCGAAGGGACCCTGGCGGCATTCGACGGGATTGCGATCGCAGAAACTCACGAAGCCGAACGGCGGCAGCGTCGGGCCGTAGACGCGCATGAAGGCCGATTGGCGAGGGTCGGGCGTCTTGCGGTGCGCGTAACCATCCACGCTGCCGGCTGTCGCCAGCAACACGCCACATGCAGCACTAAGCAACCATCGCGACGCCGGCAACATGACTTCGAAACTCCCTTCGGTCCAATCAGAGGCTAACAGGCGGACGTTAGGCGACCTCCAACGAGACACGGCGCATTTGAGGCAAACACTGCCCGAATTTTCCTCGAATTGACGCCAGCCCGATAACTCCCTGCTTACCGATGTCGTTGCATCGGCCCCGTGTCCTGTCCCGAGCGCCTCAGTCGAAGTGATTGCGCAGGGCGGCGGGGTTCTGGATATCCCTGAACCGGACACCGATGCCCTTCGTGTGGTGGCGCACCACGACCCCACGCAGCTTGCCGAGCATGATCTCCTGGCCGATGGGGGGCCGCGCCTCGGTGCCGATGGACGCGCCCGAGATCGATATGTCGAGCACGCGGACCGGGATGACGATGCCCTCGTCGAGCTTCATCATGGACTCGGTGTTGTTCGGGACGACGCGCTCGTGCTTGCGCTCGTCCTCGCCCGTGAGCTCGCTGCGATTGATGAGCCATGTGAGCTGGGCGACGAGCTTCTCGCGCTTGTGCTGCGTCGCGTTGAGCTGGATGGCGAAGCCGCCCTCGAACAGTCGCACGACATTGCCTTCGAGGCCGCCGAGCTGGTCGAAATAGGCGACGATGCGCTCGCCTTCCTCCACCTCGACAGGCGCCATGATGGCGGCGCCGCCGACCGACACGTCATGCAGCTTGCAGGGAAATTCCTGCTTGTTCGCGCGCATGAACCGACCTAGCAGCGTCAGCGCAACCCGCTTGTGCCGGCGGCGGTCGGCTGGTGTCCGGGTGAGGATGCTGCCGTTCTGGATCGTCGTCTGCGCGGGTTGGAGCGACATGGCAATCCTTTTGCCTTCATGACAAGGACGAGCTCGGCAGGCCCGGTGCCCGCGCCGAAACTGGCGTAAGCGCCAATCCCACAGCTCGGAGCCGATTATCAGGGGGGTGATTTAATGATGTGCTAATCGCACGCCATTTTGGCACGCTCGCGCGTTAACCTGTTTGTGATCAGTCCGGCGCCCGTGGCCTTTTTGACGCCGGGTTCTGCTGGCGGTATCCTGGGATCATGAGCGCTGAATCGAGCAGCCCCGCGCGCCCGTCGCGCACTCTTGCGGCCTTCGCGGCCGCTTTCGCCATCGCATTGGTCGCCTCCGCCTATGAGGCACGCGCGCAACAGCCTGCGCCTCCCGGGTCAGAGCAGCAGGCACCGGAGGCTGCGCCATCGCTTCCCCAGCTGGGGCCCGAGGCCGACAAGGACGCCGATAGCGACGAGCCGGCCGCCAATGTGCCGAGCCGCGTCCCGACCTCGGCGGACGAGAAGTCGAAGATCCTGGCCGACCTCTACGCGCATCTCGCCACGGCCGACTCGGCCGACGCCGCGAAGAAAATCCAGGCCACCATCGAGCGCCTGTGGGGCTATTCGGGCAGCGACACGGTCAACCTGCTCATGCAGCGTTCGTCGAAGGCGCTGGGCGCCAAGGACTACGACCAGGCCCTCAAGTTTCTCGATTACGTCGTGCAGATCGCGCCGGACTATGCCGAGGGCTTCAATCGCCGCGCCTTCATCCATTTCTCCCGCAACGACATGGGCTCGGCCGTCGGCGATCTGAGGCGGACTCTCGCGCTTGAGCCGAACCACTTCCGGGCGCTCGACGGGCTTGCGCAGATCTGGCGCCAGACCGGCAATGCCAAGGGCGCACTCAGCGTCATCCAGCAGCTCCTCGAGGTGCACCCCTACTGGGAGGGCGCTTCCCGCATGGCCGAGGAGCTTGCCCGCGAGGTCGAAGGGCAGGGTATTTGAGCGCCCGTTTTTCGCAGGTGCTATCGCCTTCTCAGAATATCCGGTTCGGGAAATAGCGCAGGATCAGCTCCTCGTAGCGGCCGTTCCGCCTGAGGCGCGCGAGCGTGCGGTTGATCATGCGTTTGAGCTCGACGTCCTGGCGCGGCACGGTGATCGCGAGCCCGTCGCCGAAGAACTTCGGCTCGAAGAACGGCCCGCCCTTGAGCTCGCAGCAGTCCTGCGACAGCGAGCCGTTGACCCAGAACACCAGCCCGATGCCGTCGCCGAAGACGAGGTCGGCGCGCCCCTGCCGGACAGCCTCGCGCGCCTGCTCGACGGTATCGGTGGTCTCGATCGCGCTCTCGCGGAAGAAGGTTCTGAGGTACGCCTCGTGCGGACTGCCGCGCGCGACCGCGATGCGGCGGCGTTCGAGCTGCTCCGGTGTCGTCGTCACGCGCGGGCTCGCCCTGAGGCCGGCGAACCAGGCGGCGGTATAGAAGTATCGATCCGAGACGTCGAAGTCCTTCAGCAGCGACGGCGTGATCCGCTGTGCGGCGATCACGGCGTCGGCCTCGCCCCGCCGCAGCGCTGGTAGCAGCTCGTTCCATGGCAGCGCGCGGATATCGCATTGCGTGCCGAGCTCGAGACAGATGGCGCGCGCGAGATCGACGTCGAAACCCGTCAGCACGCCGTCTTCGTCATAGTAGTGGAACGGCGGAAATTCGCTGTCCGTCAGGAAGCGGATCGCGAACCGCCGCGGCCCGACGCCGGGTGGCGCTGGCGGCGGCGCAATGCTCGGCGCCTCGGTCTGCGCATCGCTCTGGGCATCGCGGGGTGCTTGCGCCGACACCGGTGTCACGGGCGCAAATTGATCAAGAATCAGTATTGCGCAGGCCAGCGCCGCACTTATGATCGCAATGCGCACAACGCATCCTCATTCTGTGGCGCCGGCAGCGTGCACCATCGTTCGCCCGTCTGTCCGAGCGCCGCCCGAAGCATATTCGCCGATCGCCAACTTGGCTTCATTGCCGCCATGAACCAGATTTTCGAACGCGCCGCGCTCCGCCCCCGTCGCCGGCCCGTGCGGCGGGAATCGCCCCACCAACGCAGCATCTTAGCGCGACTGAGAAGCGTGCGACAGCGCATCGGCCGGCTTCGGGCATCGACTGCGGAGGTCGCGGAGAGTGAATACGCCTTTCTGGTCGGACGCGGGATGCCGCGACGCTTGCACGTGCCGAGCGCATTGCTGGGGCGTGGGCCGTCCTTCCGCACGAGGTGATGATCGCGCTTGGCTGGATCGACGAGCGCGAGTACGTCGCAGCACTCGGCGCCGCCCTCGGCATCGACTGGCTCGGTCGGACGCCGGCGCGGTCGCAGCGCCCGGGTGAGACCGTGATCAGCGCCTATGCCATGCGCCCCAAGGTCCTGCGCGAGGCCATCTCGCTTCTTCCGGCAGGCAAGCATCCCGTTCTCGCAACCCGCCGCGAGGTCGATGCCATTCACATGGCCGGCGCGGAGGCGGCGCTCATCGATGGCGCCATCGAAGGTCTCTGGCGGGCCGATCCCGCAGCGTCCGCGCGTACCGGCGCCGAGACGTGGCAGGCCCTCGTCGCCGTCACGATCGTCGGCCTCGTTCTCGGCGGTGCGGCCGTTGCGCCCGGCGACATGCTGCCCTTCGCCATGGCGGTTCTGACCCTGCCGTTCCTGTGCGTCGTGCTGCTGCGTTGCGCCGCCGTTCTGGAGGTACTCCGCCCGCAGCACTCTGGAGATGGCAGCATCGGCCGGACGGTCCCCGAGGCCGAGCTGCCGCGCTACAGCGCTCTCGTCCCGCTCTATCGCGAGGCCGCGATCCTGCCCGACCTCGTCGCTGGCATGGCTGCCCTCGACTATCCCGCCGCCAAGCTCGAGGTGCTGCTCGTGCTCGAAGCCGAGGATACGGAGACCCGCGCGGCGCTCGCCGATCTGGACCTGCCCGGCAATATCCGCCCCGTGGTGGTTCCCGACAAAGGTCCGCGCACCAAGCCCAAGGCATTGAACTACGCGCTCGAGCGCGTTCGCAGCCCCTACGTGGTCGTCTACGACGCCGAGGATATTCCGGAGCCCGATCAGCTCCGCCGGGCGCTCGCGGCGTTCGCGTCGGACGGCTCCGATATTGCCTGCGTGCAGGCGCGCCTCGGCATTCACAACACGCGTCAGGGTTGGCTGCCGCGCCAGTTCGCCCTGGAATATGCCTCGCTCTTCGATGCGCAGCTTCCCTCGCTGCAGCGGCTCGGCCTCCCGATCCCGCTCGGTGGCACGTCGAACCACTTCCGCGTCGACCGCCTCAAGGAAGTGGGCGGCTGGGACCCCTACAACGTGACGGAGGATGCCGACCTCGGCTTCCGTCTGGCGCGCGGTGGCTACCGCACGTTCACGATCGCCTCGACAACCTGGGAAGAGGCGCCGATCGCCCTTCGAAGCTGGGTCCCTCAACGCACGCGCTGGCTCAAGGGCTGGATGCAAACCTATCTCGTGCACACCCGGCGCAGCACGCGCCGCCGGCCAGCGCCCGGATGGCGCGCGCGGCTCGGTTTGCATGTGATGATCGGCGGGATGCTGCTCTCGGCCCTGGTTCATCCGGTCGTTCTCGCCATCATGGGCTGGCTCGCGCTGCACGGCGACTTGCTCTCGCCGAAGTCGAGTGCGCTCGAACGGACGCTGGTCTGGATCGGCCTCGCCAATCTGGCGCTCGGCTATGCGAGCGCCATGCTTGCGGCGGCCATCGCCGCGTGGCGGCGCGGCTGGCGACGGCTCTCCCTCGAGGCGGTCCTGATGCCGGTCTATTGGCTGCTGATCTCCTTCGCGAGCTATCGCGCGCTGCTGCAGCTCATCACGGCGCCGCACCTCTGGGAGAAGACCGCCCACGGTCATTCGCGCGGGGACACACCGCAGTCGTGACAATCAATTGTCCCCTCTCCCCGTAAGCACGGGGAGAAGGTGATTAACCTGCCGTAATCGCATCCACCGCCGCCATGTCCTCGGCCGTGAGCTGCCAGTCGGCGGCCTTCACGTTGGCCTCGACCTGGGTGGACGTGGTCGCCCCCGCAATGACGCTCGTGACCGGCGCCTTGCACGCGAGCCAGCTGAAGGCGAGCTCGAGCAGCGTGTGCCCGCGCTCCTTGGCGAAGGCCTCCAACTTCTCGACCTTGGTCCAGTTGCCATCGCTCAGGTACTTGTCAGCCCACCGCTTCGCCTGCGAAAGGCGCCCGTCCGCCGGCATGTTGCTCCGCGCATACTTGCCGCTCAGAAGTCCGCTCGCCAGCGGGAAGAAGGGCAGCAGGCCGAGACCGTAGTGCTCCATGGCCGCCGCGAGCTGCGGCTCGACCACATTGCGCACGACGAGGCTGTACTCGTCCTGGCAGGAGATGAAGGCCGTCATGTTGCGCGCCCGCGCAATCTCCTGCGACTTCGCCACCTGCCACGCCGGCATGTTCGAGCAGCCGACGTAGCGCACTTTCCCCTGACGCACGAGATCGTCGAGCGTCGCCATGGTCTCCTCGAGCGGCGTGAGCGGATCGGGCTTGTGGTACTGGTAGAGATCGATCCAGTCGGTCTTCAGCCGCTTCAGGCTGTCCTCGACCGCGCTCATGATATAGCGTCGCGAGGCTCCGCGCTTCTTGCCCTCGTCGTCCATCTCCCAGCCGAACTTGGTCGCGAGCACGATATCCTTGCGGCGCGTGCCGAGCACCTCGCCGATGATCGTCTCGGAGCCGCCGCGACCGCCGTACATGTCGGCCGTATCGAACAGCGTGATACCGGCATCGAGCGCCTGGTGGATGACCTTGCGCGAGCCTTCGAGATCGAGCCTGGCGCCGAAGTTGTTGCAGCCGAGGCCGACCACGGACACGCGCAGGCCCGAGGGCCCGAGATTGCGTTCTTTCATTGACGTTTCTCCTTGATGGATCAGGTGTCGATCATGCCGGCGATCGTGAAGCCGCCATCGGCCGCATAGACATGCCCGGTGACGAAGCTTGCATCATCCGAAGCCAGGAACGCCGCGACGGCCGCAATCTCGCTCGGCTCGCCGAGACGGGCAAGCGGCATGCGCGTGCGGATGTAGTCGGAGGGCTGGCCGCTCGGATTGGCGCCCGTCCGCGTCGGGCCCGGCGCCACGGCATTGACGTTGATGCCGTGCGGGGCGAGCTCCATGGCCATGGACTGGGTGAGATTCATGATGCCGGCCTTGCTGGCGCCGTAGGCCGCCCGTCCCTTGCCGCCGAAAAAGCCCGAGTTCGAGGCGACCGTGACAATGCGCCCGCCGCCGCCTTGCGCCACCATCCGGCGCGCCGCGGCCTGAGCGCAGATGAATGTGCCGTAGAGATTGGTATCGATCACGCGGCGCCAGAGATCGTCCGTCATGTCGAGAAACGGCTCACGGTCCATGAGCCCCGCATTGCAGACCATGATGTCGATCCGTCCGAAGCGTGCGACGGCCTGATTGACGGCCTCGGTCGCATCCTCGCGCTTGCGCACGTCCATGGCGTGCGGCTCGGCACTGCCGCCGGCATCGCGAATGGCCCTTGTCGTACCTTCGGCCCGCTCCATCCGGAGGTCCGCGACGAGAACGTTCACGCCTTCGGCCGCCAGTCGCTGGGCGATCGCTGCGCCGATGCCGTTGCCGGCCCCTGTCACGATGGCGGATTTGCCGTTCAATCCCTTCATGATCGCGCCTCCCGTTCTTTCTTGCAGGTTGCGATGGGCGGCCTGCTCTGCCAAGAGCTATTCGCACACTGACTTCACAGAGGCGCCCATGAGCCGTCCTGCGCTCGACTATCTCCCCGCTGCCGAAGGTTTTCATGATCCCGTGCGGGAGAATGCCGCGCATCCGGAGCGTGCGCGCGCCGTGGTGATCCCTTTCGGCCTCGAAGCCTCCGTCAGCTATGGCGGCGGTACGTCCACCGGGCCCGCCGCGATTCTCGCTGCGAGCCACCAGCTCGAGCTTTACGACGAGGAGCTACGACGCGAGGCCTGTCTCGAATACGGCATCGCCACCATCCGCGAGCCGGTCATCGCGGGACCTCTCGAAGGCGCGCTCGGCCAGCTCTCCGGGCTCGTCGGGCAGGTGCTGGATGAGGGCCGCTTCCCGCTCGTGCTCGGCGGCGAGCATTCGCTCACGGCCGGCGCCATCGAACCGTTCGCGGCGCGCTACAAGGACCTCGTCGTCCTTCAGTTCGACGCGCATGCCGATCTGCGCGACGGCTATCTCGGCGAGAAGTACTCGCACGCCGCCGCCATGCGTCGCGTGCTCGATCATGCGCACGTCGAGCTCGTCTCGCTCGGCATCCGCGCGATCTCGAAGGAGGAGGCGACATTCGCCGAGGCGCATCCGGAGCGCGTGCACATCTATTGGGGCAAGGACCAGGCGCGCTGGGACATGGAGGCGATCGCCGCTCATCTGCGCGGTCGTCCGATCTACGTGACGTTCGACATCGACGGCCTCGACGGCGCCGTCATGCCGGCAACCGGAACGCCGACCCCCGGCGGGCTTTCCTATTTGCACGCCCTCGCGATTCTGCGCCGCGCGGCAGAGGTCGGGACCATCGTCGGCGCTGACGTCGTGGAGCTGGCGCCTATCCCGGGCTTCCATGTCTACGATTACACGGCTGCAGCCCTCGCCGCCAAGATCATGAACTACGCCCTCGCCGGCACGGGCCCGCGCTGAGCTCGGCTCAGGTGCCCATGTCGGCCTTGAGACGCTCCATGGCCTGCGGGTCGCTGGCAAACAGATATTGCGTGATGCCGACCGTGATCAGAATCATGACGCCGTTGAAAGCGAGCGTCGGTCCCAGGCCGAAGTGCTCGGCGATGGCCCCCGTCATCAGGTTGCCGAGCGGTGCCATGCCGACGAAGCACATGACGTAGATGCCGATCACGCGGCCGCGCCAGGCATCCTCGACCGACTGCTGCATGATGGTATTCGTGGATGCCGACGTCATCAGGATGGAGCCGCCGAGGATCGCGAGCAGGAACATCGACAGCGGCAGATAGCGCGACTGGCTGAAGGCGATCAGGGTCAGGGCAACGGCGAACGGCGCGAACCGCACGAGCGAGAGCTGCACGCGCGTGCTTGTCTGCATGGCGAGCACGATTGCCGTCACCAGCGCCCCCGCGCCCACCGAGCTCATGAGCAACCCGAGTGTCGAGGTATTGCCGCCGAAGAAGTTCACGGCGATCGACGGCATGATGTGCTGGTAGGGCAGCGCGAAGACGGCCACCGCCGTGACCGTCGGCAGCAGGTAGCGGGCCGCCGGGTGCTTGCGCAGATAGGCGATCGTCTCGCCGAGCGCGATGCCCTTGCGGCCGTCCTTGCGCTCCGGGATGGGATCGGGAATGCGCATCATGATCAGCGCGATGATCACGGCGCCGAAGCTCACCGCGTTGATCGCGAAGCACCACGCTTCGGTGAGGCGCAGCAGCAGGATGCCGGCAATGGTCGGCCCGATGATCCGCCCCATGTTGAACAGCATGGAGTTCACGCCGATCGCACTCGGCAGCAGCTTGCGATCCTCGACGATGACCGAAAGCATGGCCTGGCGGGCGGGCGTCTCGAAGGCCGTTGCCGTCCCCGAGCAGAGCGCGAGCGCAAGATAGAAGCGCACGTCGTCGACGCCGAGCGCCGCCATGGTCGCGAGCACGCTCGCCAGCAGGGCGAGTACGATGTTCACGATGATCAACATGCGCACGCGGCGCACGCGATCCGTGAGCGCGCCGGCGAGCGGCGATATGACGAGAAACGGAATCTGCGTGAGAAAGCCGGACACGCCGAGCAGGAGAACCGAACCCGAGAGCCGATAGATGAGCCACGAGAGCGCGATCTGCTGGATCCAGCCGCCGATGATCGAAATGGCCTGACCGGCTGCGAAGAGGCGGAAGCGCGGTTTCGAGAGCGCTGGCGGCAGGAATGCAGCGAGTGCCACCATCTAGCGTCCCGATTCCGAAGTTCGCTTGCCCTCGCTGCTGGCGTTCCGAGCGAACTTCGGAATCAGGAGGGACGCTAGAATTATAGATTTTCTAGTGTGATTCAGACCGAGAAATTCGCTCGATATCCAGCCGCGCGTTCTGGCGAATTTCTCGATCATCACACTATGCGGTCATCCTGGGCGGGATCAGTCCGGAGCGCGGTGACGCGGCCATGCGCGCGGAACGATCATTGCAGAGCATCCGAAAGGATGTCGAGGGTCAGGTGTTCTCTTTTCTGTGACGCCAGCCGCCGGCGCGAACATTGGCCGTGGGCAGACGGACGCGGAGGCACGCACCAAGCACGTTGCCGCTTTCGATGCGGTTCTCGGCCCAGATGTGCCCGCCATGGGCGCTGACGATCTCTCGTGAGATTGAGAGGCCGAGGCCCGAATTCTTGCCGCGGGTGCGGTCGCTTTGCGGGCGGTCCGAATAGAAGCGCTGGAAGATCTTGTCGATGCTCTCGGGTGGGATGCCGGGCCCTTCGTCGCTCACCGAGATCTCGACGGCGTCGCCGATCGCCGCGGCACGCACGGTCACGGCGCCGCCCGGCGGCGAGAACGACAGCGCGTTGTCGAGCAGGTTCGTGACGACGCGGCCCAAATTCAGCTCGTGGCCATTGACGATGAACGCGCCTGAGCGCGCGGGCTGGTCCTGGATATCGAGCACGACGTGGTGCTGGCCATCCTCGATGGTGGCGCGGATGGTCTCGACGACGGAACGGAGAATGGCGCGCACGTCGACGGGCGCCGTTGTCTGCAGCGCCAGCTCGGCATCGAGCCGCGAGGTGCTGGCAACATCCGTTATCAGGCGGTTGAGGCGCTTGAGCTCGCCGAGCACCTGCTCCACGACCTGCTCGCGCTGCTCGGGCGTGCGGGCATAGTGCAGCGATTGCGCCATGACCTGGGCCGCGGTCAGCGGGTTCTTCAGCTCGTGGGCGACGTCGGCCGCGAACTTTTCGCTCGATTCAATGCGCCGATAGAGCGAGCGGGTCATGCTGTGCACGGCCGTCGAGAGCTGTCCCACCTCGTCCTGGCGATTGCCGAAATCAGGGAGCTGCGTATGCGCATGAATGCTGCGGCTCACGCGCTCGGCGCCCTCCGAAAGCCGGCGCATGGGGCCCGCGATCGTCCGTGCCAGCAGCATCGAGGCGAGCACCGATGCCGCGAGCGCCATCAGCACCAGCATGGCCATGGCCGAGCGCTCGCTCGCGATGATCTCGTCGATCTCGCCCGGTCGCGTCGAGAGAAGCAGCGCCCCGAGAATGGCATTGCGCCGCTGGATCGGCACGGCCAGCGAAACGATCTTCTCCTGGTCGTCGGTCAGCAGCAGCATCGGCGGAAGGGCGGCGCCGCGCAGTGCCTGGCGCACTTCCGGATAGCTGGCGCCGCTCGCATTGCGCCCGATCTCCTTGTAGATGGGCAGATCCGATCGGTCGAAGAAGCCGGAGAGCCGCGTCCAGAAATTCTTGATCCTGACGCGCTTGCCGGGGTTCGCCTCGGCCTCGGCATCGGCCACACGCTGATCGCCGTCGAGCGGCAGCGGGAACTGCAGATCCTCGAGCTCGTTGGAGTCGACGATCAGCTTGCCATTTCGGTCGTAGATGCGTGCGCGCGTGTTGTGCGTCGGGTGGATCAGGCGCCTCAGGACCGGAATGACGCGCTCGTGGCGCAGCGACAGCTCCATGGCCGCGAAGCCGTCGTCGCGGAAAGGCACGCGCACGCCGTCGAGTTCCGGCAGTCGGTCGGGGTCGAAGGCAAGGCTGCCCTCGCGCTCCACCAGCGCGCTCGACGCGATCGCCGACGCGATGATTTCGCCCTGGACCTTGAGGCTTTCGTATTTCGCCGTGATCAGCCAGGCGTGCTGCTGGCTGAGCCAGAGCATGCCGCCGACCAGCACGACGAGGCCGAGCAGGTTGGCGAGCACGATGCGCCGCGCCAGCGTCGAGAAGAGCTTGCGCAGAGGCCCATGCTTGTCGAGGAACTGCCAGATCTCGACGGTCCGCTGCCACGCGGCGGCGAGCCATGGCGCACGGGGTGCCCGCTTGGCGATCTCGCCGGCATCGGTATCCGATGCCGGGATCTGCCACATGCGGTCGCCATCGAGTGCCATTCTCGGTTCCCTCGCTCTCGCGGCCAGGAGACTGGCGCAGGCGCCGCGGACCTCTCGCATGTGGCCGGCGCGGCGCGACATCGCGAACAGCCGGCGCCGGGAAGGGCGCAGGTCGCCAGAGGCGTTCTCATACGGGGAATATTACAGCTGGCGCCCCGATGCCAGCAGCATTGCGTTTCCCGCCTCGGACATTCGCCCCGTCAGGTCTCCTTGAAGCGATAGCCCACCCCGTAAAGTGTTTCAATCACGTCGAAATCGTCGTCGACCTGCTTGAACTTCTTGCGCAGCCGCTTGATGTGGCTGTCGATCGTCCGATCGTCTACGTAGACCTGATCGTCGTAGGCGGCATCCATCAGCGCGTCGCGGGTCTTCACCACGCCGGGCCGCGTCGCCAGCGCCTGCAGAATGAGGAATTCCGTGACCGTCAGCGTCACCGGCCGATTGTCCCAGTGGCAGGTATGACGCTCGGGATCGAGACGCAGCTTGCCGCGCTCGAGGATGCGGGCCGCCTCAGTCGGCGGTGCCGTGCCGTCCTTCGCCTGCGCGCGGCGGAGCACCGCCTTCACGCGCTCGACGACCAGCCGCTGCGAGAAGGGCTTCGCGATGTAGTCGTCGGCGCCCATCTTGAGGCCGAACAGCTCGTCGATCTCCTCATCCTTGGAAGTGAGGAAGATTACCGGCATGTCTGATTGCTGGCGCACGCGCCGCAGGAGCTCCATGCCGTCCATGCGCGGCATCTTGATATCGAAGATGCCGAGGTCGGCGGGCTCTTCGGTCAGCGCCTCGAGGGCTGCCGCGCCGTCCGGATAGGTCCGCACTTTATAGCCCTCGGCCTCGAGCGCCATGCGCAGCGCCGTCAGAATATTGCGCTCGTCATCAACGAGGGCGATCGTGCTCTTCTCTTTCATGGCCTCGACATCCTGGCTGTGGACGCACGCTTTCGAGCCTCTATGGCTTGAGCATGGGCGAATTGTGACCGCGCGGACAGTCGCGCCGGACATTTGAACGGCGAATGACTATGCCCCTTCGAGGGGCGCGACGCCAAGGCTAGCACGGCCAGCCGGTGCTGGTGGCGGACTTTTGCACAAGCTGACATCAACGTTTGCCGCCGCAAGCGGCGCCGTTGATCTCCCCTTCTGCCGGCCGATAGCCCTCCGCGGACATATCCCAATGCCCGCAAATACGAAAATCGGGCTCGGCTCGTATAAAATCAGAGGCCGTCCTGATGCCGTCCGGCCAATCGTGCGGCCCTCTGCCGCGCCCGCGGCTGGGGCGGATTTCAGGTCTGCACGTGAGGGCTTGGCGCCGGGCCTGCCATCCGGTTCAATGCACTTCAAGGACCGCGCGCACCGGCGTGGACCGCATCCCTTCTCCCGTTCAGGAAATGCCCCGCATGACTGCTACAAGCTTCGACATCATCGTCATTGGCGCTGGCCCCGGCGGCTACGTGGCGGCCATCCGGGCTGCCCAGCTCGGCTTCAAGGTCGCCATCGTCGAGCGTGAGCACATGGGCGGCATCTGCCTCAACTGGGGCTGCATCCCCGCCAAGGCCCTGCTGCGCTCGGCCGAGATCTACCATTACGGCACGCACGCCAAGGACTACGGCCTCAAGCTCGAAGGAAAGCTCACGGTCGATACCGCCGGTGTCGTGCAGCGTTCACGCGACGTCTCGAAGCGCCTCAACAACGGCATCGGCTTCCTGATGAAGAAGAACAAGATCTCGGTCATCTGGGGCGAGGCCGTGATCGAGCGCGCAGGCCGCATCCAGGTCAGCGCGACGAAGAAGGCGCCCATGCAGCCGCAGATCCCGCCGCCGGCAGGCACGCTCGGCGCGGGCACGTACGAAGCCAAGCACATCATCATCGCGACGGGTGCGCGCCCCCGCGTGCTGCCGGGCCTCGAGCCGGACGGCAAGCAGGTGTGGACCTACTTCGAGGCTATGCTGCCTGAGACCATGCCGAAGTCGCTGCTCGTCGTCGGCTCGGGTGCGATCGGCATCGAGTTCGCCTCGTTCTATCGCACCATGGGATCGGAGGTGACGGTCGTCGAGCTGTTGCCCCAGATCCTGCCCGTCGAGGATGCCGAGATCGCGACGCACGCGCGCAAGCGCTTCGAGAAGCAGGGCATGAAGATCATGACCGGCGCCAAGGTCGTCGGGCTCGACAAGAAGAGCGACAAGGTGATTGCCACCATCGAGGACGACAAGGGCAAGCGCACGACGGCCGAATTCGAGAAGGTGATCTCTGCCGTCGGCGTCGTCGGCAATGTCGAGGGCCTCGGCCTCGAAAAGCTCGGCGTGAAGATCGATCGCGGCACGATCGTCACCGATGGTCTCGGCCGCACGAACGTCGCCGGCATCTACGCGATCGGTGACGTTGCGGGACCGCCCATGCTCGCGCACAAGGCCGAGCACGAGGGCGTCATCTGCGTCGAGACCATCAAAGGCCTCCATACGCATGCCATGGACAAGCTGCAGATCCCGGGCTGCACGTACTGCCATCCGCAGATTGCGAGCGTCGGGCTCACCGAGACCAAGGCCAAGGAGCAGGGCCGCGCCATCAAGGTCGGTCGCTTCCCGTTCGCGGGTAACGGCAAGGCGATTGCGCTCGGCGAACCCGAAGGCCTCGTCAAAACCATCTTCGACGCCAAGACTGGCCAGCTCATCGGTGCGCACATGGTGGGAGCCGAGGTGACCGAGCTGGTTCAGGGTTTTGTCATCGCCATGGGCCTCGAGACGACCGAGGAGGAGCTCATTCACACGGTCTTCCCTCATCCGACACTCTCCGAGATGATGCACGAGAGCGTGCTCGATGCCTTCGGGCGCGTCATTCATACCTGAGGGGGCGAGATCATGATGAAGTTCTACTATGCGCCAGCGACCTGCTCGCTCGCTTCGCACATCGCGCTCGAGGAAGCGGGCGCCGAGTACGAGGCCGTTCGTGTTGATTTCAAAATCAACCAGCAGCAGTCGCCCGACTATCTCGCGCTCAATCCCAAGGGTCGCGTGCCGACGCTCGTCACCGATCGCGGCATTCTGAGCGAGACGCCGGCCATTCTCGCCTACATCGCGCAGACGCATCGCGCGGCGGAGCTGGCGCCCATCGACGATCCGTTCGCCTTCGGCGAGGTCCAGGCCTTCAACAGCTATCTCTGCTCGACCGTGCATGTCGGCCACGCGCACCGGGTACGTGGCGGGCGCTGGTCCGACGATGCGGCGGCGCTGGAGGCCATGAAGGCCAAGGTTGCGAAGAACATGAGCGATTATTTCGGGGTCATCGAGAACAGGATGTTCCGCGGGCCCTGGGTCATGGGGGAGAAATTCTCGATCGGCGATCCGTATCTTTTCACCATCGCTGACTGGCTCGAAGGCGACGGCGTCGACATCAAGAAATTTCCTGGCGTCGCCGGGCATTTCGAGCGCATGAAGGCAAGGCCGGCTGTACAAAAAGTTCTTTCAATTGTGAGCGCGAAGGCCTGAGGCAGGCCATTTCTATGCGCGCAATGTAGAGGTGAGACATGACCTGGTCGATCATTGCGCGCGACGCCGCGGGCGGTCGCATCGGCGTGGCTGTTGCCACATGCAACTTCGCAGTGGGAGCGCGTGTGCCGCATGTGCGGACGGGCATCGGCGTCGTCTGCACGCAGGCGCTGACCAATCCCTTCTTCGGTCCGCGCGGCCTCGCGCTGCTGACGGCGGGTGGCACGGCGGAGGATGTCGTGCGCATGCTCATGATGGCGGACGAAGGGCGCGATCATCGCCAGGTGCACATCATGGACCGCGAAGGCCGCTTCGCGGCCGCGACCGGGGCGGCGTGCGTCGGCTGGTGCGGTCATCTCATTCGCGACACGCTTTCGGTTGCCGGCAACATGCTGGCGGGGCCGGACGTCATCCAGGCGACGGCCGATACCTATGAGGCCGCCGCCGATCTCCCACTGCCGGAGCGGCTGGTGAGGGCCATGCAGGCTGGCGAGGACGCCGGTGGCGACAAGCGCGGGCGCCAGTCTGCGGCGCTCGTTGTGCATGATGAGGAAGACTCGCCCCTGCTCGACATCCGCGTCGACGATCACGCCGATCCGCTGGCAGAGCTCGCCCGCCTGGAGCTGGTCTCGCGCGAGCGCGCCATCCACGCGCGCCGTTTCGGCCCGACGCGCGACAACCCGGCAGGACTTCTCGACCGCGCCGCGCTCGAGATCGCCATTCAGCATTCGGTGGACGAGAACTATCGCTGAGGCTGCCCGTCCCGCATTTGTCCGCGCCACTTGATGGCGAGCAACACGCCTGTCGTCAGGACCGCCATCGCCGCGAGTCCGAACACCGCGCGATAGCCGAACCACGTGATGATGAGACCGGCTACCGGCGGCACGACGACATAGGTGCCGAACAAGAAGAATGTGGCGCCCGCCGTTGCCTCGCTCACGCGGCCCGGTGCCAATGCCGCCACCTCCGCCACCCACAGACCGTTCCAGGTTGCGACCGACAGGCCAGAGAAGATCGCCACCGCGACGAGAGCGGGTATCTGCCATCCGGTGCCGATCGAGGCGATGGCGATCGCGGATGCTGACGACAGTCCGGCGATCCCGCACAGCACCAGCCGCGTCGAGCGCACCCAATCCGCGACCAGTCCGAAGATGATGCGCCCGGCGACACTCGAGACCTGATTGAGCGCGTAGAGAAATCCGGCGAGCTTGAGGTCATAGCCGAGGCCGTTGGCCAGGAACGTGACGAAGAAGGCGTTGAGCGTTCCCTGCACGGTCGCAAAGCCGATGCTGCCGAGGGCGACCAGGCGCAGGCCGGGGATCGCGGCGATCGTGATGAACGGCTGGCGCAGGTTGGAGAGCGCGAACAGCGCGCTCGGGCGAAAGCGGACACGCGCTTCGCCGTTGAAACGTCGAGGGGCGAGCAGCAGCGGAATGCTCGTCGTCAGCAGGAGGAGAACGATCGTCGCAAGCGCGGTTCGCCAGCCGTATTGGACGGCGATGGCACTGCCCGCTATCCCGGCTATGGCGCCGCCGAGCGGCACGCCCGCCTGTCGAAACGAGAACATGCGATTGCGCACGTGCGGCGGCGTATTTTCGGCGAGGATCTGGCTGCCGGCAGGGCCGGTCGTCGCGTAGGCGAAGCCGACCAGCATCGCGCCGAGGACCATCAACGCGTACGAGCCTGTCGCGATGAGCGCCGTGCCTGTCACGCCGATCGCGACGCCCGCGATCAGCGCGCGAACGGGACCGAGCGGCAGCGTGAACGCCGAGTTGGCCATGTATAGCCAGACGGAACCGAGGCCGGAGGCGCCGCCAACGAGGCCGTAGGCTGCAGCCGGCATCCCGGCGCTCGCCATCATCATCGGCGCCAGCACGCCGAGGGACAGCATGAGCGTGGCGGAGCCGATCAGCGAGATGAAGACGACGTAGAACGCCGCCAGCGTCGCGTATTGCGGGGTATCCGATGAAGCTGAAGTGGGGCGGCCATCGCTCACGGGATGCGCGCCATTATTCGTCGCTCCCGACGCTCTCGAGAATGCCGCGCACGCCGGCTGCCAGCAGCGCCTGATCGGGCCCCGCGGCTAGCATGTTGAAGCCGAGCTTGCGGTATTGGCGCGCCCAGTCGGCGCTTGCCGCCATGAA
>JAEWIJ010000247.1 GCA_023387235.1 Pseudomonadota bacterium
CCGGCCGGCGCGTTCATCGTGCTCGTTTCCGCGACCGTGGCGGCGCACGGCCTCGACGGCCTGCTCATCACGGTGCTCATGTCGGGGCTGGCCCTGACGCTCATCGGCCTGACGGGTCTCGGCGCGCTCATCAGGCATATTCCTCAGCCGGTGACGGTCGGTTTCACGTGCGGGATCGCGGTCACCATCCTCGCGAGTCAGCTGAGAGACCTCGGCGGCCTGACGCTCGCGGGAGCCGAGCCCGGTCATCTTTGGCCCAAGCTCGTGGCACTGGCGAAAGCGCTGCCGACGCTCAATCCGAGCGCGCTCGTGATCGGGCTCGGGGCTGCGGCGCTGATCTTCGCCATACAGCGCTTGCGACCCATGTGGCCCGGCATGCTGATCGCGGTCGTGCTGGCGTCCATCGCCGCCGTGCTGCTCAACCTGCCCGTCGAGACGATCGGTAGCCGCTTTGGCGGCGTGCCGAGCAGCCTGCCACTTCCCTCGCTGCCGGAGATCACACCGGCGCGGCTCATCGAGTTGCTGCCCGCGGCGCTCTCCTTCACGCTGCTCGGTGGCATCGAGAGCTTGCTCTCGGCCAAGATCGCCGACGGCATGACGGGTCGGAAGCACCGCTACAACATGGAGCTCGTCGCGCAGGGCATTTCGAACGTGGCAAGCGCATTCTTCGGCGGTCTCTGCGTGACCGGCACGATCGCGCGCACGGCGACGAACATCCGCGCAGGCGCGCGGAGCCCCGTGTCGGGCATGCTGCACGCCGTGTTCCTGCTCGTGTTCATGATGGTGGCGGCGCCGCTCGCGCACTACATACCGCTCGCCGCGCTCGCCGGTCTGCTGCTGGTCGTGTGCTGGAACATGGCCGACAAGGAAGAGTTCGTGGAACTCCTCCATCATTGGCGGCCGACGCTCGTGCTCCTCACGACCTTCGTCGTGACGCTTGCCGTCGATCTCGCGGTCGGCATCACAGCAGGCTGTGTCGTTGCAGCCGTCCTCCACTTCGCCGGGCGACGTGGCGTCTGAAGCCGTCAGCGGCCGATCTCGGCAGTTGCGAGTTCCGCTATGGCCAAGTCGATCTCGGCGCTCATACCGTCGGATGTCCGGACATATGGCGGTGGACGGCCGGATCGGCTAGACATAGTCCGAAAGAGCATCTCAGGCGCCGGGAAATGCGCGCCGAGGGAGGAATTCGAGGCCATGGCCAGACCATTCGCGGACCGCCTGCTGCGCCCGGAGCGCGTCGCCATCGTCGGGGCGTCCGGCGACGTGAAGAAGAACAACTCGCGTCCGCAGCGCTATCTGCGCAAGCACGGCTTCACGGGCACGATCTATCCGATCAACCCCGGCTACAAGGAGCTCTTCGGCGAGCCCTGCTACGCGTCGCTCGCCGACTGCCCCGAGCCGCCCGACCACGCCTATGTCATGCTCGGCACGAACTCGGTCATCGAGGCCATTCGCGACTGTGGGCGTGCGGGCGTCGCCGCGGCAACGATCTTTGCAGGCGGCTTCGCCGAGGGTGGCGAAACCGGCAAGGCGCGGCAGGCGGCCCTCATCGAGGCGGCGCGGGCGGGCGGCGTGCGGCTGATCGGCCCGAACAGCCTCGGTGTGATCAACACGCACTGGCCGCTGACGCTCTCAGCCAATGCCGTGCTCGAGCGCGAGCGCCTGCCCAAGGGGCGCACGGGCCTCGTCTCGCAGTCGGGCTCCATGATCGGCGCGCTGGTTAGTCGCGGTGAGGCGCGCGGCATCGGTTTCTCCACGCTCGTCTCGATCGGCAACGAGTGCGACCTGACTGTCGGCGAGATCGCGTCCATGCTCGTGGACGATCCCGATACCGACGTGATCCTGCTCTTTCTAGAAACGATGCGCGATCCGGCCGGCGTCGCCGAGATGGCGGCGCGGGCCTATGCCAAGGGTAAGCCGGTCTTGGCCTACGTGCTCGGCCGCTCCGACATCGGGCAAGCGCTCGCGCAGTCGCATACGGGCGCCATGGTCGGCGAGACGCGCGCGCTCGATGCTTTCCTCGCCGATTGCGGGATCATGCGGCTCGACAATTTCGAAAGCCTGATCGAGGCGCCGCTGCTCATCAAGGGACGCAAGCCGCCGAAGGGCAAGCGCGTGGCCGTGACGACGACGACGGGCGGTGCGGCGGCACTCGTCGTGGATCATCTCGGCTCGCGCGGCATCGAGGTCGTGCCGGCAGCCGAGACGCTGAGTGAAGGGCTCGCCGCCTTCAAGATCGACGTCGCGCCCGGCGCCCCCATTGCCGATCTCACCATGGCCGGCACCAAGCCCGAGGTCGTCGACACCGTGATGTCGAGCTTCATGGCCGATCCGCGCGTCGATGCGGTGATCGTCGGCGTCGGCTCGTCGGCGGAGTATTTTCCCGAGCTGGCGGTGGCGCCGCTCGCCAAATGGGCGACGGCGGAAAAACCGATCGTCGCCTTCCTTCTGCCGAATGCGCAACGCTCGCTGGAGCTGCTGGCCGGCGCGGGGATCGCGGGCTTCCGCACGCCCGAATGCTGCGCCGATGCGCTTTCCGCCTACCTCGACTGGACGCCGCCGCGCGCGAAGGACGAGAAGCCGCTTCCGACGGCTGCGCGCGCCTGTCTCAATCGGGCGAAGTGCGTTGCAACCTTGAACGAGCAGAAGGCGCTCGAGCTCTTCGCGGCGCTCGGTGTGCCGGTGCCGGGGATCGCGCAGGTTCATGACGCGGCCGGAGTCGATGCGTTGAAGCTCGGCTATCCCGTGGTCGCCAAGATTCTTTCCGCGGATATCGCCCACAAGAGCGAGGTCGGCGGCGTGAAGGTCGGCATTGCCGACGCGGGCGAGCTGCGGACGGCCATCGCCTCGCTGCTCATGGATGTGCCGAAGAAGGCGCCGGGCGCGCGCATCGAGGGCATCGTCGTACAGGAGATGGTCAAAGGTCTCGGCGAGGCAATCGTCGGCTTTCGCCGCGATCCGCGCGTCGGGCCGCTCGTGGCGGTCGGCGTCGGCGGCATTCTCGCGGAGGTCTACAATGATGTGGCGGTTCGGCCTGCGCCGGTCGATCTTGCGACGGCACGTGCCATGATCGCCGAGGTCAAGGGATTTGCGCCGCTGCGTGGCTTCCGCAACTTTCCCGAGGGCGATCTCGAAGGGCTGGCGGCGATCGTCGTCGCGGTCTCGCAACTCGCTCTATCGAGCGCGCCGCATATTGCCGAGGCCGAGATCAACCCCGTCATCGTGCGCGGGAAAGGACAGGGTGCGGTGGCGGTCGATGGGTTGGTGGTGATGGCACGGACGTAGATCGCGGCCGGGCGCAACGGTCTCACGTCAAGTACCTGACCGCGACGTACAACCCGATCACCGCCGCGCAGCCGAGAGCGGCGAGCGTACCGAGGCGCTCCTCGATGAAATGGCGGATCGGTTCGCCGTAGCGGTTCAGCAGCCACGCGAGGAACAGGAAGCGGGCGCCGCGCGCGACGATCGCCGAGGCGATGAACAGCCAGATGTTGATGTGCAGCGCGCCGGACAGAATCGTCACGACCTTGATCGGCGGAAGATGCGAGAGGCCCGAGGTGACGAGCAGCAGCAGCACGAGGTCGGCATCGGCGGATTCGCGCAGGCGCACGAAGTCGTCGTACTTGCCGTAGAGCTCGAGGGCCGGCTTCGCGACGGTGTCGAAGGCGTAGTAGCCAATGTACCAGCCCGCGATGCCGCCGAGGACGGACATCACGGTTGCCACGATCGCATAGCGGTAGGCGCGGTCGGGCCGCGCAAGGGCCATCGGGAGGAAGAGCACGTCGGCCGGAATGAGGAAGACCGAGCTTTCGACGAAGGCGATGAAGGCCAGCCAGTATTCGGCGGTCTTGCGGGCGGCGAGCCCCATCGTCCAGTCATAGAGCCGGCGCAGCATAGATCCCTCCCGTGGCGGCGAGCGATTTAGCGGCCGGGAGGGCGCCCGCGCAATCCGGTCGTGGTTTCCGGCGCGCAAATTTGATCCGATGTGGTTGACGCGCCGCTGCCTCCGCCGCAAGGATGCTGACTAAGCAGGCAAAGGAGGCAGTCATGGCCGAGCGCGGCGTACATGACATGGGCGGCGAGGCCGGTGGGCCGGTCGACAATCACGAGCACGTCCCGACGCTTTCCGAGCGTCGCGTCGATGCGCTCATGCAGCTGATGCGCTCGAACCCGCGCAGCTACTGGGTCGTCGACGAGATGCGCCGCACGATCGAGAGCCTGACGCCCGAGCATTACAATGCCGCCGGCTACTACGAGAAATGGGCTTACGCGCTGCGTGGGCTGCTGATCGAGAAGGGCGTCGTCACGGAGGCGGAGATCGATGCCAAGCTCGCGGAGGTGAAGGCACGCCTCGCCGGTCAATCGGAGAAATGCTGATGGCGGCATTCGAGATCGGTCAGGCCGTGAAAGTGCGAGCCGAGCATCCTCTCGAGCCGCAGCCTGTGCACATCCGCACGCCGTGGTACCTGCGCGGCAAGCACGGCGTCGTGGAGCGGCGCTTCGGCGACTTCCACAATCCGGAGCTTCTCGCGGTCGGCCGGTACGATACGCCGGAAGTGCCGCTGTACTGGATCCGCTTCACCATGGATGAGCTGTGGGGCGGCGCAGGTACGTACGGTCCGAATGACAGCCTCGTCGTCGAGATCTACGAGCACTGGCTCGAAGCCGACGACACCGACAAATCGCGGAGGGCGGCATGACGCACGATCACGATCACGATCATGACCACGACCATGACCACGACCACGGGCATCACCACGATCATGATCACCCGCACGATCACGGCCCCTTCCAGCCCGATATCAAGGAGCCGAGCGAGGAGTGGGAATTCCTCGAGATCGCCATGCGCGAGCTGCTGATCCAGAAAGGCATCATCACCGCGCGTGAAGTCGAGGACATGATCGAGGACTGGGACGGCAAGGTGCCGGAGAACGGCGCCCGCGTCGTCGCCCGCGCGTGGACCGATCCGGACTTCAAGGCGCGCCTGCTCGCGGACGGCAATGCCGGTGTCCAGGAAATGGGCATGGACCTGCCGGGCCTGAAGCTCGTCGTGCTGGAGAATACGCCGAGGGTGCACAACATGATCGTGTGCACGCTTTGCTCCTGCTATCCGCGCACGATCCTCGGCCTGCCGCCGCTCTGGTACAAGTCGCGCGCCTACCGCACGCGCACGGTGCGCGAGCCGCGCAGCGTTCTCGCCGAGTTCGGCACGCAGCTGCCGGATAGCGTCGAGGTGCGTGTCGTCGATTCGACGGCCGACTGCCGTTACCTCGTCCTACCCATGCGCCCGGCAGGCACAGAGGGCTGGAGCGCGGATCAACTCGCCGCCCTCGCGACGCGTGACAGCATGATCGGCACGGCCGTCGCGCTGAACCCGGGCGGCGCGCGCGGCTGAGCTACCGGACCTCGCCGGACTCAGTGCACGTAGCGCGTTTCCATGTAATCGACCTCGCGCACGAGCTTGCGAATGACGTCGTGAGGAATGCGCTGTGAGCGGCCGAGCCGGAAGAGTTCGTCGCGTTCCGCCTTCAAGCCCTCGACGCGCAGCTTGTGCTCGATTTCTTCGATATGGCGCACGAGCGCGGCGTCTTCTCCGGTCTTGGTCCGCCCGTCGATTCTCTGACGATAGACGTCCATCAGCCGCACCGCAGCCTCCGCATAGAGGTTCGCGTCGCTGCGGCCTTGTCCAAGCTCGTGCTGCTTGCGTTCGATGGCCTTGATGGCTGCTCGCGCCGCTGCAAGGCGGGCGATGTTCTCGCGGCGGTCCTCGGTCGGCTCTGGCGGCAGCTTCAGGCCCTTGAGCAGACGAGGAAGGCCGATGCTCGCGGCGATGAGCGATACAATGATGACGCCCGCGGCAAGGAAGATCGCGAGATCGCGGGCGGGAAACGGCGTGCCATCGGGCATGCTGAGCGGCAATGTCAGAATGCCGGCGAGCGTGATGGCGCCGCGAACGCCCGCCAGCGAGGTGGCCGCGATGAGCCGCCAGCCCAGGTGCTGGACGTTGTCGCCGTTCTTCCGTGCCCTGTACATGGTGAAGCGGAACGACACCCACGCCCACGCAAAGCGCAGCGCCGCGAGCGCGAAATTAATCACGAGTACGTAGAACGGAAGCCAGATCCAGTGTTGATGGCCCGCTTCGCGCAGCGCATCCGCCGCTTCGCCCACGATCGCCGGGAGCTGCTCGCCGAGCAGCACGAAGATGACGCCGTTGAGCGAGAACTGCACGAGATCCCACGCGGCCGTGCGCCGCACGCGCGTGACGGCGAGCGCCTGGCCGCTCTGCTCCGCGTAGCTCATGGCGATGCCGGCCGAGACAGCCGCGAGAATGCCCGAGCAGTGGAGGTGCTCGGCTAGGAGATAGGCGCCGAATGGAATGAGCAGGCTGATCAGGATCTGCGATCCGCTTTCCTCGCCGAGGCGTCGCGAGGCGTAGTCCTTGGCGACCATGGTCGCCAGTGTGACGCCGACGCCGATCGCGATGCCGCCGATGGCGAGCCACAGGAAGGTGCCGAACGCCGTGAAGAGCGAGAACGTGCCCGTCAGCGCCGCGGCGACGGCAAAGCGCATGCACACGAGGCCAGACGCATCGTTCAGCAGGGATTCGCCCTCGAGAATGTGCATCAGGCGCTTTGGAATGGGCGTGCGCGCCGCAATGGCGGATACGGCAATAGGGTCTGTCGGAGAGATGATCGCCGCTAGTGCGAAGGCGACCGCGAGGGGCATCGCCGGAATTATCCAGTGGATGAGCAACCCGACGCCCAGAACCGTGAGCACGACGAGGCCGAGCGCCAGTTCGAGGATCGTGCCCTTGTCGCGAAAGAGGCCCTCCTTCGGAATGCGCCAGCCATCGAGGAACAGGAGGGGCGGCAGGAACAGCAGGAAGAAGATATGCGGCTCGAGCTCGACGCGCAGGTGCGCGACGCTGCCGATCGCGGCGCCGAGGCCGATCTGCACGAGAGGGAGCGGCAGTGCAAAAGGCAACGCGCGGGCGATAATCCCGCTGAGGACCACGGCGAGCAGCAGAAACAATGACGTGGTAATGCTTTCCACCTGGCTCTCCAAGTCGTTGCCGTGCAGGCGGTGAAAGAATTTTGTGGCGCGATGAGGTCCACGGCCGACGAGCGGGCCGGCGTGGTCGTTCCTGTATGCAGGCCGCATCCGCGGCCCGCAAGCGCACGGCTCAGCCTGCGGCGATCGGACTGCGGTCCGTTGACGGGGGCCCGGTCGCCGCTATAGTGCCGCGCCGTTGCCCGTGTGGCGGAACGGTAGACGCGACAGACTCAAAATCTGTTATCCGCGAGGGTGTGGGGGTTCGAGTCCCTCCACGGGCACCAATGACTTCACTGTCCCGCCAGGCGCGCCCGGATCAGCCCACCACGGCGATCGCTTCGATCTCGATCATCCATTCCGGCAATGCGAGCGCGCTGACGCCGACGAGGGTGCTGGCCGGCGGCGGACGGTTGGCGAAGTAGGCGCCGCGCACCTTGCCGATGACAGGCCGCATCTCGGGTGTGTAGTCGACGACGAATGTGGTGATCTTGACGACGTGCTCGAAGGTGGCGCCGGCCGCCGCGAGGCACTTCTCCAGGTTTCGCATCACCTGCTCGGTCTGCGCGGCGAGATCGCCTTTGCCGACGACCGCACCGCTTTCGTCGATGGCGACCTGGCCGGCGATGTAGATGGTGCGCGCGCCGGAAGCGACGGCTACGTGCGAATAGGCCGGATTGATGGCCAGTCCCTTGGGGGCGAGATAATCGATCTTGCTCATTGTCGTCTCCTCTCGGGGGCATTGCGCGACGGCTATTGTAGGACGCGCATCGATCTACTCAAGGCCGCGCGCCAAACCGTCTGGCGCCCGATCCGGCAGGGGACTAGAATATTCGAAGCTGTCCAATGTCGGAGGTGCAGGCCATGCCCATGTACCATGACGGCAATCGCGAGCTGCAGGATCAGTTCGGCTCGAGACCGCTGGCGGATCGTCTCGTCGAGCGCTTGTGGCGCGACAGGTTCAAGGACGAGGACAAGGCCTTCATCGAGGGCGTGAGCTTCTTCTTTCTCGCGACGGCTGATGCGGACGGGCACCCGGACTGCTCGTTCAAGGGCGGGCCGCCGGGGTTCGTCAGCGTCGAGGCGCCGGACCTGCTCGCCTTTCCCGACTATGACGGCAATGGCATGTTCAAGAGCCTCGGCAATATCCGCCGCAACCCGCAGATCGGGATGCTCTTCATCGATATGGGTGAGAAGCCGAAGCGATTGCGCGTCAACGGGCGCGCGTCCGTGCACCTCGATGATCCGCTGATCGCCGGCAAGACCGGGGCGCAGATCGTCGTACGCGTCGTGCCGGAGCACATCTTTCCGAACTGCCCGCGCTATATTCCGAATCTCGGTAAGGGCGAAGCCTCGCCGTACATCCCTTGCGAAGGCGTCGCGCCCATCGAGCCTGCCTGGAAGGGCTTCGATGCCTTCAAGGATGTTGTGCCGCCGCGCGCTACCTGAGCGGCCATAAATGCAATCCCGCTGCTACCAGGATGTACTCGCTCTCCAGCGGCGATCGACTATGGTCGCTCCCGGTCAACAATCGAGCGAGGTGCACGCATGTTCGTGGATGAGCGGATCTACACTCTCAATGCCGGGCAGGTTCCGGTCTTCCTCAAGCTCTATGAGGAAGAAGGCATGGAATGCCAGGTGCGCATACTCGGCAACATGGTCGGCTACTACTACACGGACTTCGGCCCTCTCAATCAGATCGTCCACATGTGGGGATACGAGAGCCTCGACGACCGCTTCGAGCGCCGCAAGCGCCTGCTCGCCGCGCCGGAGTGGCAATCGTATGCGAAGAAGATGCGGCCGCTTGTCGTGAAAGTGGAGAACAAGCTGCTGGTGCCGGCGCCGTTCTTCAAGGTGCCGCGGCCGGCGGCTTCTGCTTGACGCATGAATGTGGGCGGGCCTCTGGGTGCCCGCCCACGCCATCGATCACGCCTTTTCGACGAGCTTGTCCTGCGTCTTCGTTTCGAAGTCGCTGGCGTCGTGGCGCTCGTGGAGCTGGCTCGCGGGATCGCCCTGCACGCGATTGACCATGCGCCCGCGTTTGACGGCGGGACGCGCCGCAATCTCCTCGGTCCAGCGATTGACGTGCTTGTAGCTCGCGCCGTCGAGGAACTCGCCGGCGCCGTAGAGCAGGCCCTTGGCGAGCGCGCCGTACCAGGGCCAGATGGCCATGTCGGCAATGGTGTACTCGTCGCCCGCGATGTAGGCGTTGTCGGCGAGCTGGCGATCGAGCACGTCGAGCTGACGCTTCACCTCCATGGCGAAGCGGTTGATCGGGTACTCCCACTTGGCGGGCGCGTAGGCATAGAAGTGTCCGAACCCGCCGCCGAGATAGGGGGCGGCACCCATCTGCCAGAAGAGCCAGTTCAGGGCTTCTGTGCGCTTGTCGGGATCCTTGGGCAGGAAGGCGCCGAATTTCTCCGCGAGATAGAGAAGGATCGAGCCGGACTCGAAGATGCGCCGGGGCTTGACCGGGTTCGTGCGGTCGAGGAGCGCCGGGATCTTGGAGTTCGGATTGACGGCGACGAAGCCCGATCCGAACTGATCGCCGTCGCCGATGCGAATGAGCCACGCGTCATACTCGGCCTTCTTGTGGCCGAGCGCGAGAAGCTCCTCGAACATGACTGTCACTTTCACGCCGTTCGGCGTCGCCAGCGAGTAGAGCTGGAAGGGATGCTTGCCGACCGGGAGCTCTTTCTCGTGCGTCGGCCCGGCAATGGGGCGATTGATGCTCGCGAAGCGGCCGCCGCTCTCCTTGTCCCAGGTCCAGACCTTGGGCGGCGTATATTCGACGCCGTTGCTCATGTGCGATCTCCATGGTTTTTGATGGCCGTGGCGGCGCGCGCGTGCGCGGCCGACCACCTCTGTGATGTTCATTCTTCCAGGGATGATCCCAAGTGGCCAGTCGAGGAACTGCAGGGCTGCTGGCCGCCCGGTTCGCGCGAGATCACGAGATATTGAGGTAGTTGAGCGGCGCACCCGGTCCATCCCACGGAAGGCTGACGAGGCGCCCGGTCATCGATAGCGTGATGTACGCCGTGCGGAGATCCCTGCCGCCGAAGCAGATGTTCGTCACGTACGGATCGCCGGGAATGGGCAAATGGCGGACGCGGGCGCCGTCCGGCGAGATGACCGTGATGCCGGGATTGAAGAGCGTGGCGACGCACACGTTGCCGGCGGCGTCCACCGCCATGGAGTCGAAGAGATTGAAACCGCCGACACCGGCGAGCAGACGGCCGCCGTTCGGCGCCGGCCACGGCGTTTTCGCGACCTCTCCGGGTGCGGTGATGTCGTAGGCCCACACGCGGCCCGTCCATGTCTCGGCAACATAGAGCGTGCGCCCGTCCGGCGAGAGCCCGCAGCCGTTCGGCGTCATGAGCGGAAAGGCCACCTCCTTGATGAGGCTGCCGTCGGTCTTGGCGTAGTAGACGCAGCCGCGATCCTGCTCGCGCTCGCGCACCTTGCCGAGGTCCGTGAAATAGAAGCCGCCGTGCGCGTCGAAGACGAGGTCGTTCGGGCCATTGAGCTTGTGGTTCGGCCCGTGCGTGTAGAGGACATCGACGCGACCGGTCGAGAGGTCGACGCGCTCGATGCGGCCGCCCTTGTAATCCTCGGGCTGCATGTGCGGGCGCAGCGTGCCATCGCCACGCACCCAGGCGAAGCCGCCGTTGTTGCAGATGTAGCAGGCGCCATCCGGGCCTATGGCCGCGCCATTGGGGCCGCCGCCCGTTTCCGCGACGACTTCCGTGCGCCCGTCCGGCAGCACGCGCGTCAGCGTCCCGCGCTCGATCTGGACGAGCAGGATAGTGCCATCCGGCATGGCAATGGGGCCTTCGGGAAAACGCAAGCCGGTAGCGATCTCGCTGATCTGAGGCATGGGGCACCACTGCGATGGAGGACGGGCGCGCAGGCTGGCACGCACGTCGGCGCGATGCAAGCAGGGCGGCGCGCGGTCGGCCGGACGCGTCAGGCCCTGCTGAAGTCGGCAATCGGCGCGTCAACACCACGCGCACGCCGGACCAGAACGACGAGCATGAAAATGGCGACTGCCGCTCCGAGCTGGATTTCGGTGAGCTGATAAGACTGCAAGATCAGGAGGGGCGCGAGCCAGGCCGCGATCATTGCGGGGCGCTCGTAGGGAAGGAACCCCGTGCGGAGGCCCTCCATTGCCAGAAATCCCATGGCGAGGCCCAGCATCACGTGATCGTAGTGGAACATGTACGGCGAAACGAGCATGGAGGCCGCGCACAGCGTGGCGGCTTTGATGGCGAACGGTGCAGTCTCCTTGCGCCAGACGGTCCACACGCAAGCGGCCGCCGCAAGCGCGGAGAAGATTTGCAGTGCCATGGCGGCCTGCGAGCCGGCGCCTATGGAAAGCGCGAAGGCATAAGGCGTCGGAATCATCCCGCGCGGCAGATCGCCCGCGTCGACGTGCACGCGGGCCTGCGCAAGGTTCTCGAAGAAGACGCGCCAGATTTCGATACCGAGGACGGCCACCGATGCCGCCGCAAGCGCGATCACGACAGCGCCGGCCGCGACGAACGTCCGCCAGCGCCCTGTCGCGATCAGCGCCACGGGAACGAGCACGCCGAGATGCGGCTTGAATGCGAGAAGGCCGATCAGCACGCCGGCGAGCCACGGTCGGCGGTCCAGCATGAGGAGCGCGGTTCCCATGATGCCCGCGGAGATGAAGCCATTCTGGCCGAACAGGAAACAGATCAACGCCGCGGGCAATGCGAGCGCAACCCATCGCGCATTCGGATCCTTGACGACCGCGCCCAGCACGTGGAGCCATAGCGCGACGCCGCCGCCCATGAGCAGGATGAATGCCAAGGGATACGGCAGCAGCCCGAGCGGCATGGCGAGCATCTGCGTCCATGGCGGATAAGGCCAGGGGTAGACCGTCGTGACGCCGGGTACGGCCTGCTTGTGCATCTCGAATAGGGCGCGGATATCGTAAGCGTCGGTGGCGCGGCCTTCGAGCGCAAGGCGTGCGGCCGACCACGTCGAAATGAAATCATAGCCGAATGGACTGCCGGCCGGATCGACGCGGCCTGGATTGGCGAGGGTCAGGGCTGTCCAGACCACGAAGACGACGGCAAATATGCCGAGCAGCATTTTTGAATAGGCAAGAAGGCGCTCAGCCGTCAGCAGGCGCTCCAATGTCCGGTTGTGTGGCGCGCCAAGAGAAGGAACGTCGGCAGCATCGGTCATGGATCGCGTGTCCAGGCAAAGACCCCAAGTTCTTATGGCCATGCAAGCTTAGTAATCTGTAAAGAGGGGGCTGATGGGGGCTCAGGGGGCGCCGCCAGCAGTCGAGGAAAGCAGCACATGCCCGAGCCGACAAATCCGATGCAGAGATCCGGAGAGGGCGCCGATCCGGGCCACCTCCGCACGGCCTACCTGGATCTCATGCGCGACAGCCTCATCGGCCGGCTCAATCGCGATCCGCCGCTGCCGTCGTCGAAGGTCGATGCCTACTACGAGGACTATCGCGCGCAGGGATGGGACTGGCCATCCGCTGCGCCGTCGATGATCGGCTTCAAGCGCATGGAGAACGTGCGCAGTGAATGCGAGCGTGTCATCCGGGAGGGCATTCCGGGTGATTTCATGGAGACGGGCGTGTGGCGTGGCGGCGCCGTCATGATGATGCGCGCAGTTCTGAAGGCGTACGGTATCGCCGATCGCCGCGTCATTGCTGCGGACAGCTTCGCAGGCCTGCCGCCGCCGACGGAAGGTGTCGCGCCAGATGCCGGCGCCGAGTTCCACACCTGGACGGACTTCGCTGTGTCGCTCGAGGAGGTGAAAGCGAACTTCGCCCGCTATGGCCTGCTCGATGACCAGGTCGTGTTTCTCGAGGGTCTCTTCCGGGACACGCTGCCGATGGCGCCGGTCGATCGCCTCGCCGTGCTGCGCCTTGATGGCGACATGTACGAGAGTACGCGCGACGGGATCGTGCACCTCTATCCCAAGCTCTCGCCGGGCGGCACGCTCATCGCGGATGACTACCATCTCTTCGAGGCGCACCGCACGGCCATCGACGAATATCGCGATGCGCACGGCATCCGCGATCCGCTTCAGCGCATCGACGAGTGGGGCGCGTACTGGGTGAAGGGATAGCACTCCCCCTTCTCCCCGTTCTACGGGGAGAAGGTTAGGATGAGGGGCGGCGCCACTTACCGACGTCAGCGTTTGCCGCCGCCCCTCACCCTAACCCTCTCCCCCGCCAGGCGGGGAGAGGGAATGGTCAGAATCCGCTCCACAGTGCGTAGTTGCCGAGCGCGGCGTGGCCGTTGAAGGCGATCGACTGCGTGGGCGCAAGCTCGGTGATCTGGATCTGCAGAATCTGCACGCCGTAGCCGTTCAGATTCGCGCCGACGACGTCCTTCAATTTGTTGTTGAATGCCCAGCGGTCCGCCTGGATCTCGTCGAGCGTGTTCTTGCTGACCTCGTTGAGGATTGCGCCCTGTGCGCGCTCGATGACGTCGGAAGCGAGATCGGCGATGTGGGCGAGCGCCGCGACGATGTCGTCGACGTAGTACGTCACGAGCGCGCCGACGATGATCGTCTGCTGGTCCTTGCTCATGATGACCTTGGACTGGATCTTCTGCGTCTGGCGCACGGTCATCATGAGCTTGTAGCTCGTCACCACAGGCCAGTACCAGTGCAGGCCGGGATCCCACTTCTTTATGCGGTGACCATGGACGAAGGCGACGCCGGCGTGCGTCGCCGGTACGATGACGAGCCACGGAAAGAGCCGCAGCAGCGTCTGAAATATCTCGCCGATCCAGCCGAATGCCTTGTCCACCCGTCGTCTCCCTCAGCCGAGCCCCGTGTTGTCAGTCGAGTATGGTCGAGGAAGCGCGATTGGTCACGATGCCCATGCCATGCCCTTCGATGCGCACCATGCCGTCGAAAGGCGTGCGCATCACGCGTCCACCTGTGCTGCCATCGAGGCGCAGGACCTCGTCGCAGGCGCCGAGCCCGCTATCCCACTCCTCGGCACGAAGCGCGATCGGCCGCGAGGACGCGTTGACGAATACGCCGCTGATGCGCCCGTCCTCATGGGCGGCGACGACGGTGTCGACCTCCGGATAGTCGAGCCGCTTTTGGGGCAGGCGCACGATGTCGCCGAAGCGCACGTGCTGGGCGAAGGCCTGCTTCGCGAGCGCGGGGGCCATCGGGCGGCCCTCCATGGAGAGGAGCCCGTAGGCGTCCTCGCCGTGGGCCGTTGCCGTCCAGCGCATTTCGGCATCGGCGCCGCCGCGGATGAGATGAATGAGGGCCGACATGTAGTAGGCGGCACCGACCATGTTCTGGTTGAGGCCTAGCGTATAGTAGTTCTCGTGGTGCGAGATCGTATTGAGCTCGCCGCAGATGTTCAGGATGTCGCGGCCCTTGATGAGGCGCGCAACGCCGCGCGCGCGGCCTTCGTAGGTCGGTAGCTGCGCCATGAGCAGCGCTTCGAGCGTGGCGCCCGTGGGCGCGTCCGGCGAGCCCCACATCTCCAGGCCGAGCGAGCGGCTCGGTACGGCCGGCCGCCAGTCGCCGTAACGGTGCCAGTTGACGAAGCCGAGAAGATGATCGTCGACGTCATCGACGAGGCGGGCGATCCAGTCCATCCAGTAGGGGCGGTGATTGCCATCGATGGCGGGGCCGCCGATAAGCGCTTTCTGCTCGCCAAGATGTGGTGCGAGCAACGCGTGCATGGGCGCGGCCGTCTCGACGTAGATGCGGCGGTACTGCGCATAGGTAACGCCGCCGCCAATGATCGGGTTGTTCGGCTCGTTCCAGATGCACCAGTACCAGTCCTTGACGCGCGCGCCGCCCCACTGCTCGATCGCGTTCCAGACGATCTCGCGGCAGCGCGTGACGAACGTGCGGATATTGCCGGCACTGTCGAATGGCTTTCCGAAGCGGGCGAATGTGATCATGGGGAGGGCGCCGGCGTCGAGCACGCCCTGGATGCAGGCACTGAAGCTGCGCCAGTCCTTGAAGGGGTCCGGCACCTGCGGATCGAATACGAAAATGCGCACGAGGCGCGTATCCATCAGACGGAGACGCCGGCGTATCTCGGCGCTGTGCGGGCCTTCCGAGAGGTGCCACCAGCCGTTGATCTCGTTGAAGCCGTAGCGGAGCCCCATGCGCCGCGCGGGCGGGCTCTCGGATAAGGCGTTCGGCTCTGGCGCCTTGCTCATTTGTTACGCTTCGATGATCTCGATCAGATCCCTGAGGCGGGCAGCAGGGCTGTGACGCTGCCGGAAATCCTCGCGGATGCCCATGACGATATCAGCGTAGTGCTGCGGGCGGCTGACGACGTCGAGAATTTTCTCGTCGGGGCGCTCGCCGAGCAGGAGGGCCGCTGCCGTATCGCCGAAGACGCCGCGGACATACGCGTCGTCGAGCAGGAAGAGCGGGATGGTGCCCGAGGCGGGTGTCTCGAATGTGCGGCAGGTGACGAAGCCGAGGCGCTCGAAGAGCGGGCGATAGATGACCGGATTGAAGATGCCCCGACTCATGGTCGCGATGACCTCGTTGTACTTGACCGCGCCGAGGGCTTCGACGCGGAGCTGCTTCAGGTAGTCGCGATCGACGTAGTAGTCGTCGCGGATCTCCTGCCACTGCGTCCACTCGAGAGGTGCGTCCCAGCCTTCGCCGACGAGGCCGATGCGGCCGAGCTTGTCGCGGATCGGCTCGATGCCGCGCAGAACCTGCGACATGCCGTGCCAGCGAAACTTCGTGTGCCCGACATAGATCATGCC
>JAEWIJ010000062.1 GCA_023387235.1 Pseudomonadota bacterium
GCTCGCGGCCGACGCACTCTCGCCGAAGCTCGGCACTTCCGCGCTGCGCGAGACATTCACGAACGCTTGCCACGTGCGATCGATGTCCCAGAGCAGCCCAATCTTCGGGCTCCAGAGATTGAAGTCGCTCCTGCCCGACTGATCGCCATTGTCGAGGAAGCGATCCTTGCGGTCGCGCGTCGCATGGAGGAATTGCGTACCGGTCACGAGCGCGACGTCGGGCATGAAGTAGAACGAGTTCTCCAAATACGCGACATAGTTCTCCGACCGGTCGAGCGAGCTCGAAAGCAGGTCGCCCTTGATTGCCGACCCCGTATTCGAGTTGTTCTCGAACTGACGGTTGCTCAGCCGGCCGTTGTGAATCTGCAGACCAGCAATGAGCCGGTTCCGATATCCGCCGACGATCCGGTCATCGACGAGCCGCGCGAAGCCGCCAAAGTCCTCGTACTGGTAGTCGAGCCACTGGAAGATCGGGTGCATGAGATGACGGTCATTGTAGAAGCCGCCGAACTCGAGTGCCGTGCCCTGTGCCAGTACGATCGTGGTCTTGTTGGCGATCCGCCACGCGTCGATATTGCGCTGCCAGTCGTTGAGCACATTTCCTGGCGCCGGCGTTTTGGGCGCGTCGAGTGCCGTCTGCCGCGACACGCTACCGGGAATGCGCTGCATGATGTCGCTGATGCCGAAGTAGAAGCGCGTCTCCACATCCTCCGAGAGACGGATACCGATGTTGCCGCTCGCGCGCGTCGCCTCGCCCCGGCTGTGATCGCGAAAGCCGTCCTGCTCCTGCCAGGAGCCGGTGAGGAAAAGATCCAGCGGTCCGTTGGCGCCCGAGATGCTCGACTGCAGGCGGTGAAAGCCGAAGCTGCCGATATCGGCACTCGCCGATATGCGGTCGGCATCGCGTCCCGTCGGCGTGACGAAGTTGATCGCGCCACCGAGCGCATTGGCACCGTAACGTAGCGCATTGGCGCCCTTGTAGACCTCGACGTAGCGGTAGGCGCTCGGATCGATCTCCTGGAAGTCGCCGTAGCCGTCCGCCGTATTGCGGGGAATGCCGTCCTGCAGAAGCTGGACGCCGCGCAGGTGGAAATTGCGCGAGAGGCCGGAGCCGCGGATCGAGAGGCGCGAGTCCTCGCCCCACTTCGACTGCACGAAGACGCCCGGCACGTAGTCGAGTACGTCCTTGATCGTCGTTGCCGGCGTGCTCTGCTTATAGGCCGTGTCGGGCACGACGGCGACAGCTCCCGGTACGCGACCGAGCTCCGCCTCGATCTCGGCCGTGGTCGGCACAGTGAGGCTGCCTCGGCCCTTGATCAGGATCGGCGCGCCGGCGCCCGTCGGCGAAGTCTGCGGCGGTGGGTGCTCGGCCGCGACCGGAGCAGGCACCTGCGGTCGAGCCGGCGGGCGCGTCGCGCTCTTGGCCTTCGCGGCTTTGCTCGTTTCGACGACGAGGCCGGGCAGCGCCACGGCATTGCTCTGCGCGAGCGCGGTCTCCCCTGAAGCGCCGAACGTGCCGACGGCGAGCAACGCCGCTAGAATTGTCCTCGGGCGCACGTGCGGCGCAGCGGCCCCACGGCGCGGTCGTTGGCTTTCCATTTGAAAGCGTTTCCCCGGATGCGATTGACGTACTGGCGGACCGACGGCGCAGCCGCTGTCCGTGACTTCAGCAAACGTCAGGCGATCGAGGGTGGTCCGCGAGCTGGCGGAATGAGAGCGCGCGCCGGTTCGACGACGCGGACCATGCGCGGCGGAATTGGCTGCGCTGGCTGGAAGACGATGTAGTAGGGAGCGAATACCGGCGGCGGCAGCGCGAGTGCGTGCGCGAGACCGGAGCAGATGGGGCACTCGTTCTGCGCATCCGTCGGCCGCGGTATATCCGGCAGATTGGCCGGATCGACGGTGCCTGTCCCGCCCCCATGGCAGATGAGCACGAGATCGGCGATCAGCGAGGCGCGCTTCAGGTGAGCGTCGAGCATCACGCCGTTGTGGCGCGCGAGTGCGTGAGCGTGCATGAGCACGCCCAGCAACACCGCAAAGCTGATCAATCGGCGCAGCATTCGAGCTCCCCGGCGCCATTCTGCGCGGTTCGCGCTGCAATTCAAGTGCGCGTGTCTCCGAGAGCCTTTTTGCCGCTGTCGGCAGGGCTGCTGTGCGTTGATGCCCTGGTCTCGCATTGATAGGCTCGTCGCGTTTGAGCAACCGAGGAGCCCCGTATGACGACCGCCCTTGTCTGGCACGAGAAGCTGATGTGGTTCGATACCGGGACGTTCGCGGGGCCCATGCCGGTCGGCGGCTGGGTGCAGCCGGGGGAGGCTTCCGAGAATCCGGAGGCCAAGCGGCGCATCAAGAACCTGCTCGATGCTTCCGGGATGACCGCGCACATGAAGGTCATCACGCCGACGCCGGCCAGCGACGAGGACGTGCTTCGCATCCATACGCCGGCTTATCTGGAGAAGGTTAAGGCGCTTTCGGGCGCCTACGGCGGGCCACTCGGCAGGAGCGCCTTTATCGGCCCGGGTGGTTATGAGCTTGCCTTGCTCTCGACCGGTGCCGTGATGGCCGGCGTCGATGCAGTCGTCACGGGCGCGGTCGACAATGCCTATGTGATCTCACGCCCGCCGGGACATCATGCCGAGCCCGATACCGGCATGGGGTTCTGCGTCTTCGCCAATATCGCCATTGCCGCGCGTCACGCCCAGAAGCGGCACAGGATCAACCGCATTGCCGTCGTCGACTGGGATGTCCATCACGGCAACGGCACGCAGGCCTGCTTCTACGACGATCCGAGCGTGCTCGCGATCTCGCTCCACGAGAACGGCAATTTCCCGCGCGGCGCGAGCGGCACGGTCGAGCAGACGGGAAGCGGTGCCGGCCGCGGCGCGACGGTCAACATCCCCCTGCCGCCAGGTTCCGACACGGCCGCCTATCGCGCCGCTTTCGAGCGCGTCGTCCTGCCGGCGCTCGAACGCTTCCGGCCGGAGCTCATGTTCGTCGCGTGCGGTCTCGATGCCGGGAACAACGATCCTCTCGGCCGCATGATGCTCGGCCCCGACGATTTTCGCTGGATGACGGTGGCGGTGCTCGATGCGGCGCGCCGTCTCTGCGGTGGCCGGATCGTGTTCGCCCATGAGGGAGGCTATAGTGCTCCGACGGCGCCGTTCCTTGCGCTGCCTATTTTCGAGGAACTGACGGGAAGGCCTTCAGGCGTTGAAAACACCATGGCTGTGCGGATGGTGGGCCTGCCGGAGAGTGTGCTCTTTGCGCACCAGGAGGCCGTGGTCGAGGCCGCCCGCAAGGCTGCGGGCCTAGGCCCCGACGGGCGCTGAACTCCGCCGCGGACTTGGAAAAAAAACCGCGCCCACGGGCGACGGATACCACGCTCGCGCGCCGTTCTTCCCGTGAGGGGGTGGTCCATCGTAGATTGTGGCTGGCTCCCGGCGTGAGCTTCGATCTGCAAGGTCACCCCCTCAGGGAGCTGGTTTCCATCTAGTCGACGGCTTACCAGTTCCCGGAATGACGCCCGACGACGGGCGGGGCGAGCGAGAAGGGGTGCGCATGCGCAGGTTGTTTACCATCGCCGCGGTCCTGCTGGCAGCGGGCGCGGTGATTTGGTTCGCCTACCCGCCTTCTCGGCAGTGGCCGGTTTTCGGTCACGTCGGCAAGCTCGTTGCGCCGGCGACGCAGGAAGCGGCGACGAAGGGGCCGGCAGGCGCGGCAAAGGGCGGTCGTGGCCCCGCAGTGCCGGTCATGGCCGGCGCGGCCGTCACGGCGGAGATGCCCGTCATTCTCTCGGCGCCCGGTACCGTCGAACCTTTCGCGACGGTCGGCGTGAAGCCGCGCGTCGATGGCCAGATCTCCGAGATCGCCTTCAAGGAAGGTGACGAGGTCCGCGCCGGCGACGTGCTCTTCCGTCTCGACGATCGCCTAGTCAAGGCGCAGATACGCCAAGCCGAGGCCAACATCTCACGCGACCGCGCGGCCCTCAAGGATGCGGAGGCCATCCTGAAGCGGCGCGAGGCCCTCGTTGCCAAGAACATCGTCACCGAGGAAGCAACCGAGACGCAGCGCAGCACCGTCGAGGTTCTCAAGGCATCCATTGCCGCGGGTGAAGCCCAGTTCGAGGCGTGGCGCACGCAGCTCGACTATCTGACGATCCTCGCGCCCATTCCCGGGCGCACCGGCGCGCTGAAAACCCAGCTCGGATCGAACGTACGCGCGGCCGATAGCGACTCACTCGTCGTCATCAATCAGATCAAGCCGATCTACGTGACCTTCTCCGTGCCGCAAGTCGATCTCGTCAAGCTGCGACAAGCGCTCGCCGCACGTTCGGAGGCGACGGTACGCGTCAACGGCGAGACGCCCGTGCAGACCGAGGGCAAGGTCATTTTCATCGACAATCAGGTCGACAAGGCGACCGGCACGCTCATGGGCAAGGTCCAGGTCGCCAACGAGGACGAGGTGCTCTGGCCGGGTCAGGCCGTCGATGTCGAGCTTGTGGTGGAGCGCCGGCCCGGCTTCGTCGCCGTGCCGGCGAGTGCGGTGCTGCCCTCTCAGCAAGGGATGCTCGCCTGGATCATCGGCGCGGACGGGCGCGTTGCGCCGCGCACCGTGGCGCTCGCCCGGGTCATCGGGACCACGGCTTACGTATCCGATGGACTTGCGGCGGGCGATCGCGTCGTGACCGACGGCCAGCTCCGCCTTGCGCCTGGAGTGGCGGTCACCGTGCGGGAGCCGGGCAAGCCGGCGCGTGAGCGAACAGGCCCGCAAGGCGATGCTGGCACTACCGACATGGGTCCCGGTGTGGGCAAGACGGGACCCGCAGCGCGCGACACACCTTCGCCGCCCTCCGGGCCGCAGCGCGGGCGCACTTGAGGCAACGTTAAGGAATTCGTCGAGGTCACGGTCGCAGAGGACAGGCCATGAAGATCTCCGAGTTGTGCATTCGCCGCCCGGTCATGACCGTCCTTCTGATGGCGTCGATCGCGCTGGCGGGGCTCTTCGCCTATCGGCAGCTCCCCATCGCCGCCATTCCGAAGATCGACGTGCCGACGATCACGGTCTCGGCGCGCCTGCCGGGTGCGAGCCCCGATACCATGGCCGTGTCCGTTGCAGCGCCGCTCGAACGTCAGTTCTCGACCATTGCCGGGATCACCAACGTCACGTCGTCGAGCGTCGAAGGCGCGACGACAGTGACGCTCGAATTCACGCTCGATCGCGATATCGATGCCGCCGCACTCGACGTGCAGTCCGCCATCTCGGTCGCGACGCGCCGGCTGCCGGACGATCTCGAGGAGCCGCCCGCCTTCCGCAAGGTCAATCCCGCCGACAGTCCCGTCATCTTTCTCGCGCTGACCTCGGAGACGACACCCGCGGCCGAAATCAACGAGTTCGCCGAGACGGTCATGCTGCCTCGCCTGTCGACGCTTCCCGGCGTCGGCGAGGTCACGATCAACGGTGCTCAGAAGCGGGCCGTGCGCATCCGTTACGACTTCGACGCGCTCGCGACGCGCAACATCTCCGTCGAGGAGCTGAGGGCCGCGGTTAGCGCCATCGCCGGCGTCGGGCCGCTCGGCTCCATCCGCACCGACCGGCAGGTCTATGTGCTCGAAACGAAGTCGGCCGAGGCGACAGCTGCTTATTTCAAGCCGATCGTCATCGCGTGGCGGAATGGCGCGCCGGTTCGCCTGCAGGACGTCGCGCAGGTCCTCGATTCGGTCGAGGATGACGAAGCCTATGCCGAGTACAACGGCCGGCGCTCGATCATCATTTCGGTTCGCCGTCAGCCGGATGCCAATACCGTTGCGGTGACGGACGCCGTTCGCGGCATGGTTCCCGAGTTCCAGAGCGATCTGCCGCCGACCGTCGACTTGCGCATTCTCTCCGACCGCTCCGAGTCGATCCGTGATTCCGTCCATGACGTCGAGATCACGCTCCTCATCACGGCCGTTCTGGTCATTCTCGTGATCCTGGCGTTCCTGCGCAACTGGCGTGCCACCATCATTCCGGCTTTCGCGCTGCCGCTCTCGATCATCGGCACGTTTGCCGGCATGGCGTATTTCGGCTTCTCGCTCGACAACGTCACGCTGCTCGCGCTGACACTCGCGCTCGGCTTCGTCGTCGACGACGCGATCATCGTCCTCGAGAATATCGTGCGCTACATCGAGGAGGGCATGAAGCCCCTGGAGGCCGCCATCAAGGGCTCGAGGGAGATCGGCTTCACGGTCCTCTCGATCACCATATCGCTGATCGCGGTGTTCATTCCGATCCTGCTCATGGGCGGTGTCGTCGGCCGCTTTTTCTTCTCGTTCGCGGTGACGATCAGCCTGGCCATCGCGTTCTCGGGCTTCATCGCGCTGACGCTGACGCCCATGCTGTGCTCGCGCATGCTGAGCGACAAGGACGTCCACCAGGACAAGACCAATTTCCTTTCCCGTGCCTTCGAGGGCGGCTATGCGGCGATGGCCAATGGTTACCGCCGCACGCTCGACTGGTCGCTCCGCCATCGTGGGCTCATGCTGCTGCTCACGCTCGGCACGATGGTCGCGACGGGCTGGGCTTTCGCCACGGTCAAGAAGGGCTTCATGCCGACCGAGGACACGAGCATCATCATCGTGCGCACGGAGGCGCAGCCTGACATCGCCTTCCCTGCCATGCTCGAGCGCCAGCGTCAGGTAGCCGCCGCCGTGCTGACCGACCCCGACGTGCTCTACATCAACTCGAATGTCGCCCGCACGAGCTTCAATCCGACGATCAATCGCGGCTCGATCTTCGTCCAGCTCAAGCCGCGGCATGCGCGCGAGGGACGTGCGACCATAACCGAGGTGCAGCACCGCCTGCGCCGCAAGCTCGCCGGTGTTGTCGGCATTCGCGCCTTCCCCGTTCCGCTGCAGAACTTGCGGATCGGTGCCCGCAGCGGCGCCTCGACCTACCAGTACACGCTGAGCGGCGTCGATCGCGAAGCCCTCTACGAGGGCGCGGGGCGGCTGGCGGAACGCCTGAAGGTGACGCCGGGCTTCACGGATGTGACGACCGATCTCGATCTCGGCGCGCGTCAGGTGTCGATCGATGTCGATCGTGATGCGCTTGCCCGCTATGGCGTGACGATGGATACGGTACGCTCGACGCTCTACTCGACCTTCGGCACGCGCAAGATCGCGACCGTCTACACGGCGGCGAACGACTATTCCGTGATCGTGGAGGCGAGCAAGGCCTATCAGCTCGACCCGAGCGTTCTCAACCGCGTCTATCTGCGCGCTTCGAGCGGTCAGCTCGTGCGCTTCGATGCGCTCGCCCGCGTGACGCTCGGCTCAGGTCCGATCGCCGTCGCGCGTCAGAGTCAGCTTCCGGCCGTGACCGTGACGTTCAATCTCGGCCCCGGGTTCACCCTTGGCGAGGCGGTCGCGCGCATGGTCGAGGTCGAGCGCGACGTCAACATGCCCGCGAGCGTCCATGGCCAGTTCGCCGGCACGGCCCAGGTCTTCCAGGACAGCTTCCGCGATCAGCCGATGCTCATCCTCGCGGCGGTGCTGACGATCTACATCGTGCTCGGCATTCTCTACGAGAGCTACGTGCACCCGATCACGATTCTTTCGGGTCTGCCCTCGGCCAGCCTCGGCGCGCTCCTCACGCTCATCATCTTCGATGTGGAGCTGACGATCATCGCCATGATCGGCATCATCCTGCTCATCGGCATCGTGAAGAAGAACGCGATCATGATGATCGACTTCGCCATCGAGGCGCGATCGCGCGGCAGGGAGCCGCTAGAGGCAATTCGCGAGGCCTGTCTCCTGCGTTTCCGCCCGATCATGATGACCACTATGGCGGCACTGTTCGGCGTGCTGCCGATCGCGGTCGGTTGGGGTGCCGGCGCGGAGCTGCGCCAGCCACTCGGTCTCGCCGTGGTCGGCGGGCTCGCCGTTTCGCAGCTTCTGACGCTCTACATCACGCCGGCAGTCTATCTGTTGCTCGAGGAGTTCGGGACAAAGCTCGGCGCCGGACGTCGCGAGGCCGCGCCTGCCGAGGAGATAGCCGAGACGCAGGAAAAGCCGGAGCCCGTCCGTACGGCTGCCGAGTAGCGAAGAGCGATGCGTCGCGCCGCTAATGCTCCCGGAAAGCGCGGACGAACGTGTCGGACAGCGGCTTCATGATGTATTCCAGGAACGTGCGCTCGTCCGTCTTTATGAAGACGTCGGCCGGCATGCCGGGCGTCGGCCTGAAGTGCTCGATCTTGCTGCTCGCGCTCTCCTCGTCGAGCTGCACGCGTACGACGAACGTATCGCTGCGCGCTGCTTCCTTCGCGGCGTAGGGCTCGCGCTGTGCGACGGTGTCGGCCGAGAGATAGACGACCTTGCCATCGATCATCGGCGTCAGGCGCTGGTTGAGCGCGCTCAGCCGTACCATGGCGCTCAGCCCTTCCTTGACGTGAACGACCTCCTTGGGATTGAGGCGCGCTTCGATGACCAGCTCGTCATTGAGGGGCAGCAGCTCGAGCACGACCGCACCCGCTGCGACAACGCCGCCCGTCGTGTTGTGCAACAGTCGCACGACGATACCGGCCACCGGCGCGCGAATCTCGATGCGCTCCATGACGTCGCGCGCGGCGCGAATCTGCTCGCGGACATCGTCGAGCTCGGTTTCCGTCGCGCGCAGATCTTCGAGCGACTTTTGCAGCGCCGCCGATCTGAGCTGCGCGATCTGCTGTTCGGCGCGCGACACGCGCTCGCGTGCATCGGCCGCCCGTGCCTGCAGGCTTGCAAGCTCACCTGCGAGGCCGGCTTCGGCGCGGCGGAGGGCAAGGATCTCCGTTCTGCGCACGAGCTGGCGTTCGAGAAGTTCGGATTTGTCCTTGAGCTCCTGCGAAAAGAGCGCCATGCGCTCCTCCGTGGCGCGTGCCTGTGCTTTGTAGCCGCCGATGCTCTCCTGCAGGCCTGCAATCTCGCGCCTCAGGACAGCTTCCTCGTCGGTGATCTTGGCGCGACGCGCCTCGAGCTCGATGACTTGGCTCCTGTAAATCGAGGCGACCTCCTCCCCGCCCTCGGCGAAATCGGCGTCAGCCGGTCGCGCAAAGTGCGTCTCGCCCCTGGCCTCGGCTTCGAGGCGCGCTTTCAGAATGACGAGACGGTGCCGCCGCAGGACGA
>JAEWIJ010000135.1 GCA_023387235.1 Pseudomonadota bacterium
CGGCTGGGGAGGACATCAAGATAAAAGGATGGAGTCGTTGGCGCTCAGAAGTGCCATCGTTACTGAGCTTCACGCGACTCCGTTTTCACGGCCGTAGAGTCAGCTTACGAAATACGCCTTGTAAGCCGGGCACTTTCAACGACTCCGTCTTGACGAAATCAGGCTTCGCAACATCTCCCACGGCACAACGCACCGTTGGGGTTCAGCATGTCTCAAGACGACTTCAAACCGAAGCCCGGACGCATCCGCGACACCGCGAGCAACGCGCAACTGCGCACCAACACGCAAGTGCTCAGAGAAACCGGCCGAGCTGGCGCACGTGCTGTGCGGCAGCGCGGCCACATCACATCGGCGATGCCGAAGCGCGGCATGGGTACCGGCGTGCGCGCGGCTGCCGGCCTCATCGCACCAGGCAGTCGCCGCGTCATCGTCAAGGCACGCTACACACGCATCACCGGTGGCGATATGGGCGCGGCGCGTGCGCACCTCAAATACATCCAGCGCGATGGCGTCACCCGTGAGGGAGATGTGGGGCGGCTGTACGACTCACAGCGCGATGACGTCGATGGCACAGCCTTCCTCGAGCGCTCGGAGAACGATCCGCATCAGTTCCGGTTCATCGTCTCCGCCGAGGACAGCGCGCGCATGTCGGACCTGAAGCCGTTCATTCGCGATCTCCTCGCACAGATGGAACGCGACCTCGATACCAAGCTCGACTGGGTGGCGGTGGATCACTTCAATACAGGGCATCCCCACACGCACGTCGTCATCCGCGGCCGCGATGACAAAGGCGGTGATCTCGTGATGGCACGGGACTACATCGGCCATGGCGTGCGTGCCCGTGCCCAAGCCTTGGTGACATTGGAACTCGGTCCCGAGACTCAGCTCGAGCGCATCCAGAAGCTCTTCGATGAAGTCAGCCAGGAGAGACTGACGCGCCTCGACCGTCAGCTCATGGCGCGTGCGAAGGACAATATCCTCGTCATCACCGCCACCGAAGAGAACGATCCGACGCAGCGGACGCTGCGCATCGGACGGCTCAGGGCACTGCAGCGGTTGGGCCTCGCCTCGGAACGGCAAGCGGGCGTGTGGTCTCTCGATGCCAACGCTGAAGCCAAGCTGCGCCAGCTCGGCGATCGGGCCGACAAGTTCAAGATGATGCAGCGCGCCTTGAAGGAGGCGGGCATCGAGCGCAGTGCGGCCGCCATGGCGCTGTTCGAGCGCGGCCCGCGCAAGGTGCCACTCGTCGGCAAGGTCGTCGGCGTCGGCTTGGTCGACGAGATCACGGATCGCACCTGGGTCATCATCGATGCCGTTGACGGTCGCGTGCACTATGCCGATCTCGGCCGGCTCAACGAAGGCGTCGTGCCGGTACGCGGCAACATCGTCGCACTGGCCGGTGGCGGCCCCAACGAGAAGCCGTCATCGGCGCCCCGTCTGCATCTGCTGTCCGCGACCGACCTCGAGCGTCAGACCACCTACGAAGGACCGACCTGGCTGGATCAGGCCATCGTGACAAAATGGCAGCCGGAGATCCGAACGACGGGATTTACCGCCGAGGCTGACAAGGCGCTCAAAGCGCGCACCGACTGGCTCGTCAACCGGCAGTTCATCAAGCAATCGCCTGACGGTAAGCAGCTGCCGCGCGCCGACATTATGAACGCGCTGCGTCTGGCAGAGACGCAGCAGCTCGCTGCCGATGTTTCACGGCGTCTTAACGCCGCCTTCGTGCCATCCACGCCCGGCGCCCGGATCACCGGCACTTACGATCACGCCATCGCGACACCGACCGGCAAGATCGCGGTTATCCGCCGCGAGGACACCTTCACGCTTGCGCCGTGGCAACCGGCGCTCGAGCCCTTCCGCGGCCAGGCCGTCGCGGGGATCGTCGGTCCCACCCGCATGACATGGACGCACGCCCGCGGAAGAGGTCTGCCAGGACGCGCCTGATTTTCACCTGATGCCGCTGGAGTCCTAGTTTGAACGCCGACAGATCCGCCGATCGCCTTGCATCGGGCAACGCCACTACCCACTGGAAATCTACGAGAATGTCGCCGGCGTTCTGGCTAAGCACTACAACGTGCGCCGCAAGCGCTCGGCTCTGCGTCTCAGCATGAAGGACGGCCGTGATCTCAAGGTCGATGTCGTGCCGGGGCGCTATGTCGACCAAACCAACACGGATGTGTTCATCCATCAGAACGAGGAATCGAAGGAGCGCCTCAAGACCAACATCGTCAAGCACATCGAACATGTCAGGGACAGCGGATACACCGATGTCATCATGCTCGGTAAGCTTTGGCGGACCCGCAACGGCATCGGCATCAAGACCTTCCCGTTGGAGCTGCTGGTAGTCGTCGTGCTCGATGAGGACAACACCGGAACTCTCGAAGATCGGTTCCGGCGCGTGCTGACGGCCTTCGCCGACCGCATTGACGACCTGCACATCGAGGACCCGGCCAATCGCACCGGCAACGATCTCTCGCATGCGCTCTCAGACAAGCTTCGGCGCGAGGTTTCCAAGATTGCGCGGAACACGCTCGATACTGCCGACGAGCATGGCTGGGAGCATGTGTTCGGGGCGATCGAGGACAAATCCGCGCTAGTTCCACGCGTGCAAATCCTTCGCTCTGCCGCTGCCGCGGCTCCCATCGCAACCAAGCCCTGCAGCTGCGAGTGACGTCACCGTGGTTTGAACGCGACCCGTCGGCGCTGACTGCGCTTGAGCGGACCCTGCGCGCGAAGTTCCCAACCTTGCATGCATTCATCGAGGGTGATGTCTGCGAGGTTAGGGGCGCGTTCGCACCGTGCACGGCGACATCTATCAGCTGAAGATCGTTCTGCCGGTCAGCTATCCGCAGTGGCTGCCGTCGGTCTATGAGACCGGCGGTCGCATCCCGCAGATTGTGGATCGCCATGTGTTTCCCGGCGGCTCGTTGTGCCTCGGCACGCCGCTGGCGCTTTGGATCGCCCTTCGGGGCGAATTTAGTATCGAGAGCATCGTTGACGGCCCGCTTCGCAGCTACCTCATCGGCAACTCACTCGTGGAGGAGGGGCAGCCGTGGCACCATGACGACCGCCCGCATGGGGCGGCTGGCATCGTGCAGCATCTGGGCGAGCTGATTGGCACGACCGAACCGCTGGCCGCCGGGAGATTTCTACTCGACGTCCTCATAGGGAAGGTGCGCGGCCATTGGCATTGTCCGTGCGGTAGTGGCCTCATCATCCGAAAGTGCCATCGTGATGCTGTCGATATTCTGCGTGCAGCTCCGCCGTCAATCTTGATGCACGCGGTCGATGTAATCCATAAAGATCTTAAGCGTCGCCTAGACCAGGAAGCCGCCTGATGTATTTCCCAGGTTGACGCGGCCTCTCCGTTACGGGACGTACTCTCTCGGTATGCTTGGCGTCGACGTCCAGGCCGCGATCGGTTTCCTAACGTCGTTGGGCAGAGGAAGCGGACATAGAGGCCGGTCCGGACAGTGACTCGCGCTGTTAGGGGCCGTCCGCTTAAATCGTATGACCGGACCAAGTGCCATGTTCGGCTATGGGCCACAAGCAGACAAATGTGCGGGGTCGATGTGCGCAAAAAACGCTACCTGCCGAACGAGAAGCGGCCATCTAGTCCCTGTCGGCGGCTGTCGAAGGAGCACGGGAGCGAAGATGAGACCGTCTGGCCGCTGCCTTCCTGCACGACACCGTCGAGGACGCGCCCGTCACCATGCAGGAGGTCATCGAGCACTTCGGCAATGAGATCGCCGAGCTTCTGTACTGGCTGACAGAGCAGAACCGGCAACCGCATGTCACGGCCTCGCGCTGGCCCCCTGGAACGCGAAGCTCATCAAGCTTCCAGATCGTCGACAACACCCGCAACATCGCCGAGCACGACCCCGACTTCGCACTCGTTTACATGCGCGAGAACTGCGACGTGCTAACCGCCATGGTGCGGATAGAAGGCGACAAGCTCACCAACCATGTCTCTGCCAGCTGGCCGCCGCGTGGGTCATGTCGTCTTAAGAGCGCGGGACGCCCGCGTTGGGCACCTCGTCGCGCGCCGCCTCCTTCTTCGCCTCGGCTTTGCGCAGCATCACGTGAAGGTGTTTGGTCGGCGAGTCGGAGGCCTCGCGATTAGCAATCAGCGTCTGCGGCATGTCCGCATAGGGCGCTCCATGAACGCGAACTAAGAATCAACCGGCGACGGCACAGGCCTCCTGCGGCTGTCTGGAGGCGCGAAAGCCTGCACCGGCGCCAATCTCACGCCGAGATAAGGTTGCGGAAGGTTGCTAAGTTTTTGCTCAGTCCGGTTCGCGTTCGCTGCCCGATGGATTGCCTGGAATCGCCACCTGGATTTGTTGCACGCGCCGGAGCAGGCTATGGGCACGGAACAGCGCGTCCTCGATGCCAATCTGGGCCGCCGCAAAATCGCCAACCTCGGCAGCGCCCGCCGCCGTCTTGAGGCTCGCGGCCGCTGCCCGGATCTCCGCTACCAGTTCTGTGTTCGACATGTCGACCTCCTCCCGCGACAACGGTGGGGTAGAACTCAGGTTCCGGATGCTGTGGGCAACGCGTCTCACCTTGCCTCTACAAATGCGGGCGTTTTGACACTTTCCAACGGTCGAGCGGCTAGCTAGCCCAGTTCACCACCCACTGCGGTAGGCGAACTCCGCGGACGTCATCTGCTGGCCGTCCTCTCATCGGAACAATCACGCATAAGAAAGTCCCGTCTTTCTCGGCGGTGACGTCGGTCGCTGTCGACCAGCGGCGGCGTCTCAAACTGCTCGAAGATCTTGTTCTGCAGTTGCCCCACGATGTGCTCAGCATCGCGTGCTCTCATAGCAGCCCGTTGAAGCCGGTGTGGGGCGACGCAGCCGATATAGGGAATGCCGAGGTCCCTGAGCTCGCTGCAGAGGTCGAACGCCTCGTTGTGGCGGCCCTGGTCGACCACGGCGCCGTCAAACGGCTCGCGTCTGAGCAGGTTGAAGGCATTGATAATGTTCGTGGTGAGGTGAACATCGGCGCCGGCGCGGCGGAAGGCGTCCGCGAGCTCCGCACCGGCAAGCAATGATCCCTCGACGATGAGGATGGTTTTCCCGCCGAGGTCGCGGTCCATGTCACCTCGCGAAGAAAAGTCGCGGGCGCGTGCCAGGGCGTTCATGTCAGTGCTCCGATTCCTTTGCCTTACTTGTCGCTTCGATGGGTATTTGGCGCTCACGCGGCGCTGCAGGAAGACGGCCGTCGGCGATGCGCGCGACCGGACCCGGCGTGATGATGCGATAGTCATAGCCGTGCAGGACGGCGTGTTTAACTGCAGCGGCGAGAGAGGGAAACCTCAGCCGCGGTGGCGGTTCAAGCGGAGCATCCGCCAGCCAACCACCACCGGGAATCTCGAGTTGAAGAACCCATAGCCTCCCGACCGGGAAAATCCGGCACCGTGGGCGACCGGACAGCCCGCCGGCCGCCACCGGCAAGAGTGGCGGGCGGCCTGTGGGCAATATGGCGGGCCATGGGCTTAAAGGGGGTGCCTCGCAAAGCGTCAGGCGTTCAGCGCTCATCATCGCTGTTCTCCCGTTGCTGGTGCGATGGTCGGCTCAGGCGGCCCGGAGGCCCGCCGGTCCTGATGGACCTGCCGTGGCCAACTCGGCGGGCGCCCTCGCGCCGATCGGGATGCGACGCGGCTTCAAGGCTTCGGGGAGCTCGCGCTTCAGGGCGATCTCCAGAAGGCCGTTCACGAGCGTGGCTCCCGTCACCTCGACATGTTCGGCTAGGTCGAACTGACGCTCGAAGGCGGGCCCCGCGATGCCGCGATGGAGATAGGTCTTGGCGCCGGTCTCCTTGGCCTTGCCGCGCACGGTGAGCTTGTTGTGCTCGTAGACGATTTCGATGTCGTCCTGGTTGAGACCTGCCACCGCGAGGGTGATGCGATATTGGTCGTCGGCAATCTTTTCGATGTTGTAGGGCGGAAAGCCCGATTCATCGCGCTGCAGCGCATGGGCCAGAAGGTGCGGAAGCTGGTCGAAGCCGATGCTCGACCGGTACAGGGGAGCGAAATCGAGTGTCGCCATAGCTATCCTCCTTTGTGAAGCGACAACCACGGAAATGCGGGTCTTGCGCGGGCGCCATCTGGCCGCCCAAGGCTGAGCTAGGAAGGCCAATTTTTGCCTTCAAGGGGGTGCCAAAGATTTTTTTGGCAGTTCCCCCTTGCGGGTGCCAAAGCCGCACCTACATCGCCAGCCGAGAGCGGAAGCTCGAGCGAGGTCCGCTCTCCGACTGACACATGGTTAGGGCACTCAATTGGAGGTTAGACATGACGTTTCGCCCCCTGCATGACCGTGTACTTGTCCGCCGCATCGACGCCGAGGAGAAGTCGGCGGGCGGCATCATCATTCCCGACACGGCCAAGGAAAAACCGCAGCAAGGCGAAGTGATCGGCGTTGGTCCCGGGGCACGCGATGAGCAAGGCCGCCTGACGCCACTCGACGTGAAGCCGGGAGATACCGTGCTTTTCGGCAAGTGGTCCGGCACCGAGGTCAAGATCAATGGCGAGGAGCTGTTGATCATGAAGGAGAGCGACATCATGGGCGTTCTTGAACAGAAGGG
>JAEWIJ010000099.1 GCA_023387235.1 Pseudomonadota bacterium
GGGGGGGGGGGGGGGCGGGCCCCCCCCCCAACCCCGACGGTGGGGGAAGTTCCAATCGCAGATGTTCTGCGATCCCCCCCTCCCTTGCCCTCCCCCGCGAGGGGGGAGGGGATCGCCTCGCGATTCGTCGCTCCGCTCGGGGCTCTCATCTCAGGCTCCCTTCGGCTGCAAGCTCGGGTGCACGATCTGACCGCCCTTCGCGACCAGCGTGCCCTTGATGACCTCGTCCTCCCAGTCGACCTTGAGGGTCTTCTCCTTCTTGTCGATCATGAGCTCGAGGAAGGTCAGGAGGTTCTTCGCATAAAGGCTCGACGCATTGACGGGCACCTGTCCCGCCAGATTGAGCGTGCCGTCGATGCGCACGCCGCCATGCTCGACGATCTCGCCGGGCTTGGTCAGCTCGCAGTTGCCGCCGCGCTCGGCCGCGAGATCGATGATCACCGCGCCGGGCTTCATGCTCTCGACCATCGCGCGCGTGATGAGACGCGGCGCCGGCCGGCCCGGAATGAGCGCGGTCGTGATGACGATGTCCTGCGCCTTGATGTGGCCGGCGACGAGCTCGGCCTGCTTCTGCTGATAGGCGTCCGACATAGGCTTGGCGTAGCCGGCCGCGGTCTGCGCCTGCTTGAACTCCTCGTCCTCGACAGCAATGAACTTCGCGCCGAGCGACGCAACCTGCTCCTTGGTCGCGGGGCGCACGTCCGTCGCGGAGACGATCGCGCCGAGGCGCCGCGCCGTGGCAATGGCCTGGAGGCCCGCGACGCCGACGCCCATGATGAAGGCCTTGCCCGCGGGCACTGTGCCGGCCGCCGTCATCATCATGGGCACGGCCTGCTCGAACATTGCGGCGGCATTCACGACCGCCTTGTAGCCTGCGAGGTTCGCCTGGCTCGAGAGCACGTCCATGGACTGCGCGCGCGTGATGCGCGGCATGAACTCCATGGAGAAGAGCGTGGCGCCCGTCGCCGCCAGCGCCTCGAGGCCGGGACGATCGTCCGTCGGGCTCAGCATGGCCGCAACGATGCCGCCCGAAACGAGCCCGCGCACCTCGTCAGCCGAGGGACGGCGCACCTTGAGCAGGATGTCGGCGCCTTCGATGGCCTCGGCCGGGCTCGCCGCGATATCGGCACCCTGCGCCTTGTAGGTCGCATCGGAGAAGCGCGATCGCGCGCCGCTGCCCGCCGCGATCACGACCTTGCAGCCGAGCGCCACCAGCTTGCGCACTGTCTCCGGCGAAATGGCGACGCGCGTTTCGTCGGGCGCCTCCGGCGTAACCGCAACGGTCACCATCGCGTCGCGTCCTTCGTCGGGTTGAATTGGGAGAGAACGTCACGCCCGCACTGCCTCGGTGGCGCGCGCGACCGGTCGGAAACCAGAGCGGCGATCCTCAGACGAGGAATATCGCCATGCCGGCCAGGATGAGCACGACGAGGACGGTGAGGATGATGGCTCCGCGCACGAAGCCGTTGTACGTGCGCACGTGCTCGCGGTAGTCCATGTCGGGATGGCCACCGGTCGTGTCGATGCTCATGGGTATCCCCTGCCACTGCTTGAATTACGCCGTTCTCACTACCTGATGCCATCCGGCGCATCAAGCTCGCCATATCATCCATAAGTTGCACGGGACCCGCCTCAGGCCGCGCGTTCGTGCCGAGCTGCCGCACCCCAGGCGGTGATCGCCTCGAGATCGGGCGGCGAGCCATCGCGCAGCACGCGCTGTCCTTCGCGGCTCGTGGCAAAGGCGAGGACGCGGGCGCAGAGATCGTCCGTCTCGGCCGCCGCGAGGCTCGCGGCATCGCGGAAGCCGGCGCCGACGATGAGCTGGGCGTGCGTGCCGCGCAGGTTCGGCACGCTCATGACGAGGGCGCTCTGGGCCTGCCAGTCGCGGATCGTGTCGGCCGTGATGTGGCGGACATCGAGAAGCTCGGCGAGCGTCTCGGCGTCGGCATCCATGAGATCACCGACCGTCTTCACGCCTTCGGCGATGAGACGTTCCGCCGTCTTGGGTCCGATCGAGGGCGCATCGACGACATCCTGGCCGAGAGAAAGGTAGAAGCGCGGCTCGCGCGCGGATGCCGAGCCGATGCTCGGTACCGAGCCGCCGCGCGTGCGCTCGTGCGCATTGAGACGCGAGACGAGGCTCGTGCGGTCGACCTCGCCGGTGGGCTCGAGGACCTCAGGCGCGGCTTGAGGCGCGGCTTCCGGCTCGGCTTTCGGAGCGGCGGGCACGGCGGCGGGCAGAGCAGCGGCCGGCGGCTCGGCTGCCTTCTCGACCGCGCGGGCTTCGACCTGCTCGGCCACACGCTTTTGAGCCGCCTCCAGGGCCCGCTTGCGGTTCTCCTCGCGCAGTCGCGCGGCCCGTTCGACGGACGTCTCCGGCGGCGCGACGCCATGATAGGGAAAAGCCTTCGCCGGCGGCAGTTGCGCGACTTTCGCAAGCACCTCCTCGGCGTGGGCGGCGCGCACGGCGCGATCGTCCTCCGGCAGGTTCTCCTCGACCTTTCCGGTCTCCTGCAGCTCGTCGTACATCTGCTCGACGAGGCGGCGATCGGCTGCGTTCGCGAGCTTCTTCTGCAGGGCGCGGACCGGCACCTTGAGCGTCGCGAGGACCGTCTCGAGTGTCAGGCTCACTTCCGGCGGCTCGACGGCGGCTTCATCGATCGCCCTCTGCAGGACCGCGCCGAAGGTCGCGGCCGCGTGAACGATCAGTCCGGCAATCACACGCTGGGCCACGGTATCGAGCCCGGCCGGCGGATCGACGACACCGCGGGTAAAATCGTAGTGCGCGATGAGACCCTCGTAGTGCGCATTGGCGATGACGGCGCCATCGCAGACCAGCGTCTCGAGCCAGTTGTCCGCGCTTCCCGGCATCACTACCGGCGCCGGCAAGGTCTCGCCGAGCTTCCAGAGCGCATCATACGAGCAGGAGATGCTCCACTCGACGGCGCGGTGGATGTTGTTCTCGCCTTGCGACTGCCCCGTATGAAACGGATGCAGCGGATCGGTGAGATAGTGGCTCATCACGCCCGCTGCATAGACGGCCGTCGGCCAGTCCTGCTGACGCAGCGCGGTGACGACATGGCCGTACCAGTTGCGCACCTTCGGCGGCGCGCCGCCCCAGAAATTATCGCGCGGATGCAGGACGTGATTCTTGAAGTCCTTGAAGCTGTCGTCGGGCGCCTTGGCGCCGAGCAGCAGCAGCTCCGCGTGCTTCAAAAAGACGCAGCGCCAGGCGTCCTCGCGGGGCCCGGAAAGATGGCGCAACCCGTCGAGGGCGAGCTTGTGATGCGTACCGCGCGCATGGGCGGCATAGAGCACGCGATAGAGCGTATTCATCGACGCCTCCGGCGGTCGGCACGGGTGTTGGCGCGCACGCTAAGGCGAGTCGTGCCGAGCGCGAAGAGCGCCACGCGCAGGGAGATGTGGTCAAATCACGCCGAGCCTGCTCACATGTGCCTCTGCCGACAGGCAACGCGGGACTGAGGGGGCCCATGGAAAGCATCTGGATCTGGGCCACCATCAGCGCGGCGTTTTTTCAGGCGCTCCGCTATGCGGGCCTCAAGGTCCTCAACCAGCGGCTGTCGACGCAGGTGACGACCTACACGCGCATTCTCTTCACGCTGCCGTTCCTGATCGTCTACCTCGCAGCCGTCCTCTGGTGGACGGGCGAGCCGCTGCCGCCGCTCAGCCGCGGCCTCGTGCTCTACAGCGCCGCCGCCGCGATCGCGCAGTTCATCGGGACCGTGCTGGTGGTGCGCCTCTTCCAGCTCGGCAACTTCGCCGTAGCGACGCTGATCATCAAGGCCGACGTCATCATGACGGCACTCATCGGGACCGCCTTCTTCTCCGAGGCGATCACGCCGATCGGCTGGATCGCGATCGTCGTGACCATGCTCGGCGTGCTCGTCATCTCGGGCGGGCGACCTGCGCCGGCAGCGGACGGGGCGGCGCGCCTGGACCTGAGATCGGCCATGGCGCCGGCTGCAATGGGGCTTTCCTCGGCGCTCGTCTATTCGCTGTCCTATCTCTGCTTGCGCGAGGGCATTCTGGACATCGATCCGAGCGCCGGGACGCTCGTGCGCGCGGCCTACTCAGTGCTCGTCATGGCGTCGCTTTCGTCCATCATGGTCGGCATTTACCTGCTCGTGCGCGAGCCGCGCGAGCTCATGCGCATGTTCTCGTACCAGAAGCTCTGCTGGTTCATCGGCACGACCAGCGCGCTCGGCTCGATCGCGTGGTTCATTGCCGCGGCGCTCACCAATGCATCCTATGTCGCAGCCGTCGCGCAGGTGCAGATCGTGTTCACGCTGCTACTTTCTTATTTTTATTTCGGCGAGCGAATCCGCACGCTCGAGATCGCTGGAATCGCTATCATCGTGGCCGGCCTCGCATTATTCCGGATGGCATGATTCAGTCATCGGAAATGGGTCCCCTGGACACCCGAGTTGCAGGCGAGACGGCCCTTGACTTCAATGGCCCTGTGACTAAATTGCGACCGAACAAGTCCTCGGATTAGAACGCGTCGAAGAGACCGAAATGGCCAAGCCCGCAACGCTCAAGATCAAGCTGCTCAGCACCGCAGGGACGGGCTTCTTCTATGTGACCAAGAAGAACCCGCGCACCTCGACGGAAAAAATTTCCTTCAAGAAGTACGACCCGATCGCGCGTAAGCACGTCGAGTTCAAGGAAACCAAGATCAAGTAGGAGTCGCTTGCCGGCGGTGCTCCCGCGCGGCGTTCTTCTGCCGGCTCCGACATTAACCATGTGTCAGTGATCACCCGACAGTCGCCGAGCATCATCGGTGCTGAACGAAGGTCTTATGAGCTCAGTGCGAGAGGGGTCCGGCCTGTGACAATTCTCGGCAGCGGGGTACGAAGACCGAGTAGTCACAGGCCGGCACTGTACCAAGCAGACAACCAAAGAGGGCGTTGGTTCGCTGCCTGGCCAACCGATCAGCGTTTCATGGCATCTTCGAGGAGGCCACTCCTGCCATAGTCGCTGATCGCCTCATTGGGACTAGGAGATGCGGCGGACCTAATCCCAAGAGTTCTGTTTTGTATCTTCCCCCTCTCAGGCCCGATGGCGGCCGCCGGAACTGGCGGAATGGGCCTTAGCGACTTGAATCAGCGATCTGATTGACGGACCGCAGATAAAATCTACGCGAAGAGAATGGCAGATTTCCGGCATCGGCGCAATGTCAAGATGGGAAATGCACGCTGAACGCTTAAGCGCAAATTTTATGTTGATAGTTCATCCAACTCGACGCGATCCCCACCTCTGAATTCCGCGCTATGTGGCTCGCCCGCCTCGATTTTTGCGCCCCGGCAGGTCGATTGTGGCGCGTTCAGACACAGGGCGAAATTTCCTTCGATCGCCCCTAGATCGCGAGTGCCGCGCCCGGGCGATGCCATGCCCGGACGCACGAAAAACCTCGCGATGATCGACTGTCCTCTCTTTTTCCCTCGGCTCCTCCACGCCGGCACGACGCGTCGGGCCGTGCCGGCATAAAGGAACATCGACCACGACCACGAATATCCGGCGCGCGCCCGAAATTGGACAAAGAACCTTGGGTAAATCGCCTTCAAATGAGCAACATCGGCCGCCCGCGGTAAGACGGGGCAAAAGGAGAGATGCGCAGCCGGGCCCGGGGAGGTGCGGCGCGATGATCCGATGGCCGGTATCGATATGCCGATACGTCAGGGGAGAGGCCAGCTCAATGCATCGTCGTTTCAGCTCGTATGTAATCCGTGCCGTGTTGGCCCTGCCGCTCGCGGGGCTACTCGCCATCGCCGGCGGCGCGGGAGACGCGTTCGCCCAGTCGGGAGCAGCCGCCAAGGGGCCGCGCCTCGGTCCGCTCGAGCAGTTGCGGGCTCAGATCAACGAGAACGTCGTAACGATCGTCTCCGGCAATCCGAATGGCGGCTATCTCGGCATTGCCTACGACATCGCGGCCGTCACCGATGACGGCGACAATCTGCGTGTGCTGCCGATCGTCGGCAAGGGCGCCGCCCAGAACGTGCGCGATATCCTCTTTCTGCGCGGCATCGACATGGGGCTCGTGAACACGGTCACGCTCAGCCACTTCAAGGACGATCCGGTGCTTGGGGAAGCCGTGACGCGCAACATGGTCTACATCACGCGGCTCTTCGAGGACGAGTTGCACATCCTCGTGCGGCCCGAGATCAAGACGCTCAAGGATCTCGAAGGCAAGGCCGTCAACTTCAGTGATGCGGGAAGCGGCGCACAGCTTGCGGCCCGTCGCATGTTCGCCGCCCACGGCATGAAAGTCACCGAAGTGAACATGGGCCAGGGCGATGCCATCGAGCAGATGAAGCGCAACGAGGTCTTCGCGACGATCTGCACGTGCCTCAAGCCGCTGCGCCCTTACGCGACCGTGCCAAAGGAGCTCGGCTTCCGCCTCCTGCCGATTGCCTACGAAGGGCATTTCATGGAGGACTACCTGCCGGCCGAGTTCACGCACGCCGACTATCCGAATCTCATCCCCGAGGGCCAGAAGGTCGATGGCGTCGCCGTGCCGACCCTGCTCATGGCCTTCAACTGGCCGGGCGATCACGGGCGCCATCAGCGGCTGGCAAAATTCGTCGACGCCTTCTTCACGCGGTTCCCCGAAATCCAGAAGCCGCCGCGCCATCCGCGCTGGAAGAACGTCAACCTTGCTGCGACCATGGACGGCTGGACGCGCTTCCAGCCCGCTCAGGAGTGGCTCGACCGGATGGCGGCGGGCAGGCAGGTCCCGACGAGGACCGGCGCCACGACGCCGACCGGCGGCACGGCCATGAACGAGGCGCTCTTCAAGGAATTCCTCGAGTGGCGCCGCAAGCGCGGCAACAACTGAGCTTGCACGAGCGGGCCGCTCACGCCGCCCGCTCGGCTCCTCTTGGCAGACCCCTATTCCTGGATCATGGCGCGGCCCTGCTCGACGTGGATCGCCACGTCGAGGCCCTCCGCGCCGCCGCCGACGCGGGCCCCACGCACCGCCGCCGCCTCGCGTGCATCGCAGCCGATCGCGACCCGCACATGTCGCTCGGTCGCGCAAATGCCGTTGGCAGGATCGAAGGCGATCCAGCCGAGCTTCGGCAGGTAGATCTCCGCCCAGGCATGCCCCGCCTCCTGATCGATGCGGTCGGCCCTCAGGTAGTAGCCGCTCACATAGCGCGCCGGCATCCCGAGCGCCCGTGCCGCGGCGAGCATGATGTGGGTGAAGTCCTGGCAGATACCCTGCTTCGCCTCGAAGGCTTCGCCGGCCGTCGTTTCAGGCTCAGTAGCGCCGATCACGAATTCCATGGCCTTGTGAATGCCGCGGTTGAGCGCGTGCAGGGTCGCGAGCGCATCGCCGCCCTGGCCAGCCGACGTCTCGCGCGCGAAACGGCGGAGCGAAGGCGTGAGCCGCGTCAACGCCGTCTCGCGCAGGAAAAGGCGCGCTGGCTGACGTTCGACGCCGCCGCGCACGAAGCCGTTCGTATCGCGCGTGTCGACCTCACCCTCGATCGCGATCGTCGCGTGCGTGAGCGGTCCGTGCAAAAACACAAGGTGGGTGATGTTACCGTAGGCATCCTCGCTGCGCTCGAGGCGGGCGTCGGCATCGACGGCCACACGCCAGCTCCGCACGAACTGCCCTTCGTGCGGACGCGGCGTCATGCGCAGGAGCTGCAGCGCGTCGCTCGCGGGCTCGTCGTAGGTATAGCGCGTCTCGTGCCGGACCCTGATGCGCATGGGGGCTAAGAGAGATACTGCTGTGTGATCGCGCCGCCGAGCCGGTTGTTCTCGTCGATGAACTCGACAAGAAACTCGTGCAGGCCCGACTGGAAGATCTGGTCCATGTTCGCATTCTGGAGCCGCGCCGTCGTCGAGCGGACGATGTGTTGCGCAGGTCCCTGGCGGCCGTAGGCCTCCGCGATCTGGTCCAGGTAGTCGTTGAGCTCGAGATAGCAGGAGATGAGCGAGCGCGGCTGCTCGGGGCGCAGGATGAGGAAATCCGCGACCAGCCACGGCTTCACGTTCTCGCGGTACACCCAGTGGTAGGACGTCAGTGCGTTGACGCTCCTCAGGATCGACGACCACTGGAAATAGTCGAGCCCGCCGCCGACCGGCTCCTTCTCGGGAAGCAGCACGTGGTACTTCACGTCGAGCAGGCGGGCCATGTTGTCGGCGCGTTCGATGAAGGTGCCGAGCCGCTGGAACCAGTACTGGTCGGAGCGCAGCATGGTGCGGTAGGCGGCGCCGTCGAAGCGCAGCGACATCTGCTGCACGCGCTGGAGGAACTGCGTCAGCGCCGACTGCGAGATGCCGTCGAACTCGATGCCGCGCATCTCGTTCCAACCCTCGTTCAGGATCTCCCACATCTCACTCGTGATCGCGGTGCGCACGGCACGCGCGTTCGAGCGCGCCGTCTCGACGCACGCCTTGATCGAGCTCGGATTGGCCGGCGAGTCGACGATGTAGCGGATCACGTTCTCGCGCGTCGCACCGCCCGGATAGATCTCCTCGAACGCCTCGGCACAGGCCGCTGTCGCGATCGCCGACTCCCATTCGTTCGAAGCACCCGCATAGGCCGAGGGGAGCGCCGCGAGGCGCTGCGCCACATGGAGAATGCGCGCGAGGTTTTCCGCGCGCTCGGTGTAGCGCGAGAGCCAGTAGAGATTGTCCGCCATTCTGGAAAGCATCAGGTTTCCACCACCCAGGTATCCTTCGTACCACCCCCCTGGGAGGAGTTCACCACGAGCGAGCCTTCCTTGAGCGCGACGCGCGTGAGGCCGCCGGGCACGCAGCGCACACCGTCGGCACCGCACAGCACATAGGGCCGCAGGTCCACATGGCGCGGCGCGAGGCCTGAGTCGACGAAGCACGGTACGGTCGAGAGCGCCAACGTCGGCTGCGCGATGAAGTCATCAGGATGGGCCTTGAGCTTGGCGGCGAAGGCATCGCGCTCGGCCTTGGTCGCGTGCGGCCCGACGAGCATGCCGTAGCCGCCGGAGCCGTTGACCTCCTTCACGACCAACTCATGAAGTCGCGAGAGCACATAGCGGAGCGCTTCGGGCTCGCGGCAGCGGTGCGTCGGCACGTTCGAGAGCAGCGGCTTCTCGCCGAGATAGAATTCGATGACCTCGGGCATGTAGCTGTAGATGGCCTTGTCGTCGCCGACACCCGTGCCGATGGCGTTCGAGAGCGTCACGTTGCCGGACTTGTAGGCCGACATCAGGCCCGGAACGCCGAGCATGGAGCCGGGATTGAAGGCGATCGGATCGATGAAGTCGTCGTCGATCCGACGGTAGATGACATCCACGCGGCGCGGCCCCTCGGTCGTGCGCATGTAGACGATGTTGTCGCGCACGAAGAGATCGCGGCCCTCGACGAGTTCGACGCCCATCTTGTCGGCGAGGAAGGAATGCTCGTAGTAGGCCGAGTTGAACGGCCCCGGCGTCAGCAGCACGACCGTCGGATCGCGCGAGGCGGAGCGCGGCGCGACCGAGCGCAGGGTCTCGAGAAGGGCATCAGGATAGTTGTCCACGGGCGCAACGCGCAGCGAGCCGAACAGCTCCGGCATGAGCCGCATCATGGCCTCGCGGTTCTCCAGCATATAGGAGACGCCGGAGGGCGTGCGCGCGTTGTCCTCGAGCACGTAGAAGGTATCGGCATCGACGCGGACGACGTCGATCCCAGCAATGTGCACATAAATGCCGCCGGGCGGCGTGAAACCCGTCATTTCCGGCTGGAATGCCGGGTTCTGGAGGATCAGCTCCTCGGGTACGATGCCCGCCGCCACGATCTCGCGGTCGCCGTAGCTGTCGGCGATGAAGGCGTTGAGCCCCTTCACGCGCTGCTCGAGACCGCGCACGAGCTTCTGCCATTCGGTGGCCGTCAGCACGCGCGGCACGATGTCGAAAGGAATGAGCCGCTCGGTACCCTGGTTGTCGCCGTAGACATTGAAGGTGATGCCGATGCGGCGGAAGAAATGCTCGGCTTCGAGCTTGCGGTTGACGAGCAGCTCGCGCGGAGCCTGCTTCAGCCAGTCCGCGATCACCTCGTATCCAGCACGCACCCCGCCATCAGGGACATTCATCTCGTCGAAGAATGCGGCGGCAGGGGATGCGGACATGGGCTCTCCTTAGGCGCGGATGGGGCAATCAGGAGATACTAGAGTCGCCCGCGCGGCAATTGAAGGGTTTACTGATTGGGCGTTTGCCAACTTATCAGGCGCGCCCCACCCCTATCCACATCCCGCTGCCTCAGAATTGGGCAGGGCTGGTGGACCGTCAAAAGATCGGAGACAGACATGGGAAATTTATTCGAGAGCTGGCAGCTCTGGGCAATCCTCTCGGACATGTTCGCCGCTCTGACCGCCATCTTTGCGAAGGTTGGCGTCGAGAACGTGGGCTCGGATTTCGCGACCTTTATCCGGACGATCGTTATCCTGCTCGTGGTCGCCCTGCTGCTCCTCGCGACCGGTCAATGGCAGTCTCCCGGCACCGTCTCGAGCCGCACCTACGTCTTCCTGGTCCTGTCGGGCATGGCGACAGGGGCGTCGTGGCTCTGCTATTTCCGCGCGTTGAAGCTCGGCGATGCCGCGCGCGTCGCGCCGATCGACAAGCTGAGCGTGGTCCTTGTCGCGATCTTCGGTGTCGTGCTGCTGGGTGAAAAGCTCTCGGCCCCAAATTGGCTGGGCGTGGCTATGATCGGCACCGGCGCCATCCTCGTCGCCTATCAAGCCTGACCGGCGAAGGCGGCAATAGCGGCGGGCGTCAACCCGCAAAACCCTTAAAATTGTGGAAACGAACGGCTCGTGCTATATTTGATTCGCACGCGTCTCGACCGCGTCCCTCGGTCCTGGTGCCCCGGATGCCGTAGCATCCGACGTAAAAGTACCTCGATACCCCCAGCGCCCGCTGATCCCCGTCAGCGGGCGCAAATCGTTTGGCGGGGAGATCTCGCAGCGCGCCGCGCCGGAAATAAAAACGGCCCGCCGTCGGACGGGCCCGTCATCCGGATCTCGTTGGAGCGGGCGATGGGATTCGAACCCACGACCCCAACCTTGGCAAGGTTGTGCTCTACCCCTGAGCTACACCCGCATCCATTCGAGAGCGACCGCCCGGGGGCGATCGAGGGCCACCTTATGGCGGAAAGCCCGGCTGAATGCAAGCCGGTCCAGCACACGCGCGATCCGGCGCGAAAAGCCGCCCCCGCAGACCCCGCCACGGGCCGAGAGCGCCAGCCACATGCCCCATTTTTTCCGCCCGCTTGAACCTCTCGGAAGGCTGTCGCGACCCAAGTGCAGGGAGCGCACGGAGCGCCCTTGCACAAAGGAGAAGGCACATGAAGACCCCCATCATCGCCAGCATCTTCGCCGCATTCGCCATGACGGCCCTCGCGCAGCCGGCTTCGGCCTGTCCCAACGGCTACGAGCCTGCCTGGATCCAGGGCAACATGGTCTGCAAGATCAAGACGCCGAAGCTCGGTCTCAAGGCCGACCAGGGCCGCCAGCTCAACAAGAGTGCGACCTTCAAGGCGAAGCAGACGGGCCAGCCGCCGCGCCGCACGGTGAAGACGCAGTAGGCCGCGATGCAAGCGGCGCGCAACAATCGGGCTGCGGCTGAATAATCGGCCGCGGCTCGATCGTCGGCACAAGAAGTGCGACGCGCAGAACGCGAGCAAGCATTGCCCACAACCCGCATTTCAGAACAACAGCTTCAGCGTCTCTTCCTAGACTTGAGCGACCGGCGTCAGGCCCCATCACGCCGCGCAGATATAGCTCACCGTGCGAATGCGCCGTTCCTGCAGATTGCGCACCTGATTGCGCGTCATCTCCGGAAAATCCTCGCCGAGAAAAGTCCGGAAGGTCAGCGGTGGCGCGCCACTCTTCTTGATCCGCTCGGCCATGGCCTCGAACCAGCTTTGACTTGCGTCGGTAGAGTCGGTGACGCTGATGATCGTGAAGCCGGCCGCAGTCAGCAGCGCCTGCATTTCGTCCGGCGTCGCGACATGGCTGATGGACGGCTCGCGCGCCCAGGGAACGGGATAGAGCACGTCGCCGCCTTCGCCCTGCAGCACATCGTAGACGCCGAAGCGACCGCCGGGTCTGAGCACGCGGCGGGCTTCCGCATACATCCTGTCCTTGGCCGCGATGTTCATCGCAACGTGGATGGTCATGGCGGCGTCGAAGCTGCTGTCCGCGAACGGAAGCCGCGTCGCATCGCCTTGCTGGAAGGATACCTTGTCGCCGAGACCGACCCACGCGCTGAGTGCCGTCGCCGCCGCGCAGAAGGCGGGCGTGAGATCGATGCCGGTCACGTGAGAGCCGTAGGTTTCCGCGAGCGTCCGCGCCGGACCGCCGAGGCCGCTGCCGAGATCGAGCACGCGCGAGGCGGCACCGAGGCCCAGCCCCTCGGCCAGCTCGAGCGTCGCCTTTCGCCCGCGAATATGGAACTCGTCGATGGCGCCGAGGTCGGCGGTCGTCAGCGCGCCGACATCCTTGCCGATCTCGCGCAGCTTATCCGCGATGGCACCTGCAAGATCATCCGTCGAGCTGTAGTGGCTCGCGACTTTGTCCGTCATGGGGATCGCTCCGCTGTTACCGGGCGATGCCCACCCTAGCACGGCGTCGCCGCGCCTACTTCCCCCACTTCGCCCAGTACGACCCGAACAGGGCCTCTTCCGAGGGCTTGTCCTCGGGGATGGTCATGACAAGGTGCGTGATGTTGACGAAGTTGCGCCAGGAGAGGTTGTCGGAGAAGGCATTGGCCTGCCAAGTGCCGCAGCCCATGGTCAGCGTGAAGGGCAGCGCATTGTTGAAGCCGCCGCCATTGCCGAACGTGTGCGCCTGATTGACGAGCACGCGCACGACATCGGTATCCGCTGCAAGCTCCCGCGCATGATCCATGTTCTTCGTGTGGATGCCGCAGGAGTGCCCGCGGCCCTGGTAATCGAGAATATCCTTCACGATCCGCTTGGCATCGGAAAAGTCCTTCGCGCGATAGATCGTGAGGACAAGCGACAGCTTCTCGCCCGAGAGCGGATGCGCCTTGCCGATGCCCGTCTCCTCGGCCATCACGAACTTGCAGCCCTTCGCGCTCGACGACAGCTCGAAAACCTCGACGAGCCGCTCCGGACCCTGCGCGATCACCGCGCGGTTGAGCTTGCCGTCGAGCCAGAGGCGGTCGACGATGCGTGAGCGCTCCGCCGCATCGGCCATGTAGCCGCCGTGCTTCTCGAGCGCCTTGATCGCATCCGCATAGACATCATCGACAATGACGACGGCATTCTCCGAGGAGCACGACGTCGCGTTGTCGAACGTCTTCGACTGCATGATGAGATCGGCGGCTGAATCGAGGTCCGCACTCGAGTCGATGATGACGGGCGCATTGCCGAGGCCGACGCCGAGCGCGGGCTTCCCCGACTTGTATGCGGCCTTCACGTTCGCCTGGCTGCCGGTCGCGACAACGAGATCGGACATTTCCATGAGCCGCGTCGTCATCTCGCGCGAGACCGGGCTCGGCAGCATCTGCACGAGGTCGGCCGGCAAGCCGATGCGGGAAAGCTCCGCGCGCATTCCGACGACGGCGGCCTCGCTTGCGGCCCAGGCGTTCGGCGGCGGCGCGATGATGATGGCGTTGCCACCCTTGATGGCCATCATGGCCTTGTTGACGGGCGTCGCCTGTGGGTTGGTCGAGGGCGTGATCGCGGCGACGATGCCGACGGGCTTCGCCCATTTCACGAGGCCCTTCTCGGGGATCTCCTCGATGATGCCGGTGGACCGGGCGCGCAGAAGATCGCGCAGCGTGCCGAAGGTCTTGCGCTGGTTCTTGATGACCTTGCTCTCGACCTCGCCGATGCCGGTCACCTCGACCGCGAGCTCGGCGTAGCGCCGGGCCGTCTCCGGCTTGTAGATGGACCACGCGAGCGCCGTGACGGCCTCATCGATGCGCGGCTGGCCCTCGCGTGCGATTTCAGCGGCAAAAGCGGCCATGGCGGCACGCGCGCGGCGGATGAGATCGGGCACCGGATCGGCAGCAGCGGTCTCGGCGGGCTTGCGGGCGGGTGTGTCCTGCATGGCGTCCCTCGGCGGTGGCTGGCGGTGGCTGTCTTTCTTTTCGCCTATTCGCGGACCAATTGACAGGTTGCGCGCCAGCATGTCAAACCGCGAGACGAAACGTCCTGGTAGATGAGACGCTGCAGTGCGCAATGCGCGGCTTGGCGGCGGCCCGGATGTCCGCAAAGATAGGCGATCGCCCAGACGGGCCAGCCAATAGTTACGTAAGCGCAAGGGAGGTGCGGCCATGACGAAGATGACGACCGAGGAAGCCTTTGTGAAGGTGCTTCAGATGCACGGCATCGAGCACGCCTTCGGCATCATCGGGTCGGCTTTCATGCCGATCTCCGACCTCTTCCCGAAAGCCGGCATCACCTTCTGGGACGTCGCCAACGAGATGAACGGCGGCTTCATGTGCGACGGCTACACGCGCGCATCCGGCAAGATCGCCATGTGCGTGGCGCAGAACGGGCCCGGCATCACGAACTTCGTCACGCCGATCAAGACCGCCTACTGGAACCACACGCCCATGCTGCTGGTGACCCCGCAGGCGGCGAACAAGACCATCGGCCAGGGCGGCTTCCAGGAAGTGGAGCAGATGGCCCTCTTCCGCGACATGGTCTGCTATCAGGAGGAGGTGCGTGATCCGTCCCGCATCGCGGAAGTCCTGAACCGCGTCATCCTGAAGGCGAAGCGGCTCTCGGCACCGGCGCAGATCAACGTGCCGCGCGACTACTGGACTCAGGTCGTCGATATCAACCTCCCTGCCATCGTCGAGTTCGAGCGGCCTGCCGGCGGTGCCGAGGCGATCGCGGAAGCGGCGAAGCTTCTCTCGGAAGCCAAGTTCCCGGTCATTCTCTCGGGCGCGGGCGTCGTGATCGGCGGCGCCATTCCCGATACCAAGGCGCTCGCCGAAAAGCTCGATGCGCCCGTATGCAGCGGCTACCAGCATAATGACAGCTTCCCCGGCAGCCATCCGCTCGCCGTCGGCCCGCTCGGCTACAACGGCTCGAAGGCCGCCATGGAGCTGATCGCCAAGGCCGACGTCGTGCTCGCGCTCGGCACGCGCCTCAATCCCTTCTCGACACTGCCCGGCTACGGCATCGACTACTGGCCGAAAGAAGCGAAGATCATCCAGGTCGACATCAACGCCGACCGCATCGGTCTCACGAAGCCGGTCGCCGTCGGCATCGTCGGCGATGCCAAGCAGGTTGCGCGCCAGATCCTCGCCAAGCTGACGCCGACCGCGGGCAATGCAGGCCGCGACGCGCGCAAGGCGCTAGTCCATCAGACGAAGTCGGCATGGTTGCAGACGCTCTCGGGGATGGATCACGAGGACGACGATCCCGGCACGACGTGGAACGAGCGCGCCCGCAAGCGCGATCCGAACCGCCTGTCGCCGCGCCAGGCATGGCGCGCCATCCAGGCGGGCCTGCCGAAGGAAGCGATCATCTCCACGGACATCGGCAACAACTGCGCGATCGGTAATGCCTATCCGACCTTCGAGGAGGGGCGGAAGTATCTGGCGCCGGGTCTCTTCGGGCCCTGCGGCTATGGCTTCCCGGCCATCATCGGCGCGAAGATCGGCTGCCCCGATACGCCGGTCGTCGGTTTCGCCGGTGACGGCGCCTTCGGCATCTCGATGAGCGAAATGGGCTCCGTCGGCCGCAAGGAGTACCCGGGCATCACGATGGTCGTCTTCCGCAACTACCAGTGGGGTGCGGAAAAGCGCAACACGACGCTCTGGTACGACGACAACTTCGTCGGTACGGAGCTCGATCCGAACCTGAGCTACGCCAAGGTGGCCGAGGGCTGCGGCCTCAAGGGCGTCGCCGTGCGCACGCAGGACGAGCTGAAGGCGGCGATCGCAGAGTCGTGCGAGGCCCAGAAGAAGGGCGTGACGACCTTCATCGAGGTCATTCTCAATCAGGAGCTCGGCGAGCCCTTCCGTCGCGATGCCATGAAGAAGCCCGTCGTCGTCGCCGGCATCAAGCGCGAGGACTTCCGGCCGCAGAAAGTTTAGTGCCGCGGGCTGCTGGAAAGAAGCGCTTCGCAACCAAACCGCGGTGCTATGCCCGCGGCGGCAAGCGCGACAGCGATCGTGTGCCGCGCCCGCTTCTCCCTCTCCCCGCTCTTCGCGGGGAGAGGGTTAGGGTGAGGGGCGGGAGCTTGCTCGACGTTGGTGCGTGCTGCCGCCCCTCATCCTAACCTTCTCCCCGTATAGGACGGGGAGAAGGGACCTGTCGCGCCAGCGGCGCGCTCGAAGTCCATAAAAACGGGTGGGTTCGGGTCGGTGTCGCTCCCGATAGAGCGCGAGGCCGCGGGCATAGCACCACGCCCGCAGGCAACAGCACCTCTTGTCAGCAGCACGCCCAAAGAAAAGCGCCCTTGTCGCGCTGCAGGCGCGAAGCTACGGCGCGAGCAATCCCCGCGACAAGGCCAGCAGCACCTTCAGGTGCGCGGACGTCTCGAACGGCGCGACCCGCAGCAGAGGTACGGCCATACCTACCACCGTCCACATCGGCGGCGGATCGGGCAGGCGCTCGATGGCAGTCGCGTCGGCAAGCTCGACGGCAAGCCCGATCTCGGCTGCCGGAACGCTCGGCATGTCCACGATCCCGAGCCCGCGCACCTCCATGCGCCCCTGAATGGGTTCCGGCCCCCGCGCGACGAGCCCGCCGCCGCTCCGGTCGACGATGACCTGATCGTCCGCGATGAGGCTCGCGAGGACATGCCGCCCGTCGATCCAGGCGCCTTGGAGCAGACAGCGCAGTGCGAGGTCCGATTTGCCCGCACCCGGCGGGCCGAGGATGAGCGCCGCCCGGCCGTCGAGCGCGATGGCCGTCGCATGGATCTGCTCGGAATCTCCGCTCATGGCTGGTCGGGCCTATCTGGGCTGCTCGAGGCTGATATGCGCCGCACCATCCGAGTATGTCCGAGACGTGAGCCTTCCGCTATGGTCCACCCTGGAAACGTTCTCGGAACCGGGGCATCTCTCATGAAAAACGGCAAGAAACCCTCGAACGGCGGCGGCCGCCGCGTGAAACCCTCGGAGCTGCGCGCCAAGGCGTGGTACGACAATCCCGACAATGCCGACATGACGGCGCTCTATCTGGAGCGCACGATGAACTTCGGCCTGACGCTCGACGAGCTGCAGTCCGGAAAGCCCATCATCGGCATCGCACAGTCGGGCTCGGATCTTTCTCCGTGCAACCGACATCACCTCGTGCTCGCCGAGCGCGTGCGCGAAGGCATTCGGGAGGCGGGCGGCATCGCGTTCGAATTCCCGCTCCATCCCATTCAGGAAACATGCAAGCGGCCGACGGCCAGCCTCGACCGCAATCTCGCCTATCTCTCGCTCGTCGAGGTGCTCTACGGCTATCCGCTCGACGGCGTCGTGCTGACGACGGGCTGCGACAAGACCACGCCGTCGCAGATCATGGCGGCGGCGACGGTGGATCTACCGGCGATCGTGCTCTCGGGCGGGCCGATGCTCAACGGCTGGTTCAAGGGCGAGCGCACGGGCTCGGGCACGATCGTGTGGAAGGCGCGCGAGATGATGGCGCGCGGCGAGATCGAGTACAAAGAATTCCTTGAGCTCGTCGCGTCCTCGGCGCCGTCTGCCGGTCACTGCAATACCATGGGCACGGCCTCGACCATGAACAGCCTCGCCGAGGCGTTGGGCATGAGCTTACCCGGCTGCGCGGCGATCCCTGGGCCGTATCGCGAGCGCCAGCAGATGGCGTATCTCACGGGCAAGCGCATCGTGGAGATGGTGTGGGAGGACCTGAAGCCCTCCGACATTCTCACGCGCCACGCCTTCGAGAATGCGATCGTCGTCAACTCCGCGATCGGCGGCTCGACGAATGCGCCGATCCATCTGAACGCGATTGCGGCGCACATCGGCGTCGAGCTCGACAACGACGACTGGGAGAAGATCGGCTACGAGGTGCCACTGATCGTGAACTTGCAGCCGGCGGGCGAGTACCTCGGCGAGGAGTATCACCGCGCGGGCGGCGTGCCGGCGGTGGTCGCGGAACTGATCGCCAAGGGCAAGATCAACAAGAAGGCCCTGACGGTGAACGGCAAGACGCTCTACGAGAACTGCGAGGGCAAGCTCGCTTCGGACCGCGATGTCATCAAGTCCTACGACGCGCCGATGAAGAAAAGCGCCGGGTTCCTCAACTTCAAGGGCAACCTGTTCGACAGCGCGATCATGAAGGCCTCGGTCATCTCCGAGGAGTTCCGCCAGCGCTACTTGTCGAACCCGAAGGATCCCGATGCCTTCGAGGGCCGCGCGATCGTGTTCGACGGTCCGGAGGACTATCACAAGCGCATCGACGACCGGAAGCTCGAGATCGATGCGTCGTGCCTGCTCTTCATGCGGGGTACGGGGCCGGTCGGCTATCCGGGTGCGGCGGAAGTCGTAAACATGCGCGCGCCGGATTATCTGCTGAAGAAGGGCATCACGTCGCTGCCCTGCATCGGCGACGGGCGCCAGTCGGGCACCTCGGGCAGTCCGTCGATCCTCAATGCCTCGCCGGAAGCGGCGACCGGCGGCGGGCTCGCGCTGCTCAAGACCGGCGATATCGTGCGCATCGATCTGAGAAAGCGCACGGCCGACATCAAGATCAGTGCGGCGGAGTTGCAGAAGCGCCGAGATGCGCTGGCGAAGTCCGGCGGCTACAAATATCCCGATCACCAGACGCCGTGGCAGGAGATCCAGCGCGGCATTGTCGATGAGCTGTCGAACGGCATGGTGCTGAAACCGGCCGTGAAGTACCAGCGCATTGCCAAGACCAAGGGCCTGCCGCGCGACAATCACTGAT
>JAEWIJ010000117.1 GCA_023387235.1 Pseudomonadota bacterium
TTCGTACAGCGGCAGGGTCTGGGTCACGGCCTTCATCACCGCGTCGTTGCAGGTGAATGCCGCCATGCTGAGCACCATCAGCATGGTCCCGCGCAGATTGTCGGACGGCCCGGCCCGAACGATGCGCGGCTCGGACGGCGGCCGGGTCTTGCGAAAGGGGGAAAGCAGAGGGGTGCGCATGCTCGTTCCGGCCGTTTCGCCCAGCGATAAGCAAGCCCGCGACAAAACACCAGAACCCACGATGGTGTCCGCGCCGCGATGCGCCCCCGCGCCACCACGCAAGGCCTCGGCAGTTCACCGTGTTCCAAATACCCATGGAACCGCGCCACCCGTGGGCACGCCATGAAAAAAGGCCCGGGCTGCGCACCCGGGCCTTTCGATCATGTCGGGGCGATCACTCGCCGGCCTGCTCGGCCGAGGACTCCTCGGGCGCGATCAGCGCGGCGGCGGCCTCGGCCTCGGCCCGGCGGGCCTCGATCACCTCGTTGTCGCGCTCGGTCGCGATCCGCTTGATGCGGGCGGTGGCGCCACCGGTCCCGGCCGGGATCAGCCGGCCGACGATGACGTTTTCCTTCAGTCCCACCAGCTTGTCGCGCTTGCCCTGCACGGCGGCCTCGGTCAGCACACGGGTCGTTTCCTGGAAGGACGCGGCCGAAATGAAGCTGCGGGTCTGCAGGCTCGCCTTGGTGATGCCCAGCAGCACCGGCTCGCCCGCAGCCGGACGGCCGCCCTTGGCTTCGATCTTGGCGTTTTCTTCCTCGAACTCGTCGCGGTCGACGTGCTCGCCCTTCAGCAGCGTGGTGTCGCCGCTGTCGAGGATCTCGATCTTCTGCAGCATCTGGCGAACGATCACCTCGATGTGCTTGTCGTTGATCGTCACGCCCTGCAGTCGATAGACGTCCTGCACTTCCTTGATCAGGTAGCGCGCCAGCTCCTCGACACCCTTGATGGCAAGGATGTCGTGCGGGGCCGGGTGGCCGTCATAGACGAAGTCGCCCTTCTCGACGCGGTCGCCATGCTGCACGGCGAGGTTCTTGCCGCGCGGGATGAGATACTCGACCGGCGCCTCGTTCTCGTCATCGGGACGGATCGCGATGCGCTGCTTGTTCTTGTAGTCCTTGCCGAACTCGACCGTGCCCGAGATCTCGGCGATGATCGCGTGATCCTTCGGCCGCCGTGCCTCGAAGAGCTCGGCAACACGCGGCAGACCGCCCGTGATGTCAGCCGATTTCGCCGACGCCACCGGGATACGGGCGAGCACGTCGCCGGCCTTGACCTTGGCATGGCGATCGACGGAGAGCACGGCATCGACGGGCAGCAGCGAGCGGGCGTCGCCGCCACGCGCGAGCTTCACGTTCTTGCCGCCCTTGCCTTCCTTGATCACGACCGCAGGCTTCAGGTCCTGGCCACGCGGGCTCGCGCGCCAGTCCATGATGACCCGGTTGGTCGTGCCCTTGACCTCGTCGGTCTGCTCGTTGACCGAGACGTTCTCAACGAGATCCTCGAAATCGACCACGCCGTCGGTCTCGCTCAGGATGGGCCGCGTGTGCGGATCCCACTGCGCGAGGCGCGTGCCGCGCTTCACCGTGTCACCCTCGTCGACGTGCAGGCGCGCGCCGTACGGCACCTTGTGCGCGGCGAGCTCCTTGCCGCCCTGATCGAAGATCACGATCGAGGTCGCGCGCGCCATGGCCACGAGCATGTTCTGGCTGTTGCGCACGAGGTTGCGATTCCTGATCCGCACCGTGCCGTTGAAGTTCGACTCGATGAAGGACTGGTCGACCGTCTGCGCCACGCCGCCGATGTGGAACGTGCGCATGGTGAGCTGGGTACCCGGCTCGCCGATCGACTGCGCCGCGATGACGCCCACGGCCTCGCCGATGTTGACCGGCGTACCGCGCGCGAGGTCGCGCCCGTAGCACTTGCCGCACACGCCGATCTCCGACTCGCACGTCAGCACCGAGCGGATGCGGATCTCCTGGACCTGCGCCTTGTCGACCAGCTCGATCTCGCGCTCTTCCATGAGCGTCCCCGAGGGGACGATCACCTGCTTGGTCGCCGGATCGAGCACATCCTCGGCCGCGGTGCGGCCGAGCACGCGCGCCGAAAGCGGCACGATGACCTCACCCGAGTCGACGACCGCCTGCACGCTGATGCCGTGATCGGTGCCGCAGTCTTCCTCGGTGATGATGCAGTCCTGCGCGACGTCGACGAGGCGGCGCGTCAGATAGCCGGAGTTGGCCGTCTTGAGCGCCGTATCGGCGAGACCCTTGCGCGCGCCGTGCGTCGAGTTGAAGTACTCGAGCACGGAGAGGCCTTCCTTGAAGTTCGAGATGATCGGCGTCTCGATGATCTCGCCCGAAGGCTTGGTCATGAGGCCGCGCATACCCGCGAGCTGCTTCATCTGCGCGGGCGAACCACGCGCACCGGAGTGGCTCATCATATAGACCGAGTTCACCGGCAGCTGACGGCCGCTCTTCTGGTCGACCGGCGCCGCGGAAATGCGATCCATCATCTCTTTGGCGATGCGGTCCGTGCACTTCGACCACGCATCGACGACCTTGTTGTACTTCTCGAGCTGCGTGATCAGGCCGTCCTGATACTGCTGCTCGAAGTCGCGAACCTCGGCGCGCGTCGCCTCGACGATCCCGTGCTTCGTGTTCGGGATGACCATGTCGTCCTTGCCGAACGAGATGCCGGCCTTGAAGGCATGGTGGAAGCCGAGACCCATGATGCGATCGCAGAAGATCACCGTGTCCTTCTGACCGCAATTGCGGTAGACGGCGTCGATGAGGCCAGAAATCGCCTTCTTCGTCAGAAGCTGATTGACGAGCGCAAAGCGCACGCCCGGCCGCTTCGGCAGAAGTTCGCCGAGCAGCATGCGCCCGGGTGTCGTCTCGACGATCTCGGTGATCTCGTTGCCCTCGGCATCGTTCGAGATCACGCGGCCGCGGACCTTGGCGTGCAAGGTCACGGCGCCCGCGTCGAGCGCATGGCGGGCCTCGGCGACCGAGCCGAGCAGCGTACCTTCACCCGGCTCCTTCTCGCTCATGATCGAGACGTAGTAGAGCCCGAGCACGATGTCCTGGCTCGGCACGATGATCGGCGAGCCGTTGGCGGGATGCAGGATGTTGTTCGTCGACATCATCAGCACGCGCGCCTCGAGCTGCGCCTCGAGCGACAGCGGAACGTGCACGGCCATCTGGTCGCCGTCGAAGTCGGCGTTGAAGGCCGCGCAGACGAGCGGATGGAGCTGAATGGCCTTGCCCTCGATCAGCACCGGCTCGAAGGCCTGGATGCCGAGACGATGGAGCGTCGGCGCGCGATTGAGCATGACCGGGTGCTCGCGGATGACCTCATCCAGAACGTCCCAGACCTCGCCCTTCTCCTTCTCGACGAGCTTCTTCGCCTGCTTCACGGTCGCCGCCTGGCCGAGGGCCTGGAGGCGCGCGTAGATGAACGGCTTGAACAGCTCGAGCGCCATCTTCTTCGGCAGGCCGCACTGGTGCAGCTTGAGCTCGGGACCGACGACGATCACCGAACGGCCGGAGTAGTCGACGCGCTTGCCGAGCAGGTTCTGGCGGAAGCGGCCCTGCTTGCCCTTGAGCATGTCGGCGAGCGACTTCAGCGGGCGCTTGTTGGCACCCGTGATGACGCGGCCGCGGCGGCCGTTGTCGAACAGCGCGTCGACGGCCTCCTGCAGCATCCGCTTCTCGTTGCGGATGATGATGTCCGGCGCGCGCAGCTCGATCAGCCGCTTGAGGCGGTTGTTGCGGTTGATGACGCGGCGATAGAGATCATTGAGATCCGACGTGGCGAAGCGGCCGCCGTCGAGCGGCACCAGCGGGCGCAGCTCGGGCGGAATGACCGGAACGACCGTCAGGATCATCCACTCGGGACGGTTGCCGCTCTCGATGAAGGCCTCGATGACCTTGAGGCGCTTGGCGAGCTTCTTCGGCTTGAGCTCGGTCGTCGCTTCGGCGATCTCCTGACGGATCTCCTCCTTGATCTTGTGGAGGTCCATCGACATGAGGATCTCGCGGATCGCCTCGGCGCCGATGCCGGCCGTGAAGGCGTCGGCACCATGCTCCTCGATGGCCGCGTGATACTGGTCCTCGGAGAGCAGCTGCTTCTCCTTGAAGGGCGACACGCCCGGCTCGATCACGATGTAGCTCTCGAAGTAGAGCACGCGCTCGAGATCCTTGAGCGTCATGTCGAGCAGGAGGCCGATGCGCGACGGCAGCGACTTCAGGAACCAGATGTGCGCGACGGGCGCTGCGAGCTCGATGTGGCCCATGCGCTCGCGGCGCACCTTGGCGAGCGTCACCTCGACGCCGCACTTTTCGCAGATCAGCCCCTTGTACTTCATGCGCTTGTACTTGCCGCACAAGCACTCGTAATCCTTGATCGGTCCGAAGATGCGCGCGCAGAAGAGGCCGTCACGCTCCGGCTTGAACGTACGGTAGTTGATCGTCTCGGGCTTCTTGATCTCGCCGAACGACCACGAATGGATGTCCTTCGGGCTCGCGATCGAGATGCGGATCTGGTCGAAGACGGGGAGCTGTACCTGCGGTTTGAAGATGTTCGGAATTTCGTTCATCTCGTCACTCCTCGATCGGGACGGGGGCGGCGTCCCTGATGGTCGGATCCTGGTCGTTCAGCGCACCCGAGATCCGGGTAAGGGGCGCGCGATCTGTACTTTCGTCCCTCAGCCCGCTTACGCGACGCGTCGGCTGAAGGGACCGCCGCCCCACTCGAAGGGCGGCGGCGCATTCCTCACTCGGCGGCGGACGGAAGCTGCGGCTGCGGGCCGGGCTCCGCCGGGGTCTCGTCCTCGATCTGCGCCGTCTCGCTGTTGACCAGCTCGACGTTGAGGCCGAGGGCGCGCATTTCCTTGACGAGCACGTTGAAGCTCTCGGGGATGCCCGCCTCGAAGGCGTCGTCGCCGCGCACGATCGATTCGTAGGCCTTGGTGCGGCCCGCGACGTCGTCCGACTTGACGGTCAGCATCTCCTGCAGCGTGTACGCCGCGCCGTAGGCCTCGAGCGCCCACACCTCCATTTCGCCGAAGCGCTGGCCGCCGAACTGCGCCTTGCCGCCCAGCGGCTGCTGGGTGACGAGCGAGTAGGGACCGATCGAGCGGGCGTGGATCTTGTCGTCGACGAGGTGGTGCAGCTTCAGGATGTACTTGTAGCCGACCGTGACCTTGCGATCGAAGGGATCGCCGGTCCGACCGTCGCGAAGCGTCACCTGGCCCGACGTGTCGAAGCCCGCCTTCTTCAGCATCTCGACGATGTCCGGCTCGCGCGCGCCATCGAACACCGGCGTCGCGATCGGCACACCGGTCTTGAGCTGTTCGCCGAGCATCTCGAGCTCGTCGTCCTTCATCTTGGCGAGGCCATTGCCATCGCCGTAGATGGTGGTGAGCTGCTTCTTCAGCGCCTCCGCTTCACCGCTCGCATGGAACTGCGCGAGTGCGTCGTCGATCGCCCGGCCGAGACCGCGGCAGGCCCAGCCGAGATGCGTCTCGAGGATCTGCCCGACGTTCATGCGCGAGGGCACGCCGAGCGGATTGAGCACCACGTCGACGTGCGTGCCGTCCTCGAGGAACGGCATGTCCTCGACAGGCACGATCTGCGAGACGACGCCCTTGTTGCCGTGACGGCCGGCCATCTTGTCGCCCGGCTGGATCTTCCGCTTCACCGCGACGAAGACCTTGACCATCTTCATCACGCCGGGCGGCAACTCGTCACCGCGCTGCAGCTTCTCGACCTTGTCGACGAAGCGACGCTCGAGGCTCTTCTTGGCCTCCTCGTACTGCTTGCCGATGGCCTCGACGGCCGCCATGGCCTTCTCGTCCTTGAGGCCGATCTCCCACCACTGGCTACGCGGGATATCGTCCAGGATCTCGTCGTTGATCTCGGTGCCCTTGCGCGCGCCCTTCGGTCCCTTGGAGACCTCGCGGCCCATGAGCGACTCGCGCAGACGGCCGTAGACGTTACGGTCGAGAATCTGGAGCTCGTCGTCGCGGTCCTTGGCGAGACGCTCGATCTCCTCGCGCTCGATCGACATGGCGCGCTCGTCCTTCTCGACGCCATGGCGATTGAAGACGCGCACCTCGACGACCGTGCCCGCAACACCCGGCGGCAGACGCAGCGACGTGTCGCGCACGTCGGACGCCTTCTCGCCGAAGATGGCGCGGAGCAGCTTCTCTTCCGGCGTCATCGGGCTCTCGCCCTTCGGCGTGATCTTGCCGACGAGGATGTCACCCGGCTGAACCTCGGCGCCGATGTAGACGATGCCGGCTTCGTCGAGGTTCTTCAGCGCTTCTTCCGAGACGTTCGGAATGTCGCGCGTGATTTCCTCGGGGCCGAGCTTCGTGTCGCGGGCGCTGAGCTCGAACTCCTCGATGTGGATCGAGGTGAAGATGTCGTCGGCGACGACACGCTCCGAGAGCAGGATCGAGTCCTCGAAGTTGTAGCCCATCCACGGCATGAACGCGACGAGCACGTTCTTGCCGAGCGCGAGGTCACCGAGGTCCGTCGAAGGACCGTCGGCAATGATCTCACCGGCCTGCACGCTATCGCCCACCGTCACGAGCGGACGCTGGTTGATGCAGGTGTTCTGGTTCGAGCGCTGGAACTTGCGCAGACGATAGATGTCGACGCCCGGCTTCGACGGATCGGTCTCCGCCGTCGCACGAACGACGATACGCGTCGCGTCCACCTGATCGACGATGCCGGTGCGGCGCGCAGCGATCGCGGCGCCCGAGTCGCGCGCTACGACCTCTTCCATGCCGGTGCCGACGAGCGGCGCCTCGGCGCGGAGAAGCGGCACGGCCTGACGCTGCATGTTCGAGCCCATGAGGGCGCGGTTGGCGTCGTCGTTCTCGAGGAACGGGATGAGCGCCGCCGCGACCGACACGAGCTGCTTCGGGCTCACGTCGATGTAGTCGACCTTGTCAGGCGTTACCAGAAGCACGTCACCATTGAAGCGGCACGTGATGAGGTCGCCGGTGAGGCGGCCCTTGTCGTCGATCTCGGCGTTGGCCTGCGCGACGTGGTGGCGCATCTCCTCCATGGCCGAGAGATACACGACCTCGTCGGTCACCCGGCTGTCCTTGACCTTGCGGTACGGGCTCTCGATGAAGCCGTACTTGTTCACGCGCGCGAACGTCGCGAGCGAGTTGATGAGGCCGATGTTCGGGCCTTCCGGCGTCTCGATCGGGCAGATGCGGCCGTAGTGCGTCGGATGCACGTCGCGGACCTCGAAGCCCGCACGCTCGCGCGTGAGGCCGCCCGGACCCAGCGCCGAGAGACGCCGCTTGTGCGTGATCTCGGAGAGCGGGTTCGTCTGGTCCATGAACTGGCTGAGCTGCGAGGAGCCGAAGAACTCGCGCACCGCTGCCGCGGCCGGCTTGGCGTTGATCAGGTCCTGCGGCATGACCGTGTCGATATCGACAGAGCTCATGCGCTCCTTGATGGCGCGCTCCATGCGCAGGAGGCCGATGCGGTACTGGTTCTCCATCAATTCGCCGACCGAGCGCACGCGCCGGTTGCCGAGATGGTCGATGTCGTCGATCTCGCCCTTGCCATCACGCAGATCGACGAGCGTCCGCACGACCGCCAGGATGTCCTGGGGCCTGAGAACGCGCACCGTGTCTTCGGCGGGAACGAAATCCTTGATGTCGCCGAGACGCATGTTCATCTTCACGCGGCCAACGGCCGAGAGATCGTAGCGCTCGGGATCGAACATCAGGCCGTGGAACAGCGTCTCGGCCGCATCGATGGTCGGCGGCTCGCCGGGACGCATGACGCGGTAGATGTCGAGCAGCGCTTCGTCGCGGTTGGCGTTCTTGTCGACCTTGAGCGTCAGGCGGATGTGATCGCCGACGGTCACGTGGTCGATGTCGAGCACCGTGAACTCGGCAACGCCGGCCTCGGTCAGCTTGTCGAGCAGCTTCTGGTCGAGCTCGTTCGCGGCTTCGCCGTAGATCTGGCCCGTCGAAAGATCGACGATGTCCTCGGCGAGATACTTGCCGACGAGATCCTCGGGCGCGATCAGAACTTCCTTGATGCCGCTCTCGGCGAGCTCGCGCGCACGGCGCACGGAAACCTTCTCGCCCGCCTTTGCGACGACGGTACCGGACTTGGCATCGACGATGTCGGCCGCCGGCGTCACGCCGCGCATCTTCTCGGGGATGAACGGCATGGTCCAGCCCTTCTTGGTCTGGCGGACCAGGATCGAGCCGTAGAACGTGCCGAGAATCTGCTCGTCGTCGAGACCGAGCGCATAGAGCAGCGTCGTCACCGGCAGCTTGCGGCGACGGTCGATGCGCACATAGACGACGTCCTTGGCGTCGAACTCGAAGTCGAGCCAGGAGCCGCGATAGGGAATGATGCGCGCTGCGAACAGCAGTTTGCCCGAGGCATGCGTGCGGCCGCGGTCATGATCGAAGAAAACGCCCGGCGAACGGTGCATCTGCGAGACGATGACGCGCTCGGTGCCGTTGATGATGAACGTGCCGTTCTGGGTCATGAACGGCATGTCGCCCATATAGACGTCCTGCTCCTTCACGCCCTTGATGGAGCGCGAGCCGGTCTCCTCGTTTATATCGAACACGATAAGGCGCAGCTTCACGCGTAGCGGAGCGGCATAGGTCATGTCGCGCTGCTGGCACTCGTCGACGTCGAACTTCGGCGGATCGAAATCGTAGCGGACGAACTCGAGCGTGGCCTTGCCCGAGAAGTCCGAAATCGGGAACACCGACTTGAACACCGCCTGCAGGCCGGTCTCGGGACGGCCGCCGGCCGGCTCCTTGACCATCAGGAAGTCATCGTAGGAGCTCTTCTGCACCTCGATCAGGTTCGGCATCTCCGCCACTTCGGCGATCGAGCCGAACCGCTTCCTCATCCGCCTGCGGCCGGTGAAATTTTCAGCCATGTGCGCTCCTCTCGGGTCTGAGATGGCGGGATGGGGCTGGCCTCCCATCGGCACATCTCGTGAATGTCATCTCGCAGGCGCGGGACCGGCCGCTCTCAGCCAGTCCTCGCGCAACTCGCCGGAAGGTCCATTGCCGCGTGTCGCGGCAGCAGGGCCCTCGGGGGAGTTGCCCCCGGACCGGCCCCGATGAAGGAGCCGGCCCGGACAATCGAAAAGCGCCTTACTTCACTTCGACCTGGGCGCCCTGGTCCTCGAGCTGCTTCTTGAGCTTCGCAGCCTCGTCCTTCGTCACGCCTTCCTTGACGGTCTTGCCGCCGGCCTCGACGAGGTCCTTGGCTTCCTTCAGGCCGAGACCAGTGATGGCGCGAACTTCCTTGATCACGTTGATCTTCTTGTCGCCCGCCGCCTTCAGGATGACGGTGAACTCGGTCTGCTCCTCGACAGCGGCAGCAGCGCCGGCAGCGGGAGCCGCCGCAACGGCGACAGCGGCCGCAGCCGAGACGCCCCACTTCTCTTCGAGCATCTTGGCGAGGTCAGCCGCCTCGAGGACGGTCAGCTTCGACAGGTCGTCGACGATTTTCGCAAGATCGGTCATTTCAGTGTTTCCTTGAGTTCGGTTCGAACCGCTCGGCGGTCCAGGTTCTGTTCAATCGGCTCGCGGCGATCAGCGCCGCGCCACTTCTCAAGCGGCTTCGCCTTTGCTCGCCTGCGCCTGGATGACGCGCGCGAGCTTGGCTCCCGGCTCCTTGATCGTGCGGGCGATCTTCGTCGCCGGCGCGTTGAGGAGACCGATGAGCTTCGCCCTCAGCTCGTCCAGCGAGGGGAGGTCGGCGAGTGCTTTGACGCTCGTGGAGTCGAGGATGTTGCTCCCCATCGCACCGCCGAGGATCACGAGCTTCTCGTTCTCCCGGCTGTACTTGACGGCAATCCTCGCGGCCACCATCGGGTCGCTCGAGTAGGCAATGACTGTTTGCCCCTTGAACAACTTCGAGATGCCTTCCGAGTTGGTCTCCTTGAGCGCCAGAACCGCCAGCGTGTTCTTCGCCACCTTGACCGTTCCGCCAGCTTCTTTCATGCGCTTGCGGAAATCGGTCATCTGGGCGACGGTCATGCCGGCGTAGTGGGCCACGACAATCACGCCCGTGTCCTTGAACACGTCGTGGAGCGTCGTGACGAGCTCTTGCTTGGCAGCTCTATCCACCTGGCTACACTCTCCATCGTGCGACTACGCCCTTGCGGGCGACATCGCGGGTTGCACCTTGCCGCCGGGAGCAGGGAACTTGCGGTTCCTCGCTGCGGCGACGCTGCGGTCCTGTCCGCCCGCGCGTCGAAACCGACGGCACGGCGCTTCCCAAGAGGTTCGAACCGGCCCTCACCTTTCGGCGAAGGAGCGCTCCTGCGAGCGCCGGTTCCGGCCGTCTCCCGTCTCATGCTGGCCCGGTTGGCTTAAGGTGACCGAGGTCACCACCAGCAATCTTGGACAGGTCGGAGAGAAAGCCTGAGCCTTCCCTCCTGCTCCGGATCTCGCGATCCGGAATTCTTGTCTCGGCGATCAGGCCGGAGCCACGGCTCCGCTCGTCACGCTCGACGTGTCGACCTTCACGCCGGGGCCCTGCGAGGAGGTCACGGCGACCTTCTTCAGGTAAGTGCCCTTGGCGCCGGCGGGACGCGCCTTCACCACGGCGTCGACAAACGCCTTGATGTTCTCGACCAGGGCCTGCTCCGTGAAGCTCGCCTTGCCGACGCCGGCATGGATAATGCCGGACTTCTCGACGCGGAACTCGACGGCGCCGCCCTTGGCGCCTTCGACGGCGGTCTTGACATCCATGGTCACGGTGCCGACGCGCGGGTTCGGCATGAGGCCGCGGGGGCCGAGCACCTTGCCCAGACGGCCGACGAGGCCCATCATGTCCGGCGTCGCGATGCAGCGGTCGAAATTGATCTGACCCTTGCTGACCTGCTCGACGAGGTCCTCGGCACCGACGATGTCGGCACCAGCGGCCTTCGCCTCTTCCGCCTTCGGCCCGCGCGCGAACACGGCGACGCGCTGCGTGCGGCCCGAGCCGTGCGGCAGGTTGCACACCCCGCGCACCATCTGGTCGGCATGGCGCGGATCGACGCCGAGGTTCATCGCAAGCTCGACCGTCTCGTCGAACTTCGCCTTGGCATTGGACTTCACGAGCTTCACAGCCTCGTCGATGCCGTAGCTCTTGTTGCGGTCGACGGTGGACCGGAGCGCCGCGAGGCGCTTGCCGCCCGCGAGACGCGTTGCGCTGATCACTTCCTTGGTCGCTTTTGCCATCGCCCGTTACTCCGTCACCCGAAGGCCCATGGACCGCGCCGAGCCGGCGATGATCTTCGCCGCCGCATCGAGGTCGTCCGTGTTGAGGTCCTTCATCTTGGTCTTGGCGATTTCGCGCACCTGGGCCATCGTCACGCTGCCCGCCGACGTGCGGCCGGTCTCCTTGGAGCCGGACTCGATGCCCGCCGCCTTCTTGAGGAAGTGAGACGCCGGCGGCGTCTTCATCTCGAAGGTGAACGAGCGGTCCGAGAAAACCGTGATCTTGACCGGGATCGGCGTGCCCTGCTCCATATCCTTCGTCTTGGCGTTGAAGGACTTGCAGAACTCCATAATGTTCACGCCGCGCTGACCGAGCGCGGGCCCGATCGGCGGTGCAGGATTGGCCTGACCGGCCTTCACCTGCAGATTGATGTAGCCGTCTATCTTTTTCGCCATCTTTCTACTCTATCCCCTGCTCACAGTTCGGAGGCCGAGGCCCCCAGGGTTAGCGGTCAATCGGGCCGGCTTCAGCCCTCCCGCACGAGACGCGACGAAGGGCCCATTGGCTTTCGCCATCCGGACGTCCGCGTCGTGCCAATTCTGTCCTCTCCCGCGGCGGCGTGCCCTCGATCCGAAAGGCCGTCCGCTCGTATTCGTTGTTCTTCCAGCCGTCAGCGCGCAGGCCGTGCCGGGACGAGCTTCATCCCACCTTCTCGACCTGCGTGAATTCCAGCTCCACCGGCGTCGGCCGTCCAAAGATCGAGACCGCCACCTTGAGGCGGGACCGCTCCTCGTCGACCTCCTCGACGAGGCCGCTGAAGCTCGCGAACGGCCCGTCTGCCACCTTGACCTGCTCGCCGATCTCGAAGGTGACCGTCGGCTTCGGCCGCTCGACGCCCTCCTTGACCTGGTTGAGGATGCGCATGGCTTCCTCTTCCGAGATCGGGACCGCCTTGTTGTCCGCGCCGAGGAAGCCCGTCACCTTCGGCGTATTCTTGATCAGCAGGAACGCCGGGTCGGTCATCTCCATCTTCACGAGCACATAGCTCGGGAAGAGCTTGCGCTCGGCGTGGATCTTGCGACCGCGGCGCAGCTCGATGACGTCCTCGGACGGAACCAGCACCTCCTCGAAAAGATGGTCGAGACCGGCAGCCTTCGCCCGCTCCTTGATGGCCTCCGCGACCTTCTTCTCGAAGTTCGAGTAGGCGTGAACAATGTACCAGCGCTTTGCCATGCTGCCCTGCTGTCAACCCATCCACACGCGCCGGGTCGGCTCGGCGGCCGACCGCCGTCCCGTCAGCGGAACGCGTTCAGCACAAGCTGCACGAGCCATCCAATGCCTTGATCCACAAGCGTAAAAAAGATCGCCGCGAGCGTAACCATGACGAGCACCAAGGCCGTTGTGATCCAGACCTCCTTCCAGGTCGGCCACGTGACCTTCGCCGTTTCCTGGCGCACCTGCTGGAGAAACTCGAGGGGATTGGTTCTCGCCATCTCTTCTCATTCCCTGCCTGTCCGTGGCGAGAGGACCAACGAGGACGCTCACGCTCAAATCCCTGCCGCTAACGACGGTCTCGCTTCGGGGCCTCTTGGCAGGGGCGGAGGGTCTCGAACCCCCAACCTTCGGTTTTGGAGACCGACGCTCTACCAATTGAGCTACACCCCTCGAGGTCCACCCCCGAATACGGTCAGGCATACACATTCAGGTGGATCGACCTTCGCGAGACCCCGCAGTCCGCGCCGCAACGGACATCGCAAACGAAGTGCAGCCGACAACGCAGTTCCCGGGTTTTCAGTCCCGTCTGCTGCTCTGCCGACTTTCGCTTGGATGTGTTTCGGACGCCTCTTATAGAGGTTACCCGCAGCCGATACAAGCCCGCTGATTACTTTTTTCTTGACTTCCGTCGCGGGGGGAGCGGCGCAGTCCGCCGACCCTCTCCCCACGAGCATTTTAGATAAGAATGACACGCACTTAATTCAAGACCGAGCGGTTGCCCCAGCGCCGGAAAGGCGCCTCGGGCCAGGAGTTGCGACATTCTGGTCAGCCAAAGCCGCAGGAGCGCCTACTGATCGATATTCAGGTGGCGAGCACAGGGCTGGCCGGAACGTCAGGAACCGCACGGGCAGCGCGGCAATACGAAGGGGTTCAAGGACCTCGCGAAGTGATAATATGATCGGTGAACTCACGCTCTCACACCGGACGATCGGAAACACGGATCATGCAGGACAAAGCCGCCAAGGCCTCTCGCGCCGCCTTTCAGTGGGACGACCCGTTCCTCATCGAAGAGCAGCTCACCGAGGACGAGCGCATGATCCGCGACACGGCGCGCGACTACTGCCAGGACAAGCTCGCCTCGCGCGTCATCTCCGCCTACCTCGAAGAGCGCACGGACCGCGAGATCTTCACCGAGATGGGCGCGCTCGGCCTGCTCGGCGTGACGATTCCGGAGAAGTACGGCTGCGCGGGCGCGAACTATGTCTCGTACGGCCTCGTCGCGCGCGAGGTGGAGCGCGTGGACTCGGGCTACCGCTCGATGAATTCCGTGCAGTCCTCCCTCGTCATGTATCCGATCTACGCGTACGGCTCGGAAGAGCAGCGCATGAAGTACCTCCCGAAGCTCGCGAGCGGCGAGTACGTCGGCTGCTTCGGCCTGACCGAGCCCGACGCGGGCTCCGACCCCGGCGGCATGAAGACGCGCGCCGAGAAAGTTGCCGACGGCTACCGGCTGACGGGCAACAAGACCTGGATCTCGAATGCACCGATCGCCGACGTGTTCGTCGTATGGGCGAAGTCGGCGGCGCACGGTGATGAAATCCGCGGGTTCATTCTCGAAAAGGGCATGAAGGGGCTGTCGGCGCCGAAGATCGGCGGCAAGCTCAGCCTGCGCTGCTCGATCACCGGCGAGGTCGTCATGGACGGCGTTGTCGTACCGGAAAGCGCGATGCTGCCGAATGTCTCGGGTCTCAAGGGGCCGTTCGGCTGTCTAAATCGCGCGCGCTACGGCATTGCGTGGGGCGCCATGGGTGCTGCGGAAGACTGCTGGCACCGCGCACGCCAGTATACGCTCGATCGTAAGCAGTTCGGCCGCCCGCTCGCGCAGACGCAGCTCGTGCAGAAGAAGCTCGCCGACATGCAGACGGAGATTTCACTGGGCCTGCAGGCGGCGCTCCGTTGCGGTCGCCTCTTCGACGAGGGCCGTCTCGCACCCGAGGCCATCTCGATCATCAAGCGCAACAACTGTGGCAAGGCGCTCGACATCGCCCGCGTCGCACGCGACATGCACGGCGGCAATGGCATCCAGATCGAGTATCACGTGATGCGGCACGCGGCGAACCTCGAGACCGTGAACACATACGAGGGCGCGCACGACGTACACGCGCTCATCCTCGGCCGCGCCCAGACCGGGCTGCAGGCGTTCTTCTGATCGGATGGAGTCGGCCCATGCTGGCGCTCAGACCAAACTGCGAATGCTGCGACAAGGACCTGCCTGCGGACGCGCCGGATGCGCTGATCTGCTCCTTCGAGTGCACGTTCTGCGCGGACTGCGCAGAGCATCGATTGCCGGGCGGGCGCTGTCCGAACTGCGGCGGCGAGCTCGTGCGCCGTCCGGTGCGGCCGGCGGATCGGCTGGCGAAGTTCCCGCCCTCGGAGAAGCGCGTGGTGAAGGCGCACGGCTTCTGCGGGAGCGCGTGACGCCGACGCGCACGCACCGTCAAAGCCCGCGACCACCGGCGACGTCGATCGTGACGCCCGTCACGTAGGAAGCTTCGGGCGAGCAGAGCCAGAGAACCGTCTCGGCGACCTCGCGCGCCGTCCCGCCGCGTCCGATCGGCACGCTCGAAGCGATGCGCGCGACGCGACCGGGATCACCCGCGCTCGCGTGAATGTCCGTCTCGATGACGCCGGGACGTACGCCGTTGACGCGGATGCCCTCGGCCGCATGCTCCTTCGCGAGCCCGATGGTCATCGTGTCCATGCCACCCTTCGACACCGCATAGTCGACGCACTCGAAGGCACCGCCGAGGCGGGCCGCCATCGACGACATGTTGACGATCGCGCCACCCTTGCCGCCGAACCGCGTCGACATGCGCCGGATGGCGTGCTGGTTGGCGTGGAAGGGGCCGACGAGATTGACCGCGATCGTCCGCGCAAGCTGCTCCGCGCTGATGTCGATGAAGCGCGTGTGCGGCCAGAGAATGCCGGCGTTGTTGAAGAAGGCGTCGAGGCGGCCGAACGTGCGGTCGACGACTTCGAACGCGATACGGATCGCGACCGGATCGGCAACGTCGCACTGGATGGCGACCGCCCGCCGGCCGAGCTTCTCGATATCGGCGACCGCAGTTTCTGCGGCATCCTTGCGGCCGATGTACGTCAGCGCGACGTCATAGCCGCGCTCGGCTGCGAGGTGCGCTGCCGCCGCGCCGATGCCACGAGATCCGCCCGTAACGAAGAATAGTCCGCTCATGCAAATGCCCGAAATTTTGGAGACCCTTCAGTATGAAATCATCCCGCACCATGCCGCAATGATCGATCGCAATGTCCAATCAGAGAAAATGGGCTGTCATCCCCTTGATCCGGCCCGGACCGGCTCCCACGTCCATAAGTATGGCCAGCCAATCAGCCGCAAAAGAAAGGTTGCCCCAGCATGACGACACCCCTCGAGATCTCGTTCCACGGCGTAGACAAGAGCGACGCGCTCGAGGCGCGCATCAATGAGAAATTCGCGCGCCTGCGCGGTCATTTCGACCGCATCACCCACGCTCGTGTGGTGGTCACGTCACCGAACCGGACGGACGCCCGCGCCAAGATGTTCGCCGTCAAGATCGACATCGGGATGCCCGGCCAGCAACCGATCGTGATCAACAGCGAGGGAGATTACGCGGACGTATTCCTAGCGCTGCGCGATACGTTCAACGCGGCACAGCGCAAGCTCGACGCCGCGGCTGGAAAGATGACCAACACGGCAAAGCGCGAGCGCGCGCGGCGCAAGCCCGCGCCGAACGGGGCAGCCTGATTTAGCCCCAGCCGATCCCGCGCTCGCGCTCGATGCGCTCATAGTCGCGCTGCACGTCGACGGCATAGTCGCGCACGATGGGCGCTGCGTCGCGCTTCTTGGCCAGCTGCATGTGGAAGACTTCCTGTGAGCCAGTGCGGAACATCATCTCCGCGCTGATCAGGTAGAATTCCCACATGCGGCAGAAGCGCTCGTCGTACATCTTCGCGATCGCCTCACGGTTCGCTTCGAACCGCGCGTGCCAGTGCTTGAGCGTATTCGCGTAGTGGATGCGCAAGAACTCGAGGTCAGTGACCCAAAGGCTGTTGTTCTCGGTCGCGGGAAAGACTTCCGATAGCGCCGGCGAGTATGCACCTGGAAAAATGTACTTCCTCAGCCACGGGCTCGCCGTACCGGGCGGGCTCATCTTCCCGATCGAGTGCAGCAGCATGAGACCGTCGTCGGTGAGGAGGTCATTCACCTTGGCGAAGAACTCGCTGTAGTGGCCGACGCCAACGTGCTCGAACATGCCGACCGAGACGATGCGGTCGAACTTCGTCGCGAGCTTGCGATAGTCCTCCAGCGCAAATTTCACGCGCCCATCGAGCCCCGCGGCCTTCGTGCGCGCGACCGCGAGCGCATACTGCTCCTTCGAAAGCGTGACGCCCGTCACCTCGACATCGGCGACCTGCGCGAGATACCGCGCGAGCCCGCCCCAGCCCGAGCCGATATCGAGCACCTTCATGCCCGGCTTCAGGCAGAGCTTCGCCGCGATGAGGCGGCACTTGTTGCGCTGCGCGGTTTCGAGCGTGTCGTTCTTGTCGCGGAAGTATGCGCAGGAATAGAACAGCTCCTTATCGAGGAAGAGCTCGTAGAAGGCATTGCCGAGATCGTAGTGATGCGCGACGTTCTGCTGCGCCTTGCCGATCGGGTTCGCCTGCTGAAAGCGCTTGAGCCCGCGCGACACGCCCCGCAGCACACGCTGCAGCGGCTGATTGCCGAGCGAGAGCCGATTGACCGAGAAGAGCGTCAGGAAGGCGCGCAGTCCCGTATCGGGAAACGTGAGGCGCCCGTCCATGTAGGCTTCGCCGGCGTGCAGCTCCGGATTGAAGAAGAGCTTGCGATAGAGGCTCGGGTCCGTGAGACGCATGTTTGCGCTCGGCCCCGGCTTCACGCCGCCGAACACATGCGTCTTGCCCTCCGCGTCGACGACATTGAGCGTGCCGACCTTCACGAACGAGGCGAGCATCTTGGACAGGGGGAACATGGCACTCCCGCTGTTGCGTGTGCTTCACTTTATCGATCGAACCTTGGACCCCGAGCAGTTCTCAGTCCACTGGCGATGGCGCCGCATCGAGATGTTTCAACATGTGCGTGACGGAGCGATCACTGAGCTCCTCGATGCGCTCGACCGTATAGCCGTTGCGGCCGTACCAGTCGACGAGATGGCGCAGTACCGTACCGGTATAGAGTCGCATGGTGTCGAGGCCCAGTTCGCGCGCCCGCAACTCGGCGGCGGCGAGCATGGCGCGGCCAAGGCCCGCCTGCTGCCGCCGTGGATCGGCGGAAATGCTCCAGATGAGGAGGTCCGCGGCGCGTGGCTCGAGTATGAGCACGCCCGTGATGGCATCATCGCCGGTCACCCAGACCTCGTAGTCGTGGAAGATGGCGGCATAATCCGCCTGGAGCGGCAGGGGCTCGACGCCGAGCAGCTCGCGATTGCGGGCATAGGCTGCGCGCTGGACATCGACGACCGCGTCGACATCCGTGTCCGCCGCGCGCCGTAGCACGAGATCCCCAATCGCGAGCATCAGCCATCCTCCTCGGCAAAGCGCGGCACCTTGCACCGCGTCGCGCGAGCGCACAATATCGGCCAACATTAGAACGATGCCAGGGAGATCCCAAAGATGACCGCACTGCACGCCCCGGAAGCGGCTCTCTTTGACTACGCGAAGCTTGCGGCGGACCTCGAGCGCCTGCTCCGCCTGCGCTCCTTCCCGTTTGCCATGAAGCTCTTCGAGGATCGCAGCGAGATGGAGGCCATCCCGCGCATCCGCCGGCCAAAGGCGGTGCACACGCTCGATCAGGTTGTCGCGCAGGCGTCGCGGCTCGGCTGGACGGTCGGCATCACGTCCGATGATCTCGTCGGCGCGCAATGCCGGGCCGTGGTCGGCCTCGGCGGCGCGAAGGACGCGAAATGGAAGTCGGGCGCACACATGGTCAACGTCTGGTTCTCGACGCCCGAGGACGCGAAGGAGCACCAGTCGGCCATGCACTGCGTGCCCGATGGCAGATACGACGCGCTGGCCGTGGCACCGCTCTCGGCGGGCCGCCTCGATCCGCCGGACATCGTCCTCTTCTACGCGACGCCGGGCGCCATGATGTACTTCATCAATGGACTGCAGTGGGCGGGCTACAAGAAGTTCGATTGGGGCGTGGTCGGCGAAAGCGCCTGTGCCGATAGCTGGGGACGGGCGCTGACGAAGCGCGAGCCGTCGCTGTCGATCCCCTGCTTCGCCGAGCGCCGCTACGGCGGTGTGCTGGACGACGAGATGCTGATGGCGCTGCCGCCGGATCAGCTCTCGAAAGCGATCACGGGCATGGAGGCGCTCGCGAAAAACGGCTTCCGTTATCCATTCGCGCAGTACGGTATCCAGAACGACGTACGTGACGGCATGGCGCGCAGCTATCCGGACCGCGGCAAAAAGTAACGAAGTCTTAACCGTGTGGCCCGAGCGCCGCGGGGAGCGGCGAATGACCGCTCATTCAGCATAATTCGCAAGTCGGCCATGAATCAGCCGGCGGATCAGGCTAGTGTCGGCCGCAGTCGGATATGCTGACCGCCGCTGTTGAGTCGCGCGGCCGGTCGGCAGCCCCCGAGGGCGAGCACACTCGGCAGCGGCTGCCATGAACGCGGAATACAAAGAGGGACTGAGCAGAATGGTCGTGCGGAAGACCGCCATTGCGCTGGCGTTGTTGCTCGGCTGGTCGGGCACTGCAGCGAGCGGACCGGCATTGCTGTTCGACACGACGAACGGCAGAGTCCTTTATGCCGAGGATCAGGATCAGCCGTGGCATCCCGCTTCGCTGACCAAGATCATGACGGCCTACCTCGTGTTCGAGGCCCTGAAATCAGGCGCGGTCACGCTCGAGCAGAAAATCCCCGTAAGCGCCAACGCGCACGCACTGCCGCCGAGCAAGCTCGGCTTTCCCGTGGGTGCGGAGCTCAGCGTGAACCTCGCGCTGAAGGCGCTCATCATCAAATCCGCGAACGACTCGGCGGTCATGCTCGCCGAAGCCATCGGCGGCACCGAGGAGGCGTTCGTTCGCAAGATGAACGAGACGGCGCTCCGGCTCGGCATGACGCAGACACGCTTCGTCAATCCGCACGGTCTGCCCGCGCCCGAGCAGGTGACGACGGCGCGCGATCTGGCGCGGCTCACGCGCGCCGTGCTCAGTGATTATCCGGGCTACGGCGAGCTCTGGGCCATGGCGGACATGCAGATCGGGCGCCGGCGACTGCGTACGCACAACGGCCTTTTGCGCACGTACGAAGGTGCGGATGGTCTGAAGACGGGCTTCATCTGCGACTCCGGATTCAATGTCGTCGCCACGGCGACGCGCGACAACCGGCGTCTCGCAGCGGTCGTGCTCGGCGAGTACACGTCACGTGACCGCAGCCTGCGCGCGGCGAGCCTGCTCGAGCATGGCTTCCGCACCTATGGCTGGAAGGAGATACTCTCAAGCGCGACCGTCGATACGGTTCCGGTCAGCGCTGAGAGCACGACGCCGCGCAGCGTCCGTGACCTCGTCGCGTCCTTCGCCTGCAATGGGAAGCGGCAGGCGCGCGCCGTTCCGACCAAGCGCAGCAAGAAGGCGCGCGCGAACGCGAAGGCGAAGAAGCGCGCGACCACCGAGGCGGCCGCAAGCGCGCCAAAGCGCATGGAGAGCGGCAGCGGCTCAGCATCGGCGGCCAAGAGCAACTGAAGGCGTTGAAAGCCCGCCGACCGCTCAGACGATCAAGTCGAGCTTATTCCCACGATCGCGGCAGCCTGCCGGCGGCAGATCGAACTCGTCGTCCGTCCGCGCAGGCGGCTCGGCCTTGCGCTCGCGGTCGGGCGCGACCTCGCGGGTCGCCGGTGGCGCGGCCGGCGCCGTGCGCACCGACTGGTCATTGCGCTGCAAACCACTATCTGCCGGTCCGGTCGTCTGCGCGGCGCCTGGGAGGGCCAGAACGAGGCTGAACAGGCCTGCGGCGACGGCTGTAAGGGCGGGCATCATGGGTTGGGCCGCTCACTTTTTGTTGAGGACGCTGGTCGCCACGGCGAATTGCGCTGCCTGCAAGACTGCCATGCGGGTCGGCGCGGCGCGTCAACGGCGAGGCTAAACCCCCGTGGCAATTCCGGCAATCAGCCCGGCAGAAGATATTATCGAACGGCGCCATGGCGGGGCGATGGCGCCGCGCATTCCACAACGTAAAGAAGAAATGCGACCTACGGCGAAGACTTCGTCTGGAGGGGACCGACAGTTTGCGAGCCTTGCATGGACGGCTTCCAGACGGCCGTGACAATGGCCACGCCGGCCAGTGCCGTCACGACGGCGGCGACCAGCACATCGCGCGATGAAAGGCGCAAACGGCGCCGATAAGTCTCGGAAATTCGTGAGTTTCGCGCCATAGGTCCGTGCCCGATTACATTTACCAATTATGACCGTGACGGACACCGACACCAGGGCACGTTTGGACGCGCGACAGAACATCTCATTGTGTTTCGGAGCCGGATATCGCCTTTGCTCCGGGCGCCGCAAAGCGGGCCTGAGACAGGCCGTCACAAACTGGTCACGAACCAGCCACTATCCAAGGCTTGAACACGCGGCCGCCGATGCCAACTTACCAAACGGAAGCAAAGCATCGGCAGTATTGGGCTGAAATGTGCTTCAAGATGGGAAAAACTGAGGTTATTGCAACGAGATAGCTAAGATCAATCCGAATGCAAACCGTGTTTGCTGAGGATGATCTGAATACATCGAGCCAATCGGTGGGCAGCCATTAACGAAAAACGGCGGCCCTCGCTGCACGTGACCCCAAAAGAGTTGTAGAACTTCGGTCTTTGGGGTAGCAACCCCAAATCATCGGACACAATCAAAGAGTTCCAGCGACGTGTCGAGTGGACGTTTGAAGTGCTGCGTGCTCGTCGATTTCGACGGGACAATAGCAACGGTTGATACGACGGATGCGCTGCTCGAGCGTTTCGCTGAGCCCGGCTGGCTGGATATTGAAGCCGACTGGCAAGCGGGCCGTATTGGTTCGCGCGAATGCTTGGTGCGCCAGATCAATCTGATCAAGGCGACGCCCAAACAATACGACGACTTCGTGTCCGGAATTGAGATCGATCCCGGCTTTCTGTCTTTCGTTGCAGAATGCCAGGAGCGCGATCTCGACATTATGGTCGTTTCCGACGGACTGGACCGCACGGTCGGCACAGTTCTCCGTCGCGCAGGTCTCGACCTCCCGTATCGCGCCAACCGCTTGGAGGCGATCGGAACAGACCGCTGGCGGCTGACGTTCCCTCATGCACGGGGTGACTGCCAGCCGCTCTCCGGAAACTGCAAGTGCCAGTTTGCAGATGCGGCGCGGGGGTCTGTCCGTGTCGTGGTCGGCGACGGGCGCAGCGACTTCTGCGTTGCGGGACGTGCTGACCTCGTCCTCGCGAAGAGTTCGCTCGTCGAGCACTGCCGGAGGAGCGCGCTCCCCCACTTTGTCATCGAGAACTTCGACGAAGCGACCGAGATTTTCGTGCGCTGGCTCGACGATCGCACGGGCAGCGGCGAACCCATCATCGTCACAGAACAAGCAAGAGACGAGTAGCCTCATGGACAAGTCCGTACACTGGAACGATGCCGGCGCCACCACGGCATCGGGCTCCGCCACGCCGAGGACCGAAGAAGAGCTTCTGAAGCTCGAGGACATCTATTGCTCGCACGGCGACACGGTGCACTACACCAACCCGCCGAAAATCTTCGATCACTGCGACGGCTCGTTCATGTACGACGCCCAGGGCCGGGAGTTCCTGGACCTGCAGATGTGGTACTCGGCCGTGAACTTCGGCTACCGCAATCCGCGCCTCAACGAGGCCGCGCATCGCCAGCTCGATCGCCTGCCGCAAGTCGCCTCGCAGTATCTCCACCGTGAGAAGATCGAGCTCGCGACGATCATCGCACAGGATGCCGAGAAGAAGTTCGGCATGAAGGGCCGCGTGCACTTCAATGTCGGCGGCGCGCAGGCCGTCGAGGACAGCCTCAAGCTCGTGCGCAACTACAAGAAGGGCAAGAGCCTGATGTTCGCGTTCGAGGGCGGCTACCATGGCCGCACGCTCGGCGCCTCGGCGATCACCTCTTCGTATCGCTACCGCCGCCGCTACGGCCATTTCGGCGAGCGCGCGCAGTTCATCGAGTTCCCCTACCACTTCCGCGGCCCCAAGGGCATGTCGAAGGAGGAGTATGGCGAGCTCTGCGTGAAGAAGTTCGCGCGCCTCTTCGAGAGCGAGTACAACGGCGTTTGGGATGCCAAGGCCGGTGAAGCGGAATATGCCGCGTTCTACATCGAGCCGATCCAGGGCACGGGCGGCTACGTCATTCCACCGCCGAACTTCTTCAGGGGCATCAAGAAGGTCCTCGACGATCACGGCATCCTGCTCGTCGCCGACGAAATCCAGATGGGCATCTATCGCACCGGCAAGCTCTGGTCGATCGAGCACTTCGGCGTGAAGCCGGACGTTATCGTGTTCGGCAAGGCGATCACCAACGGCCTCAATCCCCTCGCCGGCCTCTGGGCGCGCGAGGAGATGATTAACCCGACGATCTTCCCGCCGGGCTCGACGCACTCGACGTTCAACGCGAACCCGATGGGCACCGCGGTCGCGCTCGAAGCCCTGCACATGATGACCGAGACCGACTACGAGACGATGGTCGCGGAAAAGGGCAAGTACTTCCTCGAGGGCCTCAAGGATCTCCAGAAGCGCCACAAGGTCATTGGCGACGTCGATGGTCTTGGCCTCGCGCTGCGCGCGGAAATCTGCGAGGCGCACGACAGCTTCACGCCGTCGAAGCGTCTCGTCGACCTGATGGTGGACGAGGGCCTCAAGGGCGATATCGACATCGACGGCCGCAAGTACGGCCTCGTTCTCGATATCGGCGGTTGGTACAAGAACGTCATCACCTTCGCACCGAGCCTGCATATTTCGAAGAGCGAAATCGATCTCGCTCTGCGGCTGCTCGATGCCCTGATCACGCGCGTGACTCGCAACTAGAGGCTCTGACGATCGTTTGACGAAGAGGCGCCCGCTCCGCCGGTACGGAGCGGCCGCCGGACACCCGGGGCTGAGAAGGCGTCCGGCGGGGCAGCGTAAGTCAAAAAAGGACATGATCTCAATCATGCAGGCAGTTGAGAGTACGGGTAAAGTTGTGGCGAGTGACCGGTATGTCTATGACCAGCCGGGCTTTGGGGAGAACGGCCGCATCGGCTTTCTTCTTGTCCATGGGCTTGGCGGGACGCCGGTCGAGTTGCGCTTCGTCGCGCAAGGCCTGACGCGGGCTGGCTTTGCAGTCTACTGCCCGCTGCTCGAAGGGCATGGCGGCACCGAAGCAGAGCTCAGCGCGACCACTTGGCAGGATTGGTACGACAGCGTCGTCGCCGCGCACGATGAGCTGCGCGCGCGTTGCGACATGGTCGTTGTGGGCGGACTCTCCTCCGGTGCGCTGCTTGCGCTGCGTCTCGCCGCCGAGCGGCGCAACGAGATCGCATCGACAGTGCTGTTCGCGCCGACGCTCTGGCCGAACGGCTGGGCCGTTCCGCGTGCCCTGCGTCTCATGAAGTACGTGCCGCAGAAGCAGATTGCCAATCTCTTCAACTTCGCCGAGACCGCGCCCTACGGCATCAAGGACGAGCGCATTCGCCAGTTCGCGCTCGACTCGCTGCAGGGCGAAGGCCGCTCGATGAAGGATGTCTTCGGCCGCAGCGGCGCGATGCTGTGGGAGCTCAAGGCGCTGCGCAGCGCCGTGCGCAAGCAGCTCGCCGACGTGAAGCAGCCGACGCTCATCTTTCACCCGCGCAATGACGACCAGGCGGATCTCTCGAACACGACGGAGATTCAGCGCGCCCTTGGCGGCCTCGTCGATGTGATCGTGCTGGACGACAGCTATCACATGATCACGCTCGATCGGCAACGCACGCTCGTCGTCGATCGTGCGGTCGATTACGGCCAACGCCTCGTCGCCAAGCTGCAGCCGCGCACGGAAGCGACGCCGGCCGTCAACCAGCTCGCCGCCGAATAAGCGCGGCGCGCTTCACGCCTTCAGGCAGGCTTCCAAATCTGCTGCGAGATTGCGCAGCAGCGTCGGATAGTGCGCGGCGCCGGCCGGTATCGCCACACCGAGCGGATCGAGCACGCCACGACGCGCATTCGTCTTCTCGGTGATCGTCGCAACGAGCCGCGGCTCGAACTGCGGCTCGGAGAAAACGCACACCGCCTTCAGCGAACCGATCTTGCGACGCAGTGCCGAGAGGCGCCGCGCGCTTGGTGAAACGTCCGGGCTGACGGTCACCGATCCCGCGGCCTCTAGTCCAAAGCGGCGCTCGAAATACTGATAGGCATCGTGGAAGACGATGAAGGGCCGGTCGGCGAGGGGCTTCGTCCGCGCTTCGAGCTCGGTCATGAGCGCGCGCATATCGCGGCCGAAGGCTTCGGCATTGGCCTTGAAGCGCTCCGCGGAGCCCGGATGCGCCTTGCCCAGCACCGTCGCGATGTGCGTCGCGATGAGGATGGCGTTGGCCGGGTCGAGGTAGAGGTGCCCGTCGATCGCGTTCTTGTCGTGATCGTGTGAATGGCCGTGCTTGCCGCCCTTGCCGTGACCATGCCCGTGATCATCATCCTCGAACGTGCCGCCGCTACGCATCTCGAGAAGCGTCAGCCCCGGCACCTTCTCGAGAGCCACGACCTCGACCGACTTCGGCAGCGAGCGCGCCACCTTGATCATGAAGGGCTCGAGCCCGTCGGAGACGCGGAACACGACGCGGGCCGCGCTGAGCGCCTTTGCGTCGGACGGCTTGAGCGTGAAGGTATGCGGCGATGACGTGCCGTCGATGAGCAGCTTCGGCTCGCCGACGCCAGCCATGACAGAAGCCGCAATCGAGTGGATGGGCTTGATGGTGGCCACGACATTGAGCTCGTCGGCGCTTGCCGGGCCGATCGCAAAGGCGAGCCCGACCGCGACCAGAACCCCCAAATGCCTCCTGATCACCCGCATCACCCGCTCCCATGCATCAACCTAGGGTATCTCTATAAGATGTTATAACGTAACCTGTCCAGAGGGAGCCGGGAGGCTGCGGACACTTGACGTCGGAGCGCAAGCTTACATATTAGCTTTTCATCCGTGGTGATTTGGCCGGCCGGCTTGCAGCCACGTAAAACAACTCGCTAAAGAGGCCGCGCGCATCCGGAATTCGGTTGAGCACGGCATCGATCGCCGGCCCCGAGTCCGGATTTTTTGTGTCGGTGACAGCCGACCGCGCGGAGAGACCGTATGGCGAGCGTTTCGATCGAGCCGCGGCAGAGGCCATCCTCGCCCGATGGGGGAGCGCCATCACCCCACGACGTCAAGCAGAGCGCCCTCAGGGAAACCCGGACGCCGTCGAGCCCGTTCGTCATGTTCCCTGCGTCCGATCCTCTCGCGCTCGACTGCGGCAAAAGCCTCGGCCCGTTCACCGTCGCCTATGAAACGGCCGGCACACTCAATGCGGCCAAATCGAACGCGATCCTCGTTTGTCATGCACTGACGGGCGACCAATACTTCGCCCATACGAACCCCGTGACCCGGAAGGGCGGCTGGTGGGATCTCATGATCGGCCCTGGCAAGCCGATCGACACCGACCGCTTCTTCGTGATCTGCGCCAACATTCTCGGCGGATGCCTCGGCTCGACAGGCCCTGCGTCCATCGACCCGGCAACGCAGAAGCCTTACGGCTTGAGCTTTCCCGTCATCACCATCCGCGACATGGTCCGCGCGCAGGTGCGCCTGATCGACCATCTCGGCATCGACAAACTGTTCGCCGTCGCCGGCGGATCTATGGGCGGCATGCAGGTGCTGGAATGGGCCGCGCATTTCGGCGAGCGCTTGCATTGCGCCATCCCTATCGCGACAGCGGCGCAGCACACGGCACAGAACATCGCCTTCCACGAAGTCGGGCGCCAGGCCGTGATGGCCGATCCCGAATGGGCCGAAGGACGTTACGAGAGCGAAGGTCGCGTGCCGCGGCGCGGTCTCGCCGTCGCGCGCATGGCGGCGCACATAACGTATCTTTCGGAAGCGGCGCTGCACGCCAAATTCGGCCGCAACCTGCAGAACCGCGACGCGCGCACGTTCTCCTTCAATGCCGACTTCCAGGTCGAAAGCTACCTGCGCCACCAGGGCTCGACGTTCGTCGATCGCTTCGACGCCAACAGCTACCTCTACATCACGCGCGCCATGGATTACTTTGATCTGGCCGGCGAATTCGACGGCGTGCTCGCGAACGCATTTCGCGGCACGAAGGCCCGGTTTTGCGTCGTATCTTTCACCAGCGACTGGCTCTATCCGACGCACGAGAACCGCAAGATCGTACAGGCGCTGAACGCCGTCGCCGCCAATGTCAGCTTCGTCGAGGTGGAAAGCGACAAAGGCCACGACGCCTTTCTGCTGGAGGAGGATGTGCTCTTCCAGACCATCCGTGGGTTCATCAATTCGGCAGCGGCCCGGCACGGCATCGCACCGACAAGGAGTGCGGCCTGATGCTCGCCCGCCAGGAAGACCGCACGATTGCGCCGGCGCGCGTCGATCACCTGCTGATTGCCAACCTCATCAAGCCGGGCGCCCGCGTGCTCGACGTCGGATGTGGCGACGGCGCGCTGCTCCAGCTTCTCGCCGAGAGGAAGGACGTCGACGCGCGTGGCGTCGAGATCGAACGAGATCGCGTCAATGCCTGCGTGGCGCGCGGCCTCTCGGTCATCCAGGGCGACGCGGACATGGATCTCGACGCCTATCCGGACGACGCCTTCGACTATGCGATCCTCTCGCTCACCATTCAGGCGACGCGCAATCCCAAGAAGGTCCTCGCCAACCTGCTCCGTATCGGGCGACGCGCGATTGTCTCGTTCCCGAATTTCGGTCACTGGCGCGTGCGGACCAAGCTCCTCGTGACGGGCCGCATGCCGGTTACCGAGCATTTGCCGGACACGTGGTACGACACGCCGAACGCGCATCTCTGCACGATCAAGGACTTCGCCGACCTCTGCCGGCTCGTGGACGCGCGCGTCGAGCGTGCGGTCGCCTTCAACGCCTGGGGCCAGCAGCTCGGCACCTGGGTCCGCTTGCCGCTGACCATTCACAACCTTCTCGGCGAGAAGGCCGTGTTCCTGCTTTCGCGGCAGCCAGCCCGCAAGTAGTTGCAGCAGCGCCTTTTTCTTACCGAATTCCGACTTTAGCCCACCCGCGCGGCAGGCTGTTTACCACTTGGCAATGACAGTCCCGCCAGATAGCGGTCCCGGCTGGCCCAGCCGCCTATTTTGCTGCAAAAACCTTGACAGGTTGCGCCTCCGTCGCTACCTCCTCCCGCAGTGACTGGCACTCTAAGATTATGAGTGCTAACAGTCGCCGGCGACCGCACCCCGCGGCTCCCAAACCAGAGCAAAAACCCAATTCGGAGCAGGTCCTCCATGAAGTTCCGCCCTCTTCACGACCGCGTGGTCGTGCGCCGTACCGACAGCGAGACGAAAACCGCTGGCGGCATCATCATTCCCGACACCGCCGCCGAGAAGCCCCAGCAGGGCGAGATCATCGCGGTCGGCCCGGGCGCCCGCGACGAGAGCGGCAAGCTCGTCCCCCTCGACGTCAAGAAGGGCGACAAGGTGCTGTTCGGCAAGTGGTCGGGCACCGAGGTCAAGATCGACGGCAAGGACCTGCTGATCATGAAGGAGAGCGACATCATGGGCGTCCTCGACAAGTAAGTCGGGCCGGCCTCTCGCTCCCTCCAACATCCGTTTGCTTTTACCTCACCAGGAACCCTGCACATGGCAGCCAAAGACGTAAAGTTTTCCGCTGACGCCCGCGAGCGCATGATGCGCGGCGTCGACATCCTCGCGAACGCCGTGAAGGTGACGCTCGGTCCGAAGGGCCGCAACGTCATCATCGAGAAGTCCTTCGGCGCTCCCCGCACGACCAAGGACGGCGTGACGGTCGCGAAGGAGATCGAGCTCGAGGACAAGTTCGAGAACATGGGCGCACAGATGGTGCGCGAAGTGGCCTCGAAGACCAACGACGTTGCCGGTGACGGCACCACGACGGCGACCGTCCTCACGCAGGCGATCGTCCGCGAGGGCCTGAAGTCGGTTGCGGCAGGCATGAACCCGATGGATCTGAAGCGCGGCATCGACAAGGCCGTCGCCCAGGTCGTCGAGGAGATCAAGAAGCGTTCGAAGAAGGTCAAGAATTCGGACGAGATCGCCCAGGTCGGCACCATCTCGGCGAACGGCGAGAGCGCTATCGGCAAGATGATCGCCGAGGCGATGCAGAAGGTCGGCAACGAGGGCGTCATCACGGTCGAGGAGGCGAAGAGCCTCGAGACCGAGCTGAACGTCGTCGAGGGCATGCAGTTCGATCGCGGCTACCTGTCGCCGTACTTCATCACCAACGCCGACAAGATGATCGCCGAGCTCGACGATCCCTACATCCTCATCCACGAGAAGAAGCTCTCGGGCCTGCAGCCCATGCTGCCGCTGCTCGAGGCCGTCGTGCAGACCGGCAAGCCGCTGCTCATCATCGCGGAAGAGGTCGAGGGTGAGGCGCTCGCCACGCTCGTCGTCAACAAGCTGCGTGGTGGCCTGAAGATCGCGGCCGTCAAGGCGCCGGGCTTCGGCGACCGCCGCAAGGCCATGCTCGAGGACATCGCCGTCCTGACGAACGGCCAGGTGATCTCCGAGGACCTCGGCATCAAGCTCGAGACCGTGACCCTCGACATGCTCGGCCGCGCCAAGCGCGTGTCGATCGACAAGGAGAACACGACGGTCGTCGACGGCGCCGGCAAGAAGAAGGACATCGAGGCCCGCGTCAACCAGATCAAGATCCAGATCGAGGAGACGACGTCGGACTACGATCGCGAGAAGCTGCAGGAGCGTCTGGCGAAGCTCGCCGGCGGCGTTGCGGTGATCAAGGTCGGCGGTGCGACCGAGGTCGAGGTGAAGGAGCGCAAGGACCGCGTCGACGACGCGCTCAATGCGACCCGCGCCGCGGTCGAGGAAGGCATCGTTCCGGGTGGCGGCGTTGCGCTGCTCAAGGCGACGCAGGCGATCACTGTCAAGGGTGAGAACGAGGACCAGGAAGCCGGCATCCAGATCGTCCGCCGCGCGCTCCAGTCGCCGATCCGCCAGATCGCCGAGAACGCCGGCGTCGAAGGTTCGATCGTCGTCGGCAAGGTGCTCGATCAGCGCGGCCAGACGTTCGGCTACGACGCTCAGGGCGATGAGTACGGCGACATGATCGAGAAGGGCATCATCGACCCGGCCAAGGTCGTGCGTACCGCGCTGCAGGACGCCGCTTCGATCGCCTCGCTCCTCATCACCACCGAGGCGGGCGTTGCCGAGGCGCCGAAGAAGGACAGCCACGGCGGCCACGATCATGGCGGCGGCATGGGTGGCATGGGTGGCATGGGCATGTAAGCCCTGCGCTCAGGCACGAGATGAAAACAGAGGCCGTGCAGGGCAACCTGCGCGGCCTTTGTTTGTTTTGCCGCGGGCTGCTGGGAAGAAGGTGCTGCCGCATTCCCACATGGTGCTATGCCCGCGGCGGCAATAGCGACAGGTGGAGCTTGTTTCGCGGGATGCTGCGCTTGCTTGTCCCTTCTCCCCGTAAGCACGGGGAGAGGGAACGCTTCAGGCCAACCGCAACATCACCACGCCGATCAGCACGAGCACGCCGGCAGCGACGCGCAGCTTGAGCAGCGGCTCGCCGAGAAAAACAACGCCGATCAGCGCGGCAAAAAGCACGCTCGTCTCGCGCATGGCACCGACGATGGCGATCGGCGCCTGGGTCATGGCCCAGAGCGCGATCCCATAAGCGCCAATCGACATCGAAGCGCCGAGCAGCAGCATCCGCGCCGACCCGAGGAAAGCCGTGACGAGACCTCCGCGCCACCGCCAGCCGCCATAGACGACGAGTACGATCGCGCCAGCGAGGAAATTCCACGCGATGTAAGCACCGACGTGCCCCGACAAGCGTACGCCCATGCCATCGACAACCGTATAGGCGCCGATCGATGCGGCCGTCAGCAGCGCGAAGCCGACGGCGCGCACCTCGATCCGGCTCGAGTCGCGCGCGCCTTTGAGAGAGAGCAGCACGACGCCTACAGCAAGCGTGATGACGCCGAGCCAGCCGAAGAGCCCGATCCCCTCGCCGACGAAGAGCGCTGCGCCGATCGCCGTGAGCAGCGGCGCACTGCCCCGCGCGAGCGGATAGACCTGACCGAGGTCACCCGTCTCATAAGCAATGCCGAGCGATTGAAAGTAGACGAGATGGATCAGGCCGGACGCGACGAGGAACGGCCATGCCTCGGGTGCCGGCAGCGGAAAGATGAAGCAGAACGGCAGTGCGACGATACCGCCTGCGATGCCGAGCAACGTGCTCGCGATCCGCGGCTCGACACGCAGCTTGAGGAGCGCGTTCCAGCCCGCGTGCAGCGCGGCTGCGAACAGCATGACCGCGAATACGAAACTGTCCATGTGTACGAGCTGTTCAGAGCCGGACGGCTCTGCCCCCTGCGGGCGGCGCGGGATGCTGTTGCTGCAGTGCGCCTCGTGACCGCCCCGCTATTGTGACAGGAGACGGCGGTCTTACCAAGGGCCCTCAGCCGATCTCGCTACCGACGAACACGGCGTGGTTGTCCCAGCTCCATGGCGTCGATGCCGCGACCGCGCGCGCGCCATCCTCCTCGCGCACGCGCTCGATTTGACCGCCTCCGGTCGTCATGAGGAACTCCGCCGGGACAGCCGTCGGCGCGATGCCCGAAACATCGTCGAGCCTGTGCGTGTGCATGAGCTTGCCCGAAGCAACGTCGAGGATGATGGCGCGCGCGCCCTTCGAGCTCGTTACCGCGACGAAAGCGCCATCACGATCGCAGGCAATGGAGCTGACGTATCCCGACAACCCCTGCTGCGCCTCGGGTGGCAGGGCGATCGTATGCAAGCTTTGCTGGCGCCGATGCCGATAGACGAGCGCCTGCGCGCCGACCGGGCCATTCGCGACCTGGGCACCAATGACAACAGTGCCGTCACGCGCGACATCGAGATGGCGCAGGGACAATCCCTGACCCACACCGATCTCGTGCCGTTCGAGCAGGTCGCCGGTGCGCACGTCCACATAGGCGAGCGTCGTCTCGATGGCATCGGGATTGAGAACACGCCGGCCGCCACCGAAGTCCGGATGCTCCAGCAGGCCACCATTGGCAATGACCAGCACCGATCCGTCGCCGATCAGCGCGAGATCGTGCGGCCCGATGCCGCCCGAGGCGAATTCGCCAATGCGGTGGAAGCCCGCCGTCACGTCATAGACACCGATGACGCCACGCTCGCCGTCGAAATCATTCTCGGTCGTGTAGAGCAGCCGGCCGTCGCGCGAGAACACGCCGTGACCGTAGAAGTGCCGGTCCGCCGGCGTCGTAAAGGCAATCGGTGCGCGCTGCCTGTCGGCCGTGAACGCGATCGCGAAATTTCCGGGCCGCCGCGCGAATACGACGCACGTGTGATCGGTCGGCGAGACAGTGATGTCGTGCCCGCGTCCCGGCAGGGCCACCGCATGAACATCGCGACCGTCCGGCGTGAAGAGCGCAGCCGAATAGCGGCCGTCCTCGCCGCGCCGCGCCGCCGCGTAGAGTGCCTCGCGCGTTTCGGAGCTTGCGCGCCCTGCGGCGCCGGCGGTCAACATGCCGGCCGCGGCACCGAACAACAGTGTCCTGCGATCAATCACCATCGCTTGCATTGAACCCCATGGAGAGCCCGGCCGTGAGCCCGAGCAGCGCAATGACCTGCTCGCGCGCGTTCTTCAGCGGAAAGCCGACGGCGACGAGCGGCTGCATCATCTTATCGGCATCGAAGGGCTTGCCCTGCCGCACCAGCCTGAGGATCTCACCACGCGCCGTCTCGATCTCGTTGCGCACGAGCTTGGCATTGAGCGGCACCGTCACGCCCGGATGAGCGGCGCTCGTGTCGAGAATGGCCTTGTGCAGGCCACCTGCCGTGTAGAGGTGATGAAGGCCGTCGATGCCCGCCTGAAAAAGCCTGAGCGTGCGCTTGCTCTTTGCCAGAACCGGCGTGAGCTTGCGTCGCTGGGGATTGAGGCCGATGGCTGCGCCGATCCATTCATCGCGCACACGCTCGAGGCCGTTGTCGAGCGACTTAGCGAGCGCAAGCGTCGTTTCTGATGGCTTCAGGAAGTGCGGATTGCCGTCGCCGGGATTGAGCCAGTCGCGCATGTAGCCCGCGGGGGCTGACCATTCGGCAAGGACGGCTGCGGCGAGATTCCCGATGTTCGCACTGGCCGCCTTGGCATAGCTGCAGCGGAATGCACTCTCCTCGGCCTCCTTCGCCGGCGGATCGAAGAGTGCGGTCTCGAGAGCGCCGAAGCCCTGCACGGCGACGCGCTTCTTCGCGAGCTTGTCCGCATCGAGCGCATCCGCCTCGCGCGCGCGAATGACCTGCGCGACCTGCCGCGCGCCAAGACCGCGACGGTCCGGCCAGAAGAAGATGCGCTCCAACCGATTGTCTTCCGTGACCGGCCCAAAGCGGATGTGCTCGATGCGGCCCCATGCGGTGACGAGCCCGTCGAAGGCGCGCTCCATGTTGCGCTGCTGCTCGTTCGTGCGGCGCGCACAATAGGCGTCGAGAGATTTCGTGAGTGCCTCGGCCGCCGCGACGACGGCCGCATAACCTGGCTGGATGTGCTTCTCGAGTGCCTGGCGCGCGAGCCCGGCATGATCGAATGCACCGGGCTCAGCCGCACGTGCCGCGCCATTCATGACGAAACAAGCGGCGAGGGCGCCCGCGGCGGCGAGGCTCACTACGCGTTCTGCGAGGGGCATGGCTCCTCTCCTCAGAGCGAATTGACGAATGCGACGAGGCGTCGCCGGTCACTGGGCGCAAGCCGCGCGAAGGCATCGCGCGCACGCTGCGCCTCGCCGCCGTGCCAGAGAATGGCCTCGGTCAGATTGCGCGCGCGCCCGTCATGCAGAAAAAACTCGTGGCCGTTCACGATCTCTGTGAGGCCAATGCCCCAGAGCGGCGCCGTGCGCCATTCGCGCCCATCTGCGCGCGCTTCAGGACGTCCGTCGGCGAGCCCCTCGCCCATGTCGTGCAGAAGAAAGTCGGAATAGGGCCAGATCTTCTGGTTGTGCAGATGCGGATCGGACGCGGTATTGCCGGTCGTGAAGCTCGGCACGTGGCACGATGCGCAGCCGATCTCGTGAAAAATGCGCTTGCCCGCGAGCACATCCGGCGCGCCGGGATCGCGCCGCTGAGGCACAGCAAGATTGCGTGCGTAGAAGGCGACGAGGTCGAGCAGCTTGGTGTTGATCTCGATGTCCGGTGACTTCGGCGTGCCGCCATGCGGTGCTTGCCGGCAGAAGGCCTGCTTCGGTGTGCAATCGCCCCAGGGATAGGGCGCAACCCAGTTGCCGATGCCGATATCGCCGGCAAAAGCATCGGCGGATTGCTGGAGAACGCTCGGCTGGCCTGCTTTCCAGCCGAAGCGGCCGAGCATCGGCTTCTTGTTCTCGACTGACCACACCCAGTTGGCACGACCGGAGATGCCATCGCCATCGCGATCGTCGGGATCCTCGTGCGCGAGAATATCCTCGGGCGAAATCGCTTCAATCAGTCCGAGCCCGATCATCTGCGGCGTCATGCGCGGCGAGATCATCGTCTTCGGATGCAGAGGCCCATAGCCGAGGTCCTCGATACGGTAGGTCGGCCGCCTGAGCGAGACGATCTCACCGCCCGCGAGCGTGACCGGCACCTCCTCGTAGCTGATGACCATGCGCCCCTCGCCGGCATGGCCCTGGATGCCGAACTCCTGAAGCTGCGTGCCGTAGGTCGGCTCGGGTATGACCGAGATACGGCCTTCCGCGAGCGCTGTGCGCTGCTCGTCCGTCTCGGGTGGGATCGACAGGCGCAGGAACATCGACACCGAGCGATCCTCGATGTCCGGCCCGCGCGGCGGCTCGCCGCGGCCGTCCTTCAGGTGGCAGCTCTGGCAGGCGCGCGCGTTGTAGAGCGGCCCTAGTCCGTCCGACGATTTGGTCGATGCGGGCGCGGAAACCCAGAACTTGCGGAAGATGCCGTTGCCGATCTTGAAGTCGAGCTCCTTGGCGAGCCCCATGTTCGGCGAGAAGTGTGAGAACGCATCGATGGAGTCCGTGCGGCGGTCGGACGTCGCTTCGCCGCCCGGATGCTCCTCGCCGGCTTCGAGCACGCTCTGCGACGCGCCCTGCGAAATCGCGACGCCGATAGCAAGCACCAGGGCACCGGCGAGCGCACCGAGTTTCGATGCGCCGACGATGCCAGAAACCCGCCGCTTCTCATCCATGCCGGCCGTCTACTTCTTGCCTTCGAGTGCCTTCGTAGGATTGTCGAGGCTGTCCGAGCCTTCGAACGTGATCGCGCGCAGCTCCAGTACGGCCACCGCGCGTTCGAACTCCTTCGTCTGCGCGATGAGCGCCTCGATCACCGCCTCGATAACGCCGTTTCCTTCCCTGTTGCCCTCGCCGAGCATCTGGTCGTAGGCCTCGACGGTCTCGGCGCGCGTCTTGAGCGCCGCCGCACGCTTGTTCGTCTCCGTCAGCGCCTGACGAACGCGACGGTCGATCTCAGCGGACTTGGCGCGCACGAGATCGGACACGCTCGGCCCCTTGACCTCGGTGCCGTCGATACGCTTGTAGCGTCCGAGATAGACGTTCTCGATGCCGACAATATCGTAGTAGTGCGAGTTGTGGGTGTTGTCGGAGAAGCAGTCGTGCTCCTCCTCGGGATCGTTCAGCAGCAGGCCGAGCTTCATGCGCTCGCCCGCCATCTCGCCGTAGGACAAGCTGCCGAGGCCAGTAAAGATCACGCTGAGCGGATCGGCCTCGGGCGCAAAGAGCGCCTTGCGCGCCTCGCCTTCCGAACCCCACTTCCCGGCCATCTCTTCGAGGTCTTCGATCAGCAGGTCGGTCGCGACGCGCAGATAGGCAATGCGGCGATCGCAGTTGCCGCCGGTGCACTTCTTCGTATCGAAGTCCGTGACCGGCCGATTTCCCGCGCCCGGCCCGGTGCCGTTGAGATCCTGCCCCCACAGCAGGAACTCGATCGCATGATAGCCGGTCGCGACATTGGCCTCGATCCGCTCGGCCTCCTGCAGCTGGTCGGCGAGCAGCTCCTTGGTGATCTTGCTCGCATCCACCTTACGCCCGCCGATGGTGAGCGTGCGGTTGGCGATGACGTTGGCGGTGTAGAGCGGGTTGCTGTCCGAGCCCGTGCCGTAGCTCTGGTCCACGTAGTCGATCAGGCCTTCGTCGAGGGGCCAGGCGTTCACGCGGCCCTCCCAGTCATCGACGATCTTGTTGCCGAACCGGAAGGCCTCCGTCTGCATGTAGGGAACACGCGCCGCGATCCAGGACGCGCGCGCCCCCGCTAGGCTTTCGGCGGTCGGCGACGCGATCATGCGCTCGATGGCGCCCTTCAGCTCCTTCGCGCGGGTCACGGAATCCTGGTAGGCGGCCTCGGCGATGTTCGCGTAGTTCTCGGCGACTTCCTTCGGGGTCGCCGCCGAGAGCGGCAGGGCCAGCGCGAGCCACACCATCGCGGCTGCGCCTGCCCGCCATCCGAGCCAAAGTCCATGCCTGATCCCCATCGCCACTGCTCTCCCGCTCGCTGGCATTTCTCGGCCAACGACGACGATCAGCAGCGGCACATGAGGAGCCGCTCGGTCAGTCGTCGTGGCCCTTGCTGTCGTCGGCCGATCCCGATTGGAGCTGGCCGTAGTTCTCGACCCCGATCGACTTCATGAGATCGAGCTGGGTTTCCAAGAAATCGATATGACCTTCCTCGTCCTTCAGAAGCTCCTCGAAGAGCTTCATCGAGACGTAGTCCTCCTCCGCGTGGCAGAGCTCGCGACCCTTCATGTAGAGGTCGCGCGCGATGTATTCGCCCTTCAGGTCGCACTCCAGAACCTCCTTGAGGTTCTGACCGATCATCAGTGGTGCGATGTATTGCAGATTGGGATGGCCCTCGAGGAAGATGATGCGCATCACCAGCTTGTCGGCATGCTGCATTTCTTCAATAGATTCAGCACGTTCCTTCTTGGCGAGCTTGGTGAAGCCCCAATCGTCGAGCAACCGGTAGTGCACCCAGTACTGATTGACCGCCCCAAGCTCCAGCTTCAGCGCCTCGTTCAGTATGTCGATGACCGGCTTCTTGCCTTTCATGTCGTCCTCCGCTTGCTCGGGCAGTTTAGAACGACACTAAAGAGCTTAACCGGCGCGCGCCGTCAATGACTGAACTGCGCGCTCGAAGGATGTTGCCCCCGCAGATCTCAGCGGCACGAACGGCTTAGCGAATTTTCGGCATAGAACCTTCGCCCTGAGGCAGGCGGAATGGCTGACGCAGTCGATCGGGCAGACGACCGCGTCGCAGCCCTCGATCATGCCGTCGATCCGCACCAGCGCATGCTCCTCCCCGCCGTCGTGGTGCACGAGCTCCGCGCCCATGCGGGCGGCGACGCGGCGCAGGTTGTCGATCGCACCGCTGCGCCCGCCGACGTAGAGAATGCGCCTGGCAATGGACGTCTGGACCGTCTCGTCGCAAGCCTCGGCACCAGGGCACATGCCGGTGCCGCTCGTGGTCCGCAGGCGCTGCTGCCAGCGCGAGCGCTCGAGCTGCTGCTGAAGGTCGACGATCATGCGCTCGGCGGCGCGCGCACGTTCCCGGGCGATCGCCAGGGCGCGTTCGCGTCGGGCCGGCGGATGCTCGCGGCGCAGGCTCCGCACCTCGGGCACGGCCGCCATGAGGGGCACGGCCGCGACCGCGCTTTCGCTGAGCCGTGCCTGAGCGGCATCACGCTCGAGAACGAGCTGGCGATGGCGGTCGGCCTGGCGCAGCAGCTTGGCTTCGAGATCGTCGAGGCGCGCCTGCAGCTCGCTCGCACGGCTGGCATTCTGGTGCGTCACGCGGCCGAGCACATGGCTCAGCATGTGGACGTCGCCGAAGATGCGCGTCGAAAGCGTGCTGTGGACATGCGCGCCGCTCATGAAGGCCCAGTAGGCGCCGGCGACGCGCCCGCCGTCGAACTCTTCCTCCCACAGCCGCGTCAACTCGGCTTCGCGGCGCGTCGCTTGCACGCGTCGGATGATCCCGGCGTGGCGCTGATCGAGGAGCTTCTGCACCGTCCGCGCGATCTTGCAGTCCTTGCCGGCCTGCTGGACGAAATAGCTGTGAATCTCATAGGCGCGGGCGTCTTCGCGTGGGCGGACGCCGGCTTTACGGCCGATGGCAACGAGATCCTCTTGCGACAGACAGGTGCCGACAATGGAGCACTGCAGACCGCCCTGGATCTCCCAGATCTTGTAACGGGACGCCGCGCGAACCGGGGGTTCCGGCTCAAGCGGCTCGGCGCGCAGGTCGAGCGCCGGTCGCTTGAGGCGCGCTGTGTCGGCGGACCCTCTCGTTCGGTCCTGCATCGGGCGCGTGCTCAGGCGGATTCGTCAACAGGGATGCGCCGCTTCGAGCGGCCCGCCATGCGGGCGAGCTGCTTCCGCGTTGCGGCAGAGCGATAAGGGCAGATGAGACCCTGCTTCTCCAGGCGCTCCATGGCCGCGTAGATCGTCTCGACGGCGACCGGAGCACACGAGCAGCACTTGAAGCGATGATTGAGTGTGCGATAGACGAGCCCCGGCGTCGGGATCGGTGCGTCGGGCAAGTTGAGCAGGTAGAGCAGCGCCCTGCTGATGTCCCCATCGCTGATCACATTGCAGTGGCAAACGATCATGATACCCGCTCCGGACGGTTACGCGCACGCAGTCCACACATTCCGCGGGTACCGTCGAGCAAGCGCATCGGCCAATCGGCCGACAATTCCAAGCCATTCTCTCTCAAGGTGGCGGCGAGTGCGCACGACTGGCCCATGACGTCGTCGCAATCGCAATTCTCGAGGAGCGCCTTCGTGCAGGCCTGCAACGCAGGACATACGCCATGCTGCATGGACGCGACCAGCGATACGGCGACGCACTCGTCGCGGCAGAAACCGCGGCAGGGACCGGGGAAGACCTCGATCTCGCGGCGGCTGGCAGCCGTGATGGCGCGCACCCAGCACGAGAGGTCGCCGACGATGCGGCGCGCGGCCTTCGGTCCGAGCTCGCCCTCGAAGAGCCGCCATGCCTGCTCCCAGCAGGCAATGTCGCTCGTCTGGTAGCCCGCGACCCAGTGACGGAAGCCGAGCGCAACGAGCCGGTCGGCGCCGCTCAGATCCGGCACGTAGCTGAACCGCGCCGGCCCAGCCACACTATCGTCCCGATCCTTCACAACCGTCGTCATCGCGAAACTGCCGTTCAGAGTACCTGCCGAAGGGAACCGCGGCTGCGGCGGCGATCAGGTTCCGGGTCCGTCGTTGAACTTGACCTTGTCGACGAGCTCGGAAGCCTTCTTGCGCTGCGCCGCGATGTCGGCGAGCGGCAGCTTGTCGGGAACGAGCTTGCCCCAACTCTTCACGAGATCCGTCGGCGAGACGTTCGGATCGACCGGGTACTCGCTATTGGCTTCGGCGTAGAGTGCCTGGCCCTCGTCGGACGCCAGGAACGCCATGAGCTTCAGCGCAGCCGCCTTGTTCGGCGCGCTCTTGATCAGCGAAACACCCGAGACGTTCACGTGCGTGCCCGTCGTTGCCACATTCGGGAAAATGATGTTGACGCTCTCGGCCCAGGCTTTCTGCTTCGGGTCCTTCAGCATCGCGGCCATGTAGTACGTGTTGGCGATGGCGATATCGCAGAGGCCCGCCTGGACGTCACGAACCTGCTCGCGGTCGCCGCCAGCCGGCTTGCGGGCGAGGTTCTCCTTGAAGCCCTTGAGCCAGGTCTCGGTCGCCGCCTCGCCCTTGTGCGCGATGATCGACGCGATCAGCGAGACGTTGTAGACGTGCTGGCCGGGGCGAATGCAGATCTTGCCCTTCCACTTCGGATCGGCGAGCTCCTCGTAGGTGATGCTCGTCTGCTTGACGCGATCCTTGGAGGCATAGACGACGCGCCCGCGCAGCGTGAGGCCGAACCAGTGGCCTTCGGGATCGCGGAAGTTTGCCGGAAGCGCCGCGAGCTCCTTGATCTCGGACGCATTGACGGCGGCGGTGATGCCGAGATCCTTCGCCTCGGTGAGGCGGCCGATATCGACGGTGAACAGAAGATCCGCGGGGCTGTTCGCGCCCTCGGCCTGGATGCGCTCCTCGAGGCCGGCATTCGCATAGACGATGTTCGTCTCAATGCCGGTCTTGGCCGTGAAGGCCTTGAGCAGAGGATCAATGAGCTGCGGCTGGCGATAGGAGTAGATGTTGACTTTTTCGGCGGCCGATGCGGCATCCAAGGCAACAGATGAAAGAACAAGGGCTGCGGCGAGCGCGCCCACGCAACGAGTCGTGGTCATTTCAGGCTCCAGTATCTCGGGAGTCAAGGTCCCGGGTCTGAGCGGCTTAAGTGTACTGCACAGGTAGACAAAAACCTGCCGCCGCATCCCTGTCAAGGGCCTGCATTAAACATCTAAGCAGTTGGAATTCTTCTAAATATAAACTGCCGCTGCACGCGTCGCGTCGACGGCTGAGAAATGCTTTTCCCGTTATGACTTTGGCGGCAGATGACGCACCGGACGCCCGGTGCGCACGGCACGTACGGCCGCCGCCTGCACAGGCTTGCGAGACGATTTGCCACGCGACTTCGCTGAAGCGCGGCCGGCTCGCTCAGCGGGCTTCGTCTTGTCGCCAACGCTCGGCGTTTCGCGCGCGACCATGTCGGCGAGCGAGTGACGATCCAGTACCGCGATGAAAGCTTCGAGCGCATCGTCGAGCACGCGCGTGACACCGCCGCTCGTATCCGACACCGGCTCGGTCGTCTCCATGGCGCGCACGATATCGCCGATGAAGATCGTCTCCGGTGGACGGCCGAGGCGGATGCCGCCATGCCGCCCGCGAACTGCAGCCGTCAGGCCGGCTCGCGAGAGGATGTGCACGATCTTGAAGACGTTCTGCATGGTGATTTCGAGCGATGCCGAGAGGTCGACGACCTTCACCAAGGCACCTTCGGCGCGTGCGCAGGCAATCAGGATCCGGATGGCGTCGCCGGTCGATTTATTGAGCCGCATCGTGCCAGCCCCCAGACATTCGTAACCTCGCTCCACCTCGGCTCAAATCTGCCATCCGTCCTATCCGCCGCCATTACCGGCGCAGTCCGACGGAAAATATCTAGCGCACATGCGGCTCCTTGGCGAGGCGGACGAGACGCGGGACAGGGCCTTCCGGCGCCGGGCTGTCGGGCCCGGCCGTCTACTTGGTCAGAATGAGCTTGCCATTCGCGGTGACGCGAAGGCGATAGTCTGCCCCGTTGTGAACGATGATTGCCTCGCGCCGCCCACCAAGAAGCTCGGCAAGCTCGATACGGAGCGGTGCCTCGCCGCGGGGCGGGCCCGCCGCATCGGGTTGAGCCCGGTCCGGGCCCTTCGCAGTCATTACTAAACACTCTCCAGCTCGCATGACGCCGCATCCTTCATATACTTGACTCATTTGGTCAAGAAAAATGCGATTTACCCGCAAAGAGGGACGCCTGCTGTGGCCCGGCGACGGCGCCGGCTTCGCGGCTGCGGCACTCGGTCGTGGAGTTGATGGCCCGTGCTATGATCGCGCTATGCAGCGCCCTTTCGAGGGCCGACCGGACCCAGAGGAGTACACGATGTACATCGCCATGAACCGCTTCCGCATCCTCAAGGATCGAGCCAAGGACTTCGAGCAGGTCTGGACGAACCGCGACAGCTATCTCCATGAGGTTCCTGGGTTTGTCGCATTTCACCTGCTGCGGGGACCGGAGCAGGACGGCATCCAGCTCTTCGCCTCCCACACGGTGTGGCGCAGCTACGAGGACTTCATCGGCTGGACGAAATCGGAGGCCTTCCGTAAGGCACACGCCCGCGCCGGCAACGAGAGCACGCAGTCGATGGTCGCCGGTCCCGCGCAGTTCGAGGGCTTCCAGGTGGTCCAGGAAGTCGGACCGGACGGCAAGAAGATCCGCCACGCGAAAGACTGACATTCGCAAAGCGCCATGTGGATGCGGGGCGAGGCGCAGCGAGAACAAACAAGAAACTTACCGTCGACGGATCGCACGAATCAGCGCATGTTCTTTCTACGTTCTCCACACACTCTGACGCCGACGGACCCCGCCATGCGCACCTTCCTCGTCTCCTACGATCTCGCCAATCCCGACATGAACCAGCCCTATCTCGCGGACGCGATCATGAGCCTCGGCGAGGCCTGGGCCCGGCCGCTGGCGAACGTTTGGTACCTGCGGACGGAGACAAGCCAGGATGCCATCGAAGGCCGCCTCGCGCGCCTCCTCGACGAGCATGACGGGCTGCTGGTGCAGGGCGTGCGCGAGGAAGCCGCCTTCCGCAATACCGGTCTGCGCTGGTTCCGCCGCCGCCGGCGCGAGGAGCCGGCGACCAACGTCGTCGCCTTCCCGGCACCCGCGGAGACGTTCCCGCAAGGCGAGGTGCTCGACGAGCCGGCGCCGCTCAGGGCCGCCAGCTGAGGAAGTTCGCGATCAGCGCCAGGCCGAGGCGCTGGCTCTTCTCGGGATGGAATTGCGTACCCGCGAGATTGTCGCGCGCAACCATGGCCGTGACCGGACCACCGTAGTCGGTCACGGCGACGAGGTCGGCAGGATCGGCCGGCGTCAGGTGATAGGAGTGCACGAAATAGGCGTGCAATCCGTCCGGCCCGGTCGCAATGCCGTCGAGCAACGGATGCGGCCGTCGCACGTCGAGCGTATTCCAGCCCATGTGCGGAATCTTGAGCGTCGGATCGGTCGGCTGAATGGCTGCGACCTCGCCCTCGATCCAACCTAGCCCCTCATGCACGCCATGCTCCAGCCCGCGGCGGGCCATGAGCTGCATCCCGACGCAGATACCGAGAAATGGCCGGCCCTGCTGCCGCACGGCGCGCTCCAGCGCATCGCGCATGCCGTCGATGCGGTGAAGGCCCTGGTAGCAATCGGCAAACGCGCCGACGCCGGGCAGAACCACGCGCTCAGCCGCGGCGACCTCGTCGGGCTCCGACGTCAGCACGATCTCCGCGCCAGATCCGCTCTCGCGCGCCGCCCGCTCGAACGCCTTGAGCGCCGAGTGCAGGTTTCCGGAGCCGTAGTCAATGATTGTGACGCGCGCCATGGCAGCCTTATTCACCGCCGCGCGCCAAAAGGAAAGGCCGAGCGCCAGCCGCCGACGCGCCCGCTATCGCGGTGGATGCCGCCGAGCCGCATCGAGGCGTCCCCGGTCCCCGTGATCTGCGATACGGAGAGCGTTTCCGGGCGCAACATCGGCTGATCCGGTAGCCAGGCATCGAAGAAGCGGCGCTCGCATTCGACGACATCGCGGCCGGAGACTGTGCCGATCTGCTCCCACCCGCGGCGCTTCAGTGTCCAGCGCTCGATCGTATCGGCCTCGAAGCCGATCAGCATGTGCACGCCGAGCATGATCAGGAACTGTATCTGCTCGTCGATATCGAGCGCCTGGAGGGCGAAACCCAAAGCGGTCGCGACGACCAGATAGATGATCAGCGCCAGCCAGAAGCCGCGCATCAGCAGCCAAAGCGGAGTGAACAGTGCCGCCGGCCACGAGAAACCGTCGCGAACGAAGCGGAGGGCCTCGGCGCGATCCTCCCGATCCGATGGCGGGTCCTTGGATTCATGCACGGTGTAGACGCGCAACGCTCAACTCCTCGCGTGCAATCCCGATGGACGCCGGTCGGCACTCAGACCGACAACGTGCCCTTGGTCGAGGGAACGCGCTGCTCCTGGCGAGGATCGATCGCGATCGCGTCCCGGAGTGCGCGAGCGAGCCCCTTGTAGCACGTCTCGGCAATATGGTGATTGTTATCGCCGTACAGATTGGCGACATGCAGCGTGATGCCGGCGTTCTGCGCGAACGCCTGGAACCACTCACGGAAAAGCTCGGTGTCCATCTCGCCGAGTTTCGGCCGCGTGAACGTGACGTCCCAAACGAGATAAGGCCGGCCGGAGACGTCGATACCCACGCGCGTCATGGCCTCGTCCATGGGGAGGTGCACGCTCGCATAGCGCGTGATGCCGCGCTTGTCGCCGAGCGCCTTGGCCAGCGCCTGTCCGAGCACGATGCCGCTGTCCTCGACCGTGTGGTGGAAGTCGATGTGCAGGTCGCCCTCGGCCTTGAGCTCGATGTCGATGAGCGAATGGCGGGCAAGCTGCTCCAGCATGTGATCGAGGAAGCCGACGCCTGTCGAAATGTCGTAGGCGCCCGTCCCGTCGAGATTGATGCTCGCGGAGATGCGCGTTTCCTTGGTCTGGCGGTCGATCGTGGCCCGGCGGGGCGCGGTCGTCGTCATCGGGAGTTCCTAATTCCTCGGCCCTCGCGGGTTGCTGATCCCGCCGATGGCCGCGATGCCCGCAGATGCGGCAAACGGGGCGCCCCCGTCAAGAGCCGCCCCGCCTTTTCTTTTACTTCCATTAACTTGCAGAAGTGTTGATCAGCCGTTGCTGCCGACCACCGTCAGCGTCGGGCGCTGCTCGTCGTAGCCGGCCAGAAACTCGCCGACCGTCGCCCAGGACTGATAGGTCTCGCGGTCCTGTTGGCGGAGGAAGCTCTCGAGCGCGCGCATCTGGCGCTGCATGAGGTGATCGATCTCGCGATGGCCGTTGTCGGAGGCGCCCGCTGCATCGAGCTCCTCGAGGCATTGATGCAGGACCCTCTCGAACAGGCCGTCGGGCATCAGCAGGAGCATGGGAAGGGCTTGATAGATCCTGTCGGCCGCTTCCCTGACGACCTCGTCGGCCATTCCGCCGGTGCTGCCATGCTCACGCGAGAGGCGCGCCGTCTCGCTTTCGAGCTGAAGTCGGCTCGCACGCTCGATCTCCCTCATGCGGCGGCCGAGGATCGTCTGCCCCTTCATGAGCTCTTCGAGCGCATTACCGGCCTGCCGCGGGCGATCGTCGTCCTCGGTGAGAAGCCAGGACACCTGGTCCGCGTTGGCATCGAAGTCGAGACGGGCGAGCAGCGTGTCCACGTGCCCGCTCAACACGACACCTCGCGGCGGATACGAGCTTCGGGCCTGATCGCTGATGCGGTGCGTGAGGCTTTTCGGCAGCGTATCGTCATTCGCTAGCTGCGGACGCGCCTCGTGCAGGACGCCGCCCGCGAAGGCGCGCCGTCCATCATGGATCGCCGCCGGCGGCGGGCCGCGATGCCCGCCGTACTCGCCGGCGCGGATCAGCAGCAGCGTCTTGTAGAAGTCGCTGCTGACGGCATACTTCCCATCCTCGATCTTGTCGCGCTGCACCGCGCCAGGAACCGTGGCACCAGCGCCGATCACGCCACGAACCAGCCGTAAGCGCGACGGGTCGGCAAGCGCGTTGACATCGACTTCGGCCGCAAATCCCTCACGACCCGATATCGGATGCAGCTCCTCGATGACGGCTTCCGCCGCTGTCCTTGTATCCGGCATCAGCGCGACGCCGATCACCTTCAGCAGGTCGCGGCGCGCGGCCTCCTCGCTCTTCTTCGGCCACTTCTTCTTCTGCGCGATCGCGATGTAGCGCGAGAGGCCGGTCTTGATCTGGAACTGCGAGCGGCCATCGCCGAACGGGCGCACGGCACCGATCGAGGCACC
>JAEWIJ010000143.1 GCA_023387235.1 Pseudomonadota bacterium
GCACAGCGTCGTATGGTCGGGCACCGCGTCCGTCAGGCTCAAGCCGACAAAGCGGCGGAACGACAGGCGATCGGCGAGCGCCGCCTCAAGCTCCGCGTCCGACAGCGCGTAGAGCGATTGCAGCAGCAGCGCCTTGAACATCAGCAGCGGCCCATACCCGGGGCGGCCGGGGCCTTCGTCGCGAAGTCGCGCCAGCAACCTTCTCGAAGCGGTACCACTTCACCAGCTCGAGCAGCCGGTCGAGACGGCCCGTGCGACCAAGCCCATCCGCCATCAACGCTTCGGCAAAGCTCAGCTGACCAGTCCGCTTCGTTGCCATCCCCAACCCCTCAACATCGACGAATCACCGCCGAATTATGCAACGGTTCCCGTAAGCACGGGGAGAGGGGACCTGTGGTGCTTGCGGCGAGCTTCAGCTCGACACACCGCCTGCGAGCGTCGGCACGTCGAACGGTAGGAAGCCGTAGTGCCTGAGCCAGCGCATGTCCGCCGAGAACATGTCGCGCAGGTCGGGAATGCCGTACTTCAGCATGGTAATGCGATCGAGGCCCATGCCGAAGGCAAAGCCCTGATACTTCTCCGGATCGAGCCCGCAGGCGCGGATCACGTTCGGATGCACCATGCCCGAGCCGAGGATTTCGAGCCACCGACCGGGCTTGCCGATGGCGGCGGCGTCGACGTCCACTTCCATGGACGGCTCGGTGAAGGGGAAGTGCGAGGCGCGGAAGCGCATCTTCACTTCGTCCACTTCGAAGAAGGCCTTGCAGAATTCCTCAAGGCACCACTTGAGATGACCGAGGTGCGTCTCCTCATCGATGACGAGGCCCTCAATCTGGTGGAACATCGGCGTGTGCGTCTGGTCGCTGTCGGAGCGGTAGACGCGGCCCGGCGCGATGATGCGGATCGGCGGCTTCTGGCTCAGCATCGTGCGGATCTGCACCGGGCTCGTATGCGTGCGCAGAACCATGCGTGAGCCGTCGGCGCGCGGGCTCAGGTAGAACGTGTCGTGCTCCTGGCGCGCGGGATGCTCGGGCGGGATGTTGAGCTTCGTGAAGTTGAGATCGTCGGTCTCGATGTCCGGGCCTTCGGCGACGGCGAAGCCCATATCGGCGAAGATTTCCGTGACCTCGTCCCAGACCTGGCTCACCGGATGAATGCGGCCCTCGGCTTGTGGACCGAGACGCACGGGGAGCGTGACGTCAGCCGTCTCGTTCGCGAGCCGCTGCGAGAGGGCCGCATCCTCGAGCACGCTCTTGCGGCGCTCGAGCACGTCCGTGACGGTGGTCTTGAGCTGGTTGACGGCGGCGCCGAAGGCCTTGCGCTCCTCGGGCGCCATCTTGCCGAGCTGGCTCATCAGCTCGGACACGCGGCCCTTCTTGCCGAGCGCACCGATGCGCACCTGCTCGATGGCGCCGAGATTGTCGGCGCGCTCGATCTCGCCGATGAGCTCGGCTTCGAGAGCGGAAAGGTCAGCGCTCATGACAGCCCCTTCGGATTGGAGGGACGTCAGGCCGCCTTGGCGACCGCGGACTGCGCCTGCTCGACGAGGGCCTTGAAGCCGGCCGGGTCCTTCACCGCGACGTCGGCGAGCACCTTGCGATCGACGAGGACGCCGGCGACCGACAGGCCGTGGATGAAGTTGCCGTAGGTCATGCCGTGCTCGCGGGCGGCGGCATTGATGCGCTGGATCCAGAGCGCGCGGAACGTGCGCTTCTTGCGCTTGCGGTCGCGATAGCCGTACTGCAGTGCCTTCTCGACGGCCTGCTTGGCGATGCGGATCGTGTTCTTGCGCCGGCCGTAATAGCCTTTGGCGGCGTCCAGGACTTTCTTGTGCTTTGCGTGAGCGGTCACGCCACGCTTGACGCGGGCCATGGGAATTCTCCTAGAGCTTCAAAATCTCGAATGGGACAGCCGGGCTGACGAGAGGTCAGCGGTGATAAGGCATGTACTTTTTGACGATGCCGGCGTCGCTGTCGTTGAGGGTCATGGTGCCGCGGGCCGAGCGGATGAACTTGGCCGTCCGCTTGATCATGCCGTGACGCTTACCCTGGGCCGCGGCAAGAACCTTGCCCGTCCCGGTGATCTTGAAGCGCTTCTTGGCGCCGCTCTTGGTCTTCATCTTGGGCATTTGGCTCTCCATTCTATTGATTTTACGCGGAATATCTTCCGCGTGGCCCGCAAGTGCAGGCATGATGCAAAGCATCGAAAGCCGCCACGGCATGCCCCGCCGGGCGGCTCGAACGAGCGGGGTTATAGTCGAGGCCCTCGCGCCAAGCAAGGCCAGAGCAGGGTAAGCCCCTATTGCGAGCGACGCGGCCTTGAGCTGACCTGCTTCAGGCGTTAACCCTGGCCGCCGGCTTTGCGGGGTGCAAGTCGGGCCGGCGTCCCGCGCGACGGTCACGGGCGCATGCAAGACACGGAAAGAAATCAAGAAATGTTCAATCTGGCGCTGAACCGGCGCCTTCGTGAGATCACGGCAACCAAATTTCGCGAGCGCGCGCTGATCTTCGGGCCGGTTCTGGCCCTCATCGTCGCCAGCTTCTGGTTCGCCTCGCTCTTCGTGCAGCAGGCGCCGCCGAGCCGCATCCAGATCGCGACCGGCGGCGAGACCGGCAGCTACTACGCCATCGGCGAGCAGTATGCGCGCCTTCTGGGGCAATCGCATGTGACGCTCGATGTGCGCGCGACGGCCGGCTCGGCCGAGAATGTCGCCCTGCTCGAAAAACCCGGCTCGGGTGTGCAGGTGGCGCTTCTGCAAGGCGGCACGACGAACCGCAAGGAGAGCCCGGATCTCATGTCGCTCGGGCGTCTCTATCTCGAACCCATGTGGATCTTCTATCGCGGCGAGGCGACCATCGACCGCCTCGCGGATATCCGCGGCAAGCGCATCATCGTCGGCGGGCAGGGGAGCGGCACGCGCACGCTCGCACTGCGCGTCCTCGCGATGAATGGCATCGACGAGAAGAATGCGACCTTTCTCACGACGCCGGCGCAGGCGGGCGCGGACATGCTCGTTCGCGGCGAGGCCGATGTCGCGTTCTTCACGTCGGGTCCCGACGCGCCGCTCATCCAGGAGCTGCTGCGCGCGCCGGACGTCCGCCTCATGAGCCTCGCGCACGCTGAAGCCTATGTGCGCAATCTGCGCTATCTCTCGCGCATCACGTTGCCGGCCGGCGCGATCGACCTTGCGACGAACCAGCCGCCGGCGGACGTCGAGATGGTGGCGCCCGTTGCTGTGCTCGCCGCGCACAAGGATCTGCATCCCGCGCTCGTCTCGCTGCTCGTCGAGGCGGCGAAGACCGTGCACGCACCGGGCGGGCTCTTTCACAAGGTCGGCGAATTTCCCAAGGCGCAGGACCCCGAGCTCGAGATGTCCTCCGATGCCGAGCGCGCCTACCGCGCCGGCCCGAACTGGCTCAATCGCACGCTGCCCTTCTGGCTCGCGAACTGGATCGAGCGCATGACGGTGCTGTTGCTGCCGCTCGTCGGTGTGATGATCCCGCTCTTCAAGGGCGTGCCCGCGCTCTATCGCTGGCAGATCCGCCGGCGGCTCATCTACTGGTACGGGCGGCTCAAGGCGCTCGAAGCCGTCATCGGCGAGAAGGAGAGCGCGCAGGATCTCAAGCTGCACCGCGCCGAACTCGACGTGATCGACGAGGCCGTGCGCAATATCCCGCTGCCGATATGGTTCGCGGACCAGTATTACATCCTGCGGTCGGCGATCGATCTTGTCCGCCAGCGGCTCGACAGCTTCGGTCGCGCGAGACGGATGGCCGCCGAGTAGACTGCGCAAGCCAAGCCGCGTGGGCGAGCGTCACCCGCTCAGCGCCCGCCAGATGATCAAGCTGCCGCCGAGGAGAATGCCGGCCTCCAGGATGAGCGTGTGCACGCGCGCGGAGAAGCGGCGCACCATCCACTTTGCCGTGAGCGTGCCCGGCGTGGCCATGATGCCGATGAGGAGCGCTAGAACGACGAGTTTCCCGTCGAGTGCGCCGAAGCCGGCGAACACGCCGGTTTTTGCCAGGCCGAGCAGGAATGAAATGGCAGCGTCCGTGGCGATGACCTGCGTGCCGGTGAGACCTGCCGCCATGAGCATTGAAAGCATCATGACGCCGCTGCCGGACGTGCCGCCCATGATGACGCCGTAGCCTGCCGAGGCGTACGCGAGCCCGCGCTCGGAAAGCGCAAGCCTCAAGTGCTCGAAGAAGCGCCGCGCCGGGACGAGCACGATCAGCATGGCGCCGATGAAGATCGCGGCGCCCTTGCCCGTGAGCTGCGTATAGCCCCAGGCGCCGAGCGCGACGAAGGGGAATGCGATGATCGAGACGATGGCTGTCTTGCGCAGGTCGAGGGATTCGCGGAAGGCGGCGACGCGCGTTGCATTCGTGATGATGGCGCTGAGCGCGATGATCGGCACGACGGCCGGCGCGCCGACGAGCGGCACGAGCACCACCGGCATTATGAGTCCGGTGCCGTATCCCGCGAGGCCGCCGAGGATCTGCGCGGCGAAGGCGGTGACGGCGACGATCGCGAGCTGGGCCAGCGTCAGGTCGGCGAGCATGATCTACGGCCTCGATGTCCGCGTTGCGTGCTGTGGAACGTTCGAGAGGGAGCGTTCTTCCGTTCTTGCGACAGAACTTCCCCTTCTCCCCGTCCTGACGGGGAGAAGGTCGGGATGAGGGGCGGGAGTTCGCGCTGACGTCAGCGTATGCCGCCGCCCCTCACCCTAACCCTCGCCCCGCAAGAGCGGGGAGAGGGGACAAAAGCATCTCTTCCCGGCAGCCCGCGGCCGATTAAACCAACCTGCTCTGCTCGATGGCGGCGCCGATGAAGCTCGCGAAGAGCGGATGGGGCTCGAAGGGGCGGGACTTGAGTTCGGGGTGATACTGCACGCCGACGAACCAGGGATGGCCCGGGATCTCGACGGTCTCGGGCAGCAGGCCGTCGGGCGACATGCCGGCGAAGTGCAAGCCTGCGGCTTCGAGGCGCTCGCGATAGCGGGTGTTGACCTCGTAGCGGTGGCGATGGCGCTCGTGGATGTCGTTCGATCCGTAGATGCGCGCAATGCGGCTGCCCTCGGCAAGGCGCGCCTCGTAGGCGCCGAGCCGCATGGTGCCGCCGAGATCGCCGTTGGACTTGCGGCTCTCCAGCTCGTTGCCGCGCATCCATTCCGTCATCAGGCCGACGACCGGCTCCTCGGCCGTGCCGAACTCGGTGGAGCTCGCGCCCTTGATGCCGACGAGATTGCGCGCCGCCTCGATGCAGGCCATCTGCATGCCGAAGCAGATGCCGAAGTACGGCACGCCGCGCTCGCGCGCGAACTTCGCGGCGAGGATCTTGCCTTCCGAGCCGCGCTCGCCGAAGCCGCCGGGCACGAGAATGCCATGCACGCCTTCGAGATAGGGCGTAGGATCCTGATGCTCGAAGACCTCGCTTTCGATCCACTCGAGGCGGACCTTGACCTTGTTGGCGATGCCGCCGTGGACGAGCGCTTCGATCAGGGATTTGTAGGCATCCTTGAGGCCCGTGTACTTGCCGACGATGGCGATGGTCACGGTGCCTTCGGGATTGGCGATCGTGCGCGAGATGCTCTCCCACTGTTCGAGGCGCGGCGCGGGCGCACCCTCGATGCCGAACGCAGCGAGCACCTCGCGATCCAGTCCCTCGCGGTGGTAGGCGAGCGGCACGTCGTAGATCGAGGCCACGTCGAGGGCCTGGATGACGGCGCTTTCGCGCACGTTGCAGAAGAGCGCGATCTTGCGCCGCTCGGAGGGCGGCACGTCGCGGTCGCTGCGGCAGAGCAGGATATCGGGCTGGATGCCAATTGAGCGCAGCTCCTTGACGGAATGCTGCGTCGGCTTGGTCTTGAGCTCGCCGGCCGAGGGAATGAACGGCATGAGCGTCAGGTGGATGTAGACCGAGTGGCCGCGCGGCAGCTCGTTGCCGAGCTGGCGGATGGCCTCGAAGAACGGCAGGCCCTCGATGTCGCCGACCGTGCCGCCGATCTCGACCAGCACGAAATCGACATCGTCATTGCCGGAGACGACGAAGCTCTTGATGGCATCGGTGACGTGCGGGATGACCTGGACGGTGCCGCCAAGATAATCGCCACGCCGCTCACGGGCGAGGATATCCTGATAGATGCGCCCGGTGGTGATGTTGTCGGTCTTGCGCGCCGGCACGCCGGTGAAGCGCTCGTAGTGGCCGAGATCGAGATCGGTCTCGGCGCCGTCGTCAGTGACGAAGACCTCGCCATGCTGATACGGGCTCATCGTGCCCGGATCGACATTGAGGTAGGGGTCCAGCTTCCGGAGCCGGACTCGATAGCCGCGTGCCTGCAGGAGCGCTCCGAGAGCCGCCGAAGCGAGCCCTTTGCCGAGCGAGGAGACCACGCCGCCGGTAATGAAGATGTACCGCGCCATGGGCCTCCACCTTACTCCTGTTCCACATGATTCGGGCCGGCGTTCGTGACACCGGCCCCATCCATCCACAGTCCACGTTTCAGACCACTGCGACCGCAGGTGGTCGCGGTAATCCGATCGGCAATCTCAGTTAGCGGCCCGTCGGCGCTGCCGGGAGCTGCTGGCGTCCTTGCTGGAGGCTGTCGAGCAGCGTGCCGCCGCCCGTCGTCGGGGCCGTGCCGCCACCCGTCGGCGCAGAAGGCGCCGCCTTGCCGGGCACGGCCGGTGCGGTTGCGGCGGGCCGATCGAGCGGGGAGACACCGCGGCGGCTCTGCTGCGCGATGAGCGTCAGGCTGATCGAGGTGACGAAGAAAGCCGCGGCGAGGCCGGCCGTTACGCGCGTCAGCATGTTCGCCGTGCCGCGTCCGGTCATGAAGCCGCCGGCGCCGCCACCACCACCGCCAATCCCGAGGGCGCCGCCTTCCGAGCGCTGCAGCAGGACCACGCCGCACAGCGCGGCCGCGATCATCAGGTGTATGACCAGCAGTACGGTAGCCATCTAATACCTCGTCGTCGTGCGCCTGGGGCGCCGGCCACCCGGAAACCTGATGTCGGAAGCGATGGATCGGAGGCCGGATTGCCGGTCGCCCGATCCCGGGGGCCAAATCTCGGGGGTGGTCTACACCATGTCTCCGCGAACTGCCACCACCTCGCGTGCGGCCGATTGGAAATCTACTGCTTCGGTGCCCACCCGGCCCCAGTGCCTTCGCTGGTCCGCGGCGGCGGGCGATAGGCGTCGTCCGCCTTGGACTGCGGCTTTTTCTTTGCCGGCGCCGTCTTGGGAACAGTCGTCGTGCCTGGCGGGTCGGACGCCCGGACGGGCGCCGCCTTCTTCGGTGGCGGCTGCTTCGCCGGGGCCGGGGGTGTCGGCCGTGCCTTGGGCGGCGCCACGGTCGCGGCCGCCGAGGGGCGCCCGGGGGATGGCGGCGCTTTCTGCGGCAGGAAGATCGTGCCGCCCGAGCCCTCGATCGTGGCTTCGCCGGGCCCGGGAAGCTCCTCCTCCCCGCCCTCGATCGTGGTCGGCAGGGTAATCTTGGCGAGCCCGCAGCGGAAGTTCAGCTTCTCCTCGATCTCGAGCAGCAGTCCGATGCGCCGCAGGCGCTCTTCGGTGAGATTGGCACGCGCCCATTCAGGCCCGCGCGCCATGTCGGCTGCGGCCCCATCGGTACGCAGCGCGTCCTGCTGAAGCTGGAGCTGCTCGCAGACCGCGCTCTCGAGCGGCACGGCGGCGGCAGGAGCCATCGCAGCGAGCGCAAGCGCCAGCATCGGGGCGTGCGCCACCCCAAGGCTCCATCGAAACACAATCATCCGCATCAACCCCGCACCTGCGATTCTACGCGTAGGCGGCAATGATCCCGAGGAAGTCCGCCGCCTTGAGGCTGGCGCCGCCGACCAGCGCGCCGTTGACATCCGGGACGGCCATCAGCTCCTTCGCATTCGAAGGCTTGACCGATCCGCCGTAGAGGATCCGCATGGCCGCGCCTTCATCGCCGAAGCGCTTGGTGAGGGCGGCCCGGATGGCACCGTGGACCTCGGCGACGTCGGCGACCGTCGGCGTCAGGCCGGTACCGATGGCCCATACGGGCTCGTAGGCGATGATCGTGTCGCTGGCGCGGCACGCTTCGGGGAGCGAGCCGGCGAGCTGGCGTCCGACGACGGTCAATGTCTGGCCTGCCTGGCGCTCGGCAGCGGTCTCGCCGACGCAGACGATGGCGATGAGGCCGGCGCGGTGCGCGGCTTCGGCCTTGGCTTTGACCGTGGCATCGCTCTCGGCGTGGTCCGTGCGCCGCTCGGAGTGCCCGACGATCACGGACGTGGCACCGGCATCCTTGAGCATTTCGGCGGAAATGTCGCCGGTATGGGCGCCGCTTGCATTCGCGTGGCAGTCCTGGCCACCGACCGCGATGCGCGATCCCTTGATTGCTAAGGCCAGTCTTGCGATGAGCGTCGCCGGCGGACAGATGAGGACGTCGGCGGCTTCCTTGCCGAGGCCTTTTGCCATGGCCTCGGCTTCGGCGAGAGAGGCGCCGAGCCCGTTCATTTTCCAGTTGCCGGCCACGAGCGGCCTGATCGCGCGATCCGTCATGATATCCTCGCTCCGCCGGACAAGAGGTCGCGCCATGCCTATCGCGCGGCTCCCGCACTTTCAACCCCGCCCGCATTTTCGACGCCGGCGGCACGGCCCGCGTTCTCTCAACGACTTGCGGAGAAAGGAAATCCGCAACCTTACAGAGCGGAAAGTGGACGCCCTCGCGCACACGTCCTATATGGACACCAGCCCGACCCGCGCGCTGAGCCGCGCCGCCCACCGACAAGGACGCATCGGAATATGCTGGAAGCACTGAGACGCGGCGTCAAAGGCATATTCGTCCAGGCCCTCATCGGCCTGCTGGTGATCGCCTTCGCCGTCTGGGGCATTGCCGACGTCTTTCAGGGGCGCGGGCAGAACGCGCTCGCCCAGGTCGGCAAGACCGAGATCTCGCAGGACCAGTTCCAGCAGGCCTTGCAGCTCGAGATAGGCGTGCTCTCGCGCCAGTTCGGGCGCCGCCTGACCATCGAGCAGGCGCGCCAGTTCGGCATCGACCAGCGCGTGCTTTCGAGCCTCATCGGCAAGGCCGCGCTCGACACGCACGCCCGCGAGCTCGGTCTCTATCTGTCGGATGCCACCATCGCCGACGCCATCCGGGACGACCCGACCTTCCAGGGGCCGAGCGGCACGTTCGATCGCAACTACTTCACCGAGCTTCTGCGCCAGAACGGTCTCAGCGAGCAGCGCTACTTCGCCGAGCGGCGCGCGGACGAAGTGCGCGAGCAGCTCACCGAGACGCTGACCGGTGGCAACGTGCCGCCGGAGTATCTCATCCAGGTCCTTCATCGCTATCAGGGCGAGACGCGCACCATCGCGCACATGACGCTCAATCCGGAAGCCTCCGCCAAGGTCGAGGCGCCGGACGAGGCCAAGCTCAAGGCCTACTATGAGGAGCACAAGCGCCGCTTCGTCGCGCCCGAGTACCGCAAGGTGCCGCTCGTCCTGCTCACCGCGGCCGCTGTCCAGCAGCGCGTCGCCGTCAGCGACGAGGAGATGAAGGATCTTTACGAGCGCGAGAAGGCAAGCTTCGCGACGCCCGAGCGCCGACACATCCAGCAGCTCGCATTTCCCGATCGCGCGGCTGCCGAGAAGGCGCTCGCCGCAATCAAGGCCGCGCCGTCCTTCGAGGAAGGGCTCAAGGGGCTCGAGCTCAAGGAGAGCGACATCGACCTCGGTACGCTCGCCAAGTCCGACATGATCGACAGGGCCATCGCGGACGCCGCCTTCAAGCTCGAGAAGGGCCAGATTTCCGATCCGGTGGCTGGCACGTTCTCGACGGTGCTGCTGCGCGTCGTCGACGTCACGCCCGGCAAGCAGAGCACGTTCGATGAGGTCAAGGCACAGCTCCGCGACCGCATTGCCGGCGAGCGCGTGAACCGTGAGATGCAGGATCTGCACGATCGCATCGACGATGCGCGCGCGGGCGGCAGCAGCCTCAAGGAAGTTGCCGAGAAGCTCAATGTGCCGTTCGTCGAGATCGCCGCGACCGACCAGCAGGGCATGACGCCCGAAGGCAAGCCGGCCATCGAGAATCCTGATGCGGCGCGCATTGTAGCTTCGGCCTTCGAAGGCGGCAGCGGGATGGACCGCCTGGCCGTCGAGCTTTCGGACGGCGGTTATGCCTGGGTGGACGTGGCCGGCGTGACGGCGGAGCGCCAGAAGCCCTTCGAGGAAGTGCAGGAGGCAGTCAAGACGGCCTGGATCGAGGGCGAGCAGCGTACGGCACTCAATGCGGCAGGCCAGAAGATCGTCGAGCGCATCGACAAGGGCGAAGCGCTCGAGGATATCGCGAAGGAGCTGGGCCTCGAGGTCAAGCTCGCGCAGCCGGTGACGCGGACGCAGCAGGTCGACGGCCTGACGCGCGCCGCCGTGCAGCGGGCCTTCTCGCTCGCGCGCGGCAAGGCAGCGGCCGTCGAGAGCGCGGACGGTAAGACGCGCACGATCATCGTCGTGAGGGCGATCGTCGATCCGCCGCCGGCGACGCCGGAGCAGGTGACGAAGCTGCGCCAGGAATTGTCACGCCAGCTCCAGGGCGACTCGATCAGCGCCTATGTGGGCGCGCTGCAATCACGTCTCGGGTTCAGCGTGAACCAGACGGTCTATCGCCGCGCCATGGGGCTCGATGCGCAACAGCAGCCGTGACGCCGGGCTTGGAGGCGAAAGCTAGATCGAGAAGCTCGTGCCGCAGCCGCAGGCGGCGGTCGCATTCGGGTTCTGGATCTTGAACGAGGCGCCGATCAGCTCGTCGACGAAGTCGATCTCCGAGCCTTCCATGTAGCCGACCGACATCTCGTCGATCAGCACGACAGCGCCGGCGCGCTCGATCACGAGGTCGTCGGGCTCGCGGCCGGAGACGAGGTCGAACTTGTACTGGAAGCCCGAGCAGCCGCCGCCCTCGACGCTCACGCGCAGCGCCTCGGCGCCCGGCTCACCGGCCACGATCTCGGCGATCCGCTGGGCTGCACGCTCGGTCAGGCCGACCCGCGGGCGATCCTCTACGATGGTCATGAACGGCGCTCCTCGCGTGCTGGCGTCCGCCTCCGGGGCTTTCGGGCTCCTGCGGACTCGACGCGGATACTTGATAAATAAATAGGATTTGCACCGCCGATGTCAAACGGCCGCGCGAGGACTATCATAGGGTGAATCGAGGGGCAGCCATGCATCCCGGCCGAAGGCCGGATGGCCTTGGGGCAGCAGGTGACGACACCGGACGGGATACAGCAAGCCTCATCGCCTGAAGCAGGCGCATCCCGACGGCCCGGCGCCCGCCGCGTCGCCGTCTGGGCGCTCGATGCCGCCTCGAGCCGCGGTCGCCCGACCCCCGAGCCCGCCTGCACCTACCGCACACCCTACCAGCGGGATCGCGACCGCATTGTCCACGCCACGGCCTTCCGGCGGCTCACATACAAGACGCAGGTCTTCCTGCATCACGAGGGCGATCATTTCCGCACGCGCCTTACGCACTCGCTCGAAGTCGCGCAGATCGCGCGCTCGATGGCGCGGCAACTCGAACTCGACGAGGATCTCGCGGAGGCCTTGTCGCTCGCGCACGACGTCGGCCATCCGCCGTTCGGTCATGCCGGCGAGCGGGCGCTCGACCTCGCCATGCGCGACTGGGGCGGGTTCGATCACAACGCGCACAGCCTGCGCATGGTCACGACGCTCGAACGCCGCTACGCGCATTTCGACGGGCTCAACCTGACGTTCGAGACGCTCGAAGGGCTCGCCAAGCACAACGGCCCACTGATTGGGCCGCACGCGCCGCCGGATGCTGCTCGGCGCAATCGCGAAATCCTCGACCTCATCGCCGCGCTGGGGCTGACGCGAGCGCTGGAGCTCGATCTCTTCGCGCCCGCCGAGGCGCAGGTCGCCGCGATCGCCGACGACATCGCCTATACGAACCACGATATCGACGATGCGCTTCGTGCGGGCCTCATCAGCCTCGCCGACCTCGAAGGCGCGCCCATGGCCGGGCCTTATGTGACGGCGGCCCGCGCGGTGCTCGACAGCGCATCGGCCGCGCGCAGCGATATCGATCGCGATCGACGTCTGTTCTACGAGGTGAACCGGCGCATGATCACCGTCATGGTCGACGATGTCGTGAAGGAAACGCGCACGCGCCTTGCCGCGCTCGGCATCCGAAGCGCCGACGACGTGCGCCGGGCCGGAACCTCTGTCGTCGCCTTTCCGGACCAGCAGCGCGCCGAGCTCGACGAACTCAAGAAATTCCTGCTCGTGCGCGTTTACCGTGCCCCGCGCGTCATGAAGGTCATGCACAAGGCCGAGGCGGTCGTGGCGGCGCTGTTCAATCGCTACATGACGAGCCCGGCGGACCTGCCGGGCGGGCGTGGCGAGGCCATTCTCGGGCTCGATCCGGCGGGGCGGGCCCGGCGCGTGGCGGACTTCATCGCCGGCATGACGGATCGCTTCGCGCTCGCCGAATATGCGCGCTTGTTTGACGACACCATTGATTTGCATTAGCTGCCGCCATGCTATGACGCTGGCAAATGGCTGACTGCCGTGGCCGGCCGTCGTCCCAATCCGAGGACCTATCATGACCGTGCTCGCCGAGGTCGAGGCTGAGATCGCCGACGCATTGAAGAGGCTGCAGCAGGCCGGGCGCCTGCCGGCCGAACTCGCGCTCGGTGCCGTCGAGGTCGAGCCGACGAAGGATCCGCGTCACGGCGATCTCGCGACGAACGCCGCGATGGTGCTCGCGAAGCCCGCGCGCATGAAGCCGCGCGACATCGCTGACGCGCTCGTCGCGGAGCTTGCAGCGCTGCCGGGTTACGTGAAGGTCGAGGTCGCGGGACCGGGCTTCGTCAACATCTCGCTTGTGCCCGCGCGCTGGCAGTCCGTGGTCGCCGACGTGCGCACGGCGGGCAATCGCTACGGCGCCTCGGATATCGGCAAGGGCGAGAAGCTGCTCATCGAGTACGTCTCGGCCAATCCCACCGGTCCCATGCACGTCGGCCATGGCCGGGGCGCGGTGTTCGGCGACTCGCTCGCGAACCTGCTCGCGTTCGCGGGTTATGCCGTCACGCGTGAGTACTACGTCAATGACGCGGGCGCGCAGGTGGACGTGCTCGCGCGCTCCGCCTTCCTGCGCTACCGCGAGGCGCTCGGCGAGGACATCGGCGAAATTCCCGCGGGCCTCTATCCGGGCGATTACCTGAAGCCGGTCGGTGCGGCGCTCGCCGAGAAATTCGGCGACAGCCTCCTCAAGCAATCGAACGACGAGGCCGCGTGGCTGCCGCTCGTGCGCGCCGAAGCGATCGCGACCATGCTCGTCATGATCAAGGAGGATCTGGCGGCGCTCGACATCCGCCACGAGGTCTTCTTTTCCGAGCGCTCGCTTACCGAAGGCGGCAAGGACGAGATCGCCGAGACCATAGCGGCGCTCAGAGCAAAAGGCCTCGTCTTCGAGGGACGCCTCGAGCGGCCGAAGGGCCATGATGCCGACGACTGGGAGGACCGCGAGCAGACGCTCTTCAGGTCGACTGACTTCGGCGACGACGTCGATCGCGCGCTCATGAAGTCGGACGGCACCTACACCTATTTCGCCGGCGACATGGCCTATCACCACAACAAGCTGGCGCGCGGCTTCCGGCACTTGATCAACGTCTTCGGCGCCGATCACACGGGCTACATCAAGCGTATGACGGCGACGGTCGCGGCGCTCTCGGACGGCAAGGCCGATCTCGACATCAAGGTCTGCCAGCTCGTGCGTCTCTTGCGCGGCGGCGAGCCGGTGAAAATGTCGAAGCGCGCCGGCACGTTCGTCACGTTGCGCGAGGTCGTCGACGAGGTCGGCAGCGACCCGATCCGCTTCATGATGCTCTATCGCAAGAACGATGCGGCGCTCGACTTCGATCTCGCCAAGGTGGTCGAGAAGTCGAAGGACAATCCGGTCTTCTACGTCCAGTACGCGCACGCGCGCGCGCACTCGATTTTCCGTAATGCCGCGGAGGCGTTCTCCGGCCTCGGTCCACGCGACAGCGATGTGACAGGAGCGGATACATCTCTGCTGACCGACGACGGCGAGCTCGATCTCTTGCGGCGCCTCGCCTTATTTCCGCGTACGGCCGAAGGCGCCGCGCGCGCTCACGAGCCGCATCGCATAGCGTTCTATCTCTCTGATTTGGCATCGGCATTTCACGCGCAGTGGACGCGAGGCAATGATTCGCCACATTTGCGTTTTATCCAGCCGAATGACCGGAAGCTTACCGCTGCGCGCCTCGCTCTGGTTGGGGCTTGTGCACAAGTAATCGCGACGGGGTTGGCGATCCTCGGGGTGCACGCTCCGATCGAAATGCGCTAGCCTGCGAATCAACGTGATGAAACGCGGTCTACGCGACAAGGACTGGGGCGGGTTGATCGGCGCGCGGGCAGTTCCGGCACAGCGGGAAACCTGAAGGGGGTATCTCGATGGCACGGCAGAACAACATTCCCAAAGGTGCGGGTCCGCACCTGAGGCCGCCGGGTGCTGCGCATGATCCGTCGGCGAGCGGGCAGGCCTACGGCAGTGCTTATCCGCATCAACAGCCCTACGACCAGCATCAGGACGACGAGCAGCCCTCGCTGCCGGGCGGGCCGGGGCGCGATATCTTCAGCGCGTTGAGGCCGGAGTCGCCGAGCCTCTCCTCGCGTTTCGAGCCCTTTGCGCCACCTGCCGGCCGCCAGCAGGCGCACCCGCAGGCGCAAGGCGGCTATGGTCGCCAGTCCTACGGCGAGCCGGATGACCAGGCCTATGGCGCGCAGGCTCACGATCCCTACGGCCGTCCGCTTCCCGGCGGCTATCCTGCCCAGGGCGGATATGGCAGCCCGGCCGGCACCGAGCACGAGCAGCACTACTACGGCCAGCAGCCGCAGCAGCAGCACGCCTATGCGCCGCAGGGTCAATACGCCCAGGACGGCGCCTACGCCTACGACGATCCCTATCGCCCGAATGCCGCCGATCCCTATGCGGGCGGGCAGCATATGGGCGCCGGGCAAGGCGCCGAGGGCGGCTATTACGAGGATGAGTATGCCGACGAGGCCGAGCCGCCCGTTCGGCGCGGCCCGCGCGCGATCGTCGTGGTCGGTGCCCTGATCGGCGCCATCGCGCTCGGCGGCGGCCTCGCGTATGCCTACAAGGCCATGACCAACGGCGGCAGCCAGAGCGGCAAGCTGCCCATCCTGCGCGCCGACAGTGCGCCGGCCAAGGCTCAGCCGACCGAGCCCGGCGGCAAGCAGATGGCGCACACTGACAAGAAATTCCTGAACAGGCTCGATGAGGAGCGCGGCCCTGCGCGTCCCGTGCCGGTCTCCATCAATCCGCCGGCGCCCGAGCGCGAGTCTGCCGACGGCCCGCGCCGCGTGCCGACGATGGTCGTCAACCGCGATGGCACTAGCGCCACCTGCCGCGCGCGGCGGGGGGCGCCGCCGAGCGGCGTTCCCGGCTTGCTCGTCGATGGCCTGACGCCGCGCATGCCGCCGCCTCAGCGCGATATAGCCCCGCCGCCACCGCCGCCGGCCCAGCGG
>JAEWIJ010000184.1 GCA_023387235.1 Pseudomonadota bacterium
AGAGCGGCAGGTACTGGTCGGTGCGGTCGCCCTCGATGTCGCCGAGGGGCATGGTCTCGATCAGGGTGAGGTCGGCCCCGCGGCCATGCGCGAAGCGAACCAGCTCGGAAATCTCGTGCTCGTTGACCCCCTTGAGGGCCACGGCATTGATCTTGACGTCGAGGCCGGCCTTCTCGGCCGCCTCGATACCCTGCATGACATTGGCGAAATCACCCCAGCGCGTGATCCGGCGGAAGGTCTCCGGATCGAGCGTGTCGAGCGAGATGTTGATCCGCCGTACGCCGCAGTCCGCCAGTGCCTGGGCATATTTGGGCAGCTGGCTGCCGTTGGTCGTGAGCGTTAGCTCCTCGAGCGCCCCCGTCTTGAGATGGCGCGACAAGGCCTCGAAGAGCCACAGGATGTTCTTGCGCACGAGCGGCTCGCCGCCGGTGATGCGGAGTTTGCGGACGCCCCGTTCGACGAAGGCGGAGCACAGGCGGTCAAGCTCCTCGAGCGTCAGGAGGTCCCGCTTCGGCAGGAACGTCATGTGCTCGGACATGCAGTACACGCAGCGAAAATCGCAGCGATCGGTCACCGACACGCGCAGGTAGCTGACATGGCGTCCGAAGGGATCGATGAGGTCACCGTCCCCAACGCCCCGAGCTTCGTTAATGACCATTGCCGCTCCCGGGTCCTTTCCACCGGACCATATGTTGTACACGCCCGGCCCAAAACGGCCACGGCGCGATCTGCCTGCTTATTTAGCACATATAGTGTATCCGCACGAGCCACCTAGCCCCGCGCCCGCCGATCGTCCTGGCCCACCGCATGCGGATCGTCGCGGATTAACCGATGCTTATGCTCTACGTCCTATTGTCGACGTATTCATTCATCGGTGAGGGATGCGTCCGCGATGCTGAACGCGGTTATTGGAGTGGGTCAGGGCAGTTCCCTGATGGGAAGCTACGCCATCAGCCTCAGTGAGGCGGTGCTGCGGCAGCGTACCCGTGAGGCTGAGCGCGCGGCCAAACTCGAAGCGCAGCTCGCCAACAAGATCAAGTCCGAATTCATCGCCAACATGAGCCATGAGCTACGCACGCCGCTCAACTCCGTGCTCGGCTTCTCCAAGTTGCTGACTGAACACGAGCATCGCAAGCTCACCGACGAGGACATCGTCGAATACGCGCGTCTCGTCCAGGATGCCGCCACGCACCTCCTGACGGTGATCAACAACATCCTCGACATCTCGAAGCTGCACAGCGGCAGCTTCATGCTCGATCCTTCCGACGTTCAGGTCGCCGACGCCATCGATGACGCGCTGGCGAATTTCGAGAAGTCCATCAAGGACCACGGCCAGCATCTCGAGTGCACGATCGCCACGGACCTGCCGACCATCCAGGGCGACGAGCAGAAGCTCCGCCAGACCTTCTCGAACCTGATCGGCAACGCGATCAAGTTCACGCCGCCGGGCGGCACCATCGCGGTCGAGGCATCGAATGCGCCCAATCGCGACATCGTGGTCACGGTCCGCGATACCGGCGTCGGCATGACCGAGGAGGAAATCCGTGTCGCCCTTGCGCCGTTCGGACAGGCCGATGCGAGCCGCACGCGCTGGCGCGAAGGCTCGGGTCTGGGACTGCCGATCGCCAAGGCCCTCGTCGACCTCCACGGCGGCAGCATCGAGATCCGCAGCACCAAAGGCCAGGGAACCGAGGTGACCGTCAGGCTGCCGACGACGCCCTTGGTCATCGATCCCTACTGATACGCAACCGCTGATACGAGCGAACCGCCCACCACGCACGACGCGAGGCAAACGCCATGGCCCTCATGACCCATTCCACAGAGCAGGCAGCACCGGCCTCGGATCTTTCGATCGGCCGGATCGTCTCGGTCACCGGCGCCAAGGCGATCGTGCTTCTCGATAGCGACGGTCGCACCGGGGACAACTCGTCCCGCCCCGATATGGGCACGCTCCTCGCGATCGAAACGGACGAGACCATCGTCCTGGCGATCGTCTCGGCGCTCAGCGTGCCGGTGCCGGCACAGCGCGAGGGCGAGAACGAAATCCGCATCGCGGAGCTCGGCCTCGTCGGCGAGTTGCGGCGCGGCGAAGACGGCAAGGCCATCCACTTCAACCGCGGCGTCAGCATTTATCCGGGTCTCGGTGACCGTGTGCGCGTCGCCTTGAAGATGGAGCTGCACGAGGCCTTCTGCGGCGATATCGCCCGGTCCGTCCGCGTCGGCAGCCTCCGCCAGGACAGCTCGATTCCCGCCATGGTCCGCGTCGACGATCTCCTCGGCAAGCACTTCGCCGTGCTCGGCACCACGGGCACCGGCAAGTCGTGCACGACGGCGCTGCTGCTGCGCTCCATTCTCGAGAAGAACCCGCAGGCGCACATCGTCCTGCTCGATCCGCACAACGAGTACGGCACCGCCTTCCCCGAATGGGGCGAGGTGATCTCGCCGCGCAACATGCAGCTTCCGTTCTGGCTCCTCAATTTCGAGGAGCTCATCGAGGTCGTCCTCGGTGATACGGCCGAGAGGAAGCACGAGGTCGAGATGCTCCAGGAGCTGATCCCGATCGCGAAGAGCCGCTACAGCTCGGGCCGCAGCAAGGAGGGCTCCGCCCGTTCGCGCCTCGACGCCGGCCGTTTCACGGTCGACACGCCCGTCCCCTATCGCCTCTCGGACCTGACCTCGCTCATCGACGAGCGCATGGGCAAGCTCGAGAACAAGCGCGATATCGCACCGTACCGCAATCTCAAGACGCGCATCGAGACGCTGTCGCTCGATCCGCGCTACTCCTTCATGTTCGGCTCGCTGACCGTCTATGACGGCATGGCGCAGATTCTCGGCCGCATCTTCCGCGTGCCCGTCGAAGGCAAGCCCATCACGATCCTCGAGCTGACCGGCCTGCCGACCGAGATCGTCAACGTCGTCGTATCGGTGCTCTGCCGCATGACCTTCGACTTCGCGCTTTGGGGCGAGGGCAAGGTGCCGGTGACCATCGTATGCGAGGAAGCGCACCGCTACGTGCCGGCCAATCCCGCTCTCGGCTTCGAGCCGTGCAAGCGCGCCATTGCCAAGATCGCCAAGGAAGGCCGCAAGTACGGCGCCTCGCTCGCCATCGTCACCCAGCGCCCGGCCGAGATCGATCCGACGATCCTCTCGCAGTGCAACACCGTCTTCGCGCTCCGCATGTCCAACGATCGCGACCAGGAGATCGTGAAGTCGGCCATCTCGGACACGGGCTCGGGCCTTCTCGAATTCCTCTCCGCGCTCGGCCAGCGCGAGGCCATTGCCTTCGGCGACGGCGTGACGCTGCCGGTCCGCATCCGCTTCGACGATTTGCCGAAGCACGCCATGCCGCGCTCCTCCTCGGCCATGTTCACGACTATGTGGCAGCAGCCGAACACCGATACGGGCTTCCTCGAGCAGATCGTCGAGAAGTGGCGCCTCTCGGTCGCCGGATCGCCAGCCACCGAGACGAGCCAGACCGCGCTCTTCGCCGACGCCATGGGCCTCACCAATGTCGCAGAGCCGGCCCCGGCCCAGCCTCGGAGTCCGGCACCGGCGCCCGCCATGGAGCCGAGGCGGTTCGCATCGCCCTCTACGGGCTCGGAGAACGCCGGCGCGCGCCCGCGCCTTAGCGACACCGGGGGCCAGGGACAAATGGCGCCAAGCGGTCCCGCACCGGCACCACATGCCTCGAACGCGCTCAGGAACCTTCGCGACCGGCTGAACCGGTCCGGGCGCTGAGCCATTTCCTGCACTCAGTCCGTGACAAGCAGAACACGCACAGATTATGAAGCATGATGTGCTGCGTGTGATTCTGCCGTCACGCAATTCACCAGGGCGGGCACGGAGACGTGCGCGCCTCGGTCTGCATGACGGCAGCGGTGTACCTGATGAGCAGGTCCGGCCGATCGGAATGATCGGTGCGCCATGCTCGTGTTGCAGGCCGCACCCAGAAACGCTGCAGGACGGCTGAGCGGCTGGATTGTCCGCTCGGGTCCAAGGTTCGCGCTTGCGAGAGCATTCTCAAAAGCACCGGGCCGTAGTGTGCACAATCGTACAGCGTCATAGGACGGCGTCGGGCATCGGGACAGTCGAGCGACTGAGCACCGTTCTTCTGCCCTGGTGAAACCGCAGTCCCACATTCGCATGGAAAGGCTGGAGCAGCCGCTTGCTCCAGCCTTTCTGTGTTCAGGGACCCGCATTGCCGCGCGCCCGGCGCGCCACACGTTCACAGGCAATTGCCCGGCCCTACTCGCGCCCTCATCGACGGGCTGCTAGATACGCGATCGGCGATACGTTGGGCGTGACATGCCGCAGGGCCTGAGGGTGGCTCGGCGCGGACGCCCGGTCGAAAGGAAGATGGCCATGCTGGGATATATCCTCCTCATGATTCTCCAGATCGGGGGTGCATGGGTCCTCGCGCCTCAGGTCAAGCGCTACCTTCCCGCAATTCCGCAGTTCGGTGGCTACAACGTCGAGATCTTCGTCTGGGCGGTCCTTTTCGCCATTATCGTCTTCGTCATCGGCTTCATCGGCTCGATCATCCTGAAGGGCGTGCGGACGCCGGGGCCGGGAACGCTCACGGTCTCCCTTCTTCTGGCGCTGATCTTCGCGGCGCTGACGTTCGTGCCGCCGATTACCCAGGCCGTGGCCCAGATCGTTCCGCGGCTCGAGGTCCTGCTTTGGCCCCTGATCGGCGCCGCGATCGGCTACTTCCTCAAGCGCTGATACGCCAACAAGCCGCCCACGGATCGGCCCCAATCTGGTAAACTCGCCGATGCGGGCCCGTGCCGCGCGTCTTTTGGCGCCTTTTTGCTTGCACCCGGCCCACTATAACCGCTAGGCGTTCGGGCCATCGAATTCCATCATTCGAGCCGAACCCGAAAATCCCAGTCTCGTCCGAGGGGAAACACCCATGCGCGTCTATTACGATCGTGATGCCGACATCAACCTGATCAAGAGCAAGAAGGTTGCGATCGTCGGCTACGGCAGCCAGGGCCATGCCCACACGCTCAACCTTCGCGATTCCGGCGTCAAGAACATCGCGGTGGCGCTGCGCAAGGGCTCGCCGAGCGCGAAGAAGGCCGAGGGTGAGAAGCTCAAGGTGATGGAGGTCGCCGAGGCCGCGAAGTGGGCCGACGTCATCATGATGCTGACGCCCGACGAGTTGCAGGGCGACATCTACCGCGACCATCTGCACAAGAACATGAAAGAGGGCGCCGCGATCATGTTCGCGCACGGCCTCAACGTGCACTTCAACCTGATCGAGCCGCGCGACGACATCGACGTCGGCATGGTCGCGCCGAAGGGCCCCGGCCACACAGTGCGCTCGGAGTACCTGCGCGGCGGCGGCGTGCCCTGCCTCATCGCCATCGACAAGGACCGCAGCGGCAACGCCCACGACCTCTTCCTCTCCTATGCGTCCGCAATCGGCGGCGGCCGCGCCGGCATCATCGAGACGACCTTCAAGGAAGAGTGCGAGACCGATCTCTTCGGTGAGCAGGCCGTGCTCTGCGGCGGCCTCGTCGAGCTGATCCGCGCCGGCTTCGAGACGCTGGTCGAAGCGGGCTACGCGCCCGAGATGGCCTACTTCGAGTGCCTCCACGAGGTGAAGCTGATCGTCGACCTCATCTACGAAGGCGGCATCGCGAATATGAACTACTCGATCTCGAACACCGCCGAGTGGGGCGAGTACATGAGCGGCCCGCGCGTGATCACGCCTGAGACCAAGGCCGAAATGAAGCGCATTCTCGCCGACATCCAGCAGGGCAAGTTCGCTTCCGAATGGATGCAGGAGTGCAAGTCCGGCCAGGCGCGCTTCAAGGGCACCCGCCGTCTCAACGACGCCCACCAGATCGAGGAAGTCGGCGCCAAGCTGCGCGCCATGATGCCCTGGATCAAGGCCGGCGCGCTCGTGAACAAAGACAAGAACTAAGATAAGAAAGTCCCTTCTCCCCGTGCTTACGGGGAGAAGGTTAGGATGAGGGGCGGCGGCATACGCAAACGTCGCGCAAGATCCCGCCCCTCACCCTAACCCTCTCCCCGCACGCGGGGAGAGGGGATTTTGAAAGCGCTCACGGCTCACGCCAAGTCCATAATAGACGGGGGTTCGGGGCGGGGGGCCGCGGTACCAAGACTGCGCGCTATCCGCATGGCGGCCGCGGGCATAGCACCGCGGAAGACGGCGATAGCACCTCTTCCCAGCACCCCGCGGCAGAGAAAAAATCAAGCTGCAACGAGTCCCGGCACGTCCGACACGAAACCCTTGAAGTTC
>JAEWIJ010000029.1 GCA_023387235.1 Pseudomonadota bacterium
GACAAGCGCGACGAGGTCCGGCGGCAGGTCATGGAGAACGGCACCGAGGTCGGCGGCCCCTTCATCGAGGGTGAGCCGCGAGTCGGCCGGGACCTTGCGTTCGCCTACAACATCAAGAACCTCAACAGCGGCCACAACCTGCCCTCGGGCTCGCTCGGCGCCCAGCCGCAGCTCTGGGTGAACGTCGCCCTCGTCGCGCCCGACGGCACGAACGTCTGGGAGTCCGGCTACGTCGACAGCAATGGCGATGTCGCCGATCTGCACAGCCTGGATGTTGCCGCGGGCCGCATCAAGGTCGACCAGCAGCTCGTCAACTTCCAGACCAAGTTCCTGACGACCAACGTCAAGGGCACGGACCGCGAGATGTACCTGCCGGTCAACTTCGACGTCGATCCGCTGCCGCATCTGCGCCCGCCGCAGATTCCGACCAAGGTTCTCAACCATCCGCCGCTCGTGCGTCTTGAGAACCACTCGCTGCCGCCGCTCGGCGAAAAGATGGCCAAGTACCGCGTGCCGGGCAGCCTGCTCAAGCAACCGGGTAAATACCGCCTCGCATTCCGAATGCGCAGCCGAGCCGAGCCCATCTACTTCATGCGCTTCGTCGGCGCGACGAAGGAAATGGAGCAGCGCATGAACGAGCGGATGCTGAGCTTCAAGGCCTCGACGGTGCAGCTCGACGTGAAGCCCTAGCACCAGCCAGCAATAAGCCGATGGGTCACGGGATGAGAGCCAGCCCCAGTAGGGCGGCTCTCTCCCGGCCCGCAAGTCAAAATCACGAAATGGGATTGTTAGATGACTTGTATTGGCAGCTTTCTGCCCCGTGCGAGAATAACGGCCGCAACGATCGCGATGGCCGTTGGCGGGCACCTCCTGATGTCGGCCACGACAGCAGCTCCGGCGGCCGCGCAAAGCAGCGAGAGCTGGTTCAGCAGGCTCTGGCCCGGCTCCGGGCAGCCTTCCGCCGCAAGCCAGCTCGAGCCGCACTACGTCGGCGTGACGTCGAAGGAGAAGACGTCCAGCGGCACGGTCACCGAAGTGAAGAAGAGCACGAAGACGACCGGCGCCAAGGATGACGAGCTCTTCCGTCCCGATCCGCTGTACGAGGCGAAGTACGATCCCAAATCGAACGCCGACATCTACGGCACCAAGATCGACGCGCCGACACCGCGTCCGCTGCTCGAGCTCGGTCGCGAGCAGTACACCTCCGGCGCCTACGAGGAGAGCAGCACGATCCTCGGCACGCTGAACCCGCTGCTGCCGGGCCTCGCCGTCTACGGCGATTGGCGGACCGCGGTCGCTTACAACAGGAACGGCGGCCGTGATATTCCCCAGATCGCGACGCGCGTGAACATCGACGTCGATTTCAAGATCACGGCGACCGAGCGCATCCACGCGTTCTTCACGCCGCTTCAACGGAACACGCAATTCACCCGCTTCGAGTTCGACCGCGCCGACGGCAACGGACGCTTCAACGGCGAATTCGATCTCAACCCGCAGACGCTCTTCTTCGAGGGCGACTTCGGTTCGCTGTACTCCGGCTTCTCGGGACGGCAGGCCGGCTTCGATCTGCCCTTCACCGTCGGCCTTTTCCCGCTCTTCCTGCAGAACGGCATCTGGGCGAACGATGCGATCCTCGGCGGCGCCATCAGCATCCCGGCCAAGAACTCGGCCAAGCTCGGCCTCTCCAACTTCGACATCACGCTCTTTGCCGGCTTCGACAACGTCGACAATCCGGGCATCCTCGGCGCCAACCAGAAGCGCAGCGCCAACGTTTATGGCGTCACTACCTTCATCGATGCCTTCAGCGGCTACATCGAAGCCGGCTACGGCCTCCTCGAAGGCGTTCGCGATCGCGATGGCGAATACACGCACTTCCTGACCGCGGCCTACACGCGCCGCTATGCCAATACGATCTCGAACTCGACGCGTGTGTTCGCGAACTTCGGTAATGGCCAGAACGACGATGGTGTCGCTATCATCTCGGAGAACAGCCTGATCTCGGGCCTGCCGAGCACACTGATCCCTTACGCCAACTTCTTCGTCGGCTTCGGCAAGCCGCAGCCTCTGGTCGACGGCTTCAACGCCGGTATCCTGAAAAACGTCGGCATCAACTTCGAGACCGACGCGCTCACCGGCTATCCGAAGCTCGACGATACCGCTTCCGACGCCTGGGGCGGCGCGATCGGCCTCCAGTACCTGTTCAATCTGGACCAGCAGCTCGTGTTCGAGGCGGCAATGGTGCAGCCGTTCAACAGCGACGGCACCGGCGTCCAGAACCCGCAGTACGGCCTTGGTGTGCGCTACCAGATCGCGCTCAACCATTCATGGATCCTGCGCGCCGATGCGACCTACCACTTCGTCGACGGCGCAGAGGACAACTTCGGCATCCGCACCGAGCTTCGCAGGAAGTTCTGACCGGTCGCGGCTCGCCGCTCGAGCTTGGGAGACACGTATGCTCGGAAATCTCATGACCATCCTGATGACGGGCCTGCTCGCGCTCGGCATCCTCGTCCTGGCGCCACTTGCCAGCGCTGCTTGGGCTGGCCAGTCCTTCCTCTCGCGCTTGTGGCCGTCGGAGGCCGCACAAAGGCTTCGAGGATCGGCAGGCGTTCTGATCGCGGCCGCTTCGGTTTTCCTGCTCGTTGCGGGGATCGGCGCCGCGACCTCCTATCTGAAGGAGGCCCCGGAGACCGCTCGCGCGCCGCACGCGAACGGCGATACGCTCACGGCGCTCAAGGACTACACGAGCTCCGTCGGCGCGGAGACGCCGAAGCACGCCGCGACAGGCAGCACGACGCCGGACGGCAAGCAGCTTCCTGACGTGAACACGATGATCGAGCGGCTGGCGAAGCGCCTCGAGACGACACCCAACGATACCAAGGGCTGGCGCACGCTCGGTTGGTCCTATTACTACACCGGCCGTTATCAGGAGGCTGCTGCTGCCTATGAGAAGGCGGTCGCGCTCGACCCCAACTCGGAAGAGCTCAAGCTCGCGTACGAGGAGGTGAAGGCCAAGATTTCGGAAAGCTCGGCGTCGCCGCCGGCTGCTCCGCCGCCAACCCAGAGCGCCGCCAAGGAAGGGCCCAATCCCAGCGCCGAGGAAGTCGCCAAGTACCAGGCCATGCCCGCGGACGATCGCGCCGCCGCCATCCGGTCGATGGTCGATGGGCTCGCCAGTCGCCTGGAGAGCGCGCCGCGCGATGTCGATGGCTGGTCGCGTCTCATGCGCTCGCGCGTCGTGCTCGGCGAGAAGGACGTTGCGGAAACGGCGATGCGCAAGGCGCTCGATGTCTTCAAGGACGATGCGGCTGCATCGGACAGGATCAAGTCCGCCGCGATCGAGCTTGGCCTCAAGGTCGAGTGAGCGCGAGACATCCCGACAGGTCGCTGAGGAGCGCCGACATGATTTTCGAGAACCGGGTCCAGCAGCATCTCGACAGCCTTCATCAGGAAGGCCGCTATCGCGTGTTTGCCGATCTGAAGAGACGCCGCGGCAGCTTTCCCGTAGCCGAGCACTTCGCGACGGAAGGCGCACGCGAGATCGCGGTCTGGTGCTCCAACGACTATCTCGGCATGGGCCAGCATCCGGCCGTGCTGCAGGCCATGCACGAGGCCATTGACGCCGTCGGCGCCGGCTCCGGCGGCACGCGCAACATTTCGGGCACGACACACTATCACGTGGAGCTGGAGCGCGAGCTCGCCGATCTCCACGGCAAGGAATCCGCTCTTCTGTTTACCTCGGCCTATGTCGCCAATGATGCGACGCTCGCGACGCTCGTCAGGCTCGTCCCCGGTACGGTGATCTTCTCCGACGAGAAGAATCACGCCTCAATGATCGAAGGCATTCGTCACGGCCAGGGCGAGAAGCAGATCTTCCGGCACAACGACGTGCGCGACCTCGAGATCAAGCTCAGGAAATATCCGCGCAGCACGCCGAAGATCATCGCCTTCGAGAGCGTCTACTCCATGGATGGGCACATCGCGCCGATCGCGGCGATCTGCGATCTCGCCGAAAAATATGGCGCGCTCACCTACCTCGACGAAGTGCACGCGGTCGGCATGTACGGCCCGCGTGGCGGCGGCATCGCCGAGCGCGATGGCGTCATGGACCGCGTCGACATCATCAACGGCACGCTCGCCAAGGGCTTCGGCGTCATGGGCGGCTATATCTCGGCCTCGCGCGACATCTGCGATGCCATCCGCTCGTTCGCGTCCGGCTTCATCTTCACGACATCGCTCGCCCCCACAATCGTCGCCGGCGCGCTCGCCTCCGTCCGGCACTTGAAGACGAGCACCATCGAGCGCGCCCATCACCAGGAGCGCGTGCGCACGCTCAAGCGATCGCTCGTGGCGAAGCGGCTCCCTGTGATGGAAAACCCGAGCCATATCGTGCCCGTCATGGCCGGCTGCCCGCTGCGCTGCAAGGCCGTGACGGACGCGCTGCTCAGCCAGTACGGCATCTACGTGCAGCCCATCAACTATCCGACCGTGGCCAAGGGCACCGAGCGCATGCGCCTCACACCGACGCCCGCACACTCGGACGCGCAGATGGCGCACCTCGCCCACGCCCTCGACGAACTGATCGGCGCGTTCAACTAGCGCGACGCTTCCAGCAGCGACGCGCCGGTCATCTCAGTCGGCTGCGTGATCCCCATGAGCTGCAGCAGCGTTGGCGCGATATCCGCGAGGCGGCCGTCGTGCAGGCGATACTTGCCGCCGCTGCCGACCAGCAGCACCGGCACGGGAAATGTCGTGTGATAGGTATGCGGCTCGCCCGTCTCGGGATCGCGCATCATCTCGCAATTGCCGTGGTCAGCAGTGACGAGCAGCGCCCCTCCGATCGAACTGATCGCATCCGCAATCGCACCGAGGCACGTATCGACGGTCTCGACGGCTTTCACCGCCGCTTCGAGGCTGCCCGTATGCCCGACCATGTCCGGATTGGCGAAGTTGAGCACGATCAGGTCGTACTCCTTCGAGCGAATGGCGGCGACGGCGCGCTGCGCAAGCTCGGGCGCCGACATTTCCGGCTGCAGATCGTACGTCGCAACTTTGGGCGACGGCACGAGAATGCGATCCTCACCCGGATAAACCTCTTCCCGTCCGCCATTGAGGAAGTACGTGACGTGCGGAAACTTTTCCGTCTCCGCCATGCGCAACTGCCTCAAGCCGGCGTTCGCAACGACCTCCCCGAGACCCAGGGCAAGATTCTGCGGCCCGAAGATCGTCCCCATGCGCGCCGAGAGTTTGTCGCTGTAGGCCGTCATGCCGACCGCGATCGAAATGCGCGGCATCGTCCCGCGATCGAAACCGTCGAATGACGGCTCGAGCAGCGCATCGAGGATCTGACGCGCGCGATCGGCGCGGAAGTTGAAGCAAAGCA
>JAEWIJ010000169.1 GCA_023387235.1 Pseudomonadota bacterium
TGCGGATGACAAGCTCCTCGCGCCCCGTTAACGTCCGGACAATCATCAGTCTCGGAGCTGAAACAAGATCGCCATGTCACAGCGAAAGTCGATCGGGATCGTGGGTGCCGGCGCCTCGGGCCTCACCTGCGCCAAGCACATGCTCGAGGAAGGCTGGGACGTCACGCTTTACGAGATCGGCAGCCACGTCGGCGGCATGTGGGTCTACAACAACGACAACAACCGCTCCTCGGCCTACCGCACGCTGCACATCAACACCGCGCGCGATCTCACGAGCTTTTCCGACTATCCGTTCGATCAGAGCGTGCAGCCCTTCCCATCGCACTGGGACATGGCGAAGTACCTCAAGGACTACGGCGCGCACTTCGGTATCACCGAGCGCGTCCGCTTCAATACGAAGATCGTCGATCTCAGACCGGCGTCCTCCTATCAGCCCGACAAGCCGCGCTGGCAGCTTACGAGCGAAGCGGGCGAAGTCTTCGAGCATGATGCCGTCGTCGTCGCGAGCGGGCATCTTACGAAACCGCTCGAAGTGCCGATGTTCCGCGACGGCTTCAAGGGCGAATATCTGCATTCGCACGACTACAAGGAGCCGGCACCCTTCACGAAGAAGCGTGTGTGCGTCGTCGGCGTCGGCAACAGCGCGCTCGACATCGCGAGCGATCTCGCTGTCGCCGCCGAGCGCACCGTGCTCGTCGCGCGGTCGAGTGCCCTCATCATTCCGAAGCTTGCCTTCGGCCGCCCCTTCTGGGATACCATCCAGCCGTTCTACAAGCCGTGGATTCCAGCGGCGGTGCGCAATCGCGTGCTCAAGACGCTCGTCTATATCATCCAGGGGGACATGAAGCGGCTCGGCTTTCCCGAGACGTCGAAGCGTGTGCACGCGACGTCGAATGCCAACATCGTCAATCACATCCACTACCGCCGCGTGACGGTGAAACAGGGCATTGAGCGCATCGACGGCAGGACGCTGCACTTCGTCGATGGTACGGCGGAAGAATTCGACACGCTGATAGCGGCGACCGGCTATGAGATCGACCTGGATTTCGTGCCGCCCGAGATCCTCGCAATCAAGGACAACGGACTCGACCTCTATATGCGGATCGTGCCGCCCGACTGGCGCGGGCTCTATTTCCTCGCCTTCTTCAATTCGGACACGGCGCTGAACTGGATCTGCGAAGGTCAGACGCGCTGGCTGCGCGAGTACGAGGCGGGCCGCGCCGCCTTTCCCGATAAGGCCGGCATGACGGACGAGATCGAGGCACGCAAGGCGTGGGTGCGCACGAACTTCAAGGATACACCACGCCACGCCATCGAGGTCGAGCATCTCCCGTATTTCGCCGATCTCAGGCGCACCATGGCGGAGGCGCAGAAGCGCGCCGGCAAGCCCACGCGCGACATCGGCATCGGCTTCAAGCCGAAGAAGGGCGCGAAGCAGCCCGTACGCGCGGAGGCGGCGGAGTAGTCACGCCCACGAGGCGGCAAAAAGCCCGGCCAGCTTTCGCCGCCGGGCTTTCTCGGTCTCGATCCTCGCAAAAGGCGTCAGGCGGCCTGCGTATCGCCGGTACTCTCCTCGGTCGTGCGACGCCCGCGGGCGCTGCGCGAGAGGACTTCGGTGATGCGCTGCATGGCCGTGCGCTCGTCGAGCTTGTCGACGACGGCGATCTCGCGCGCCATGCGGTCGAGCGCCGACTCATAGAGCTGACGCTCGGAGTAGGACTGCTCAGGCTGCGTCTCGGAGCGATAGAGGTCGCGCACGACCTCGGCTATCGCGATGAGGTCGCCGGAATTGATCTTCGCCTCGTACTCCTGCGCGCGGCGGCTCCACATGGTGCGCTTGATGCGCGCGCGGCCCTTGAGCGTCTCCATGGCCCGCGAGACTATGTTGTCCTCGGCGAGCTTGCGGATGCCCGCAGCTTCGAGACGCGCCGTCGGCACGCGCAGCGTGAGCTTGTCCTTCTCGATCTGGATCACGAACAGCTCGAGCGACATGCCCGCGATTTCCTGCTCCTCGATGCCGACGATCTGGCCGACGCCGTGGGCGGGATACACGATCGACTCGCCGATCTTGAAACCATGGCGCGAATTGACCGGCTTCTTCGGCGCGGCGGCGAGCATCTGCTGGCGCTTCGCCTCGGCAGCCTTCGCCGCCACGTCCTTGGGATTGGCGCTCGCGGCGCGCGGCAGCGGCGGCTGCGCGGGAAGAACAGGCATGGACGGCGCCGTCATCATGCGCGTCGCGGGCTTGTGAACGGCGGCCGGCATGGCGCGAGCCGCAGGGGCCGCAGCAGCCTTGGCACGCGCAGCCAGCATGGCCTCGGCGGCTGCCTTCGTCGCCACGGGCGACTTTGCCGGGGCAGCAGCCTTCGCGGGCGCCGGCTTCGTCTGCGCGGCCTTGGCAGCGACGGCTGCCTTCGGCGCGGCAGCTAGCTTGGCCTGCGGGCGCTTGTCGGTCACAACGGGCTTCTTCTTGGATACGGCGTTCACTTCGGCTTTAGCTTTCGTCTTGGGCGCGGCCGTCACTGCAGCCTTCGCCGGGGCTTTGGAACTGGCTTTCGCGGCCGCCTTCGCGACCGGCTTGTCGACGACGGGAGCCTTTGCAGGCGCCGGCTTTGCCTTCGCCGCCTTCGGCGCGGCAACGGCCTTGCCGCCGACAGATTTCGGGGCTGCTTTCTTGGTCTGCGCGGCCTTGTCCGGCTTACGAGGTACGGCCGACTTGGAAGCAGCAGCGGACTTCGCCGGGGATTTCTTGCTCTGCGCCATCACTACATCTCACTCCGCGACCAATCACGACCAACCACACCAACTGCCGTACCACCCCTCGGGCTACCCCCTCAGGCCGAGCCCCGCAGCGTGCCGCGCACGCCCCAGGGCAGGCCTTGCCCGCCACGGCAGCCCCCAAATACGATCCCGAATTGAGGCTGCTACGTCAGCAACCCCACCTGCTCAACGTGGAAGAAGAGTTCTTCGTCGTGCCCATGCGTCAGCGCCCGCGGCGCAACGCAAACCGCCTCACGATCGATAGAGGCACAAGCGATCAGGCGACTGTTCACGCAAACCGCTCCCGTTCAGCCTGAATGCCGGCCACCGATCCGAACTCCGGAAGTTGGACTTCTGCCTCCGGAGGATCTTGTAACACATTTTTCATGCAGAATGAAGCCGTCCGGCACAAAGTTCCCGGACATAGCCTGTCCGAATGCTTAAAGCGAACAGTCGGCAGTATTCGAAATTCTTCTTATCGTTGCTTACCCGGCACCCATGACTTTCGGGCGTTCAGTCGCCTTCTCCAGCCTCAGCACTAAAGTATTTTTCATACTTGTTCTGTTCGTCGCGGTAGTTGTCCGCGTCCGAAGGGGCTGCCTTCTTGGCAGTAATGTTCGGCCACTTGTCGGCATACTCGCGGTTCAGTTCGAGCCAGCGCTCTAAACCAGGTTCAGTGTCTGGCTTGATCGCTTCGACCGGGCACTCCGGCTCGCAGACCCCGCAGTCGATGCACTCGTCAGGGTGGATGACAAGCATGTTGTCGCCCTCGTAGAAGCAGTCCACGGGGCAGACCTCGACACAGTCGGTAAACTTACACTTGATGCAATTCTCGTTGACGACGTACGTCATGACCGCTTCCCTGCGCCGGCCAGCAGGCGGGCACAATTTTGCTGGGCCAAGGCCGCTCGGCCCGCCCGACGCGATGTGAGCAGTACCATACCCCCTGGGCGGCCACCGGCCACGACCGCCGGCGCGGGGCCAGCCTACACGTGGCACTTCCGCCCTGTCGCATGGTGCACAGGCGCAACGTGGTAGTGCAAGCCGCCGGCCCTGACAAGCGTTGGCCCGTCGCACCTCGCGGGCGAGCACTGATCCTCGCTCGGGGCACCTGGGCTGGCATCGCGGCCGGCAGCGCGCATGTGGGATGCGCTTCCTGCCGCCAGACCCCCGGTAGAACAGAAGCCCTCCTGTGGCGACGACAGCGAAATCCCCACGTCGAATTAACCGGAAGCTGCATTGCGCGTGGCGACCGGCAGCCCTGCGACGCGCGTAACCACCTAAAATGCGTTCCGAGCCCGGCGAGCGCTACTTCACCGCCGCCTCGACGATGTCCTTGAGCAGCGCGGCGACGGTCTCGAGCGACTTGCGCGAGGCGTCATCGCCCCGCGCCGGGGGATTGCGAAAGCCGACGACGATCTCTCCCGGCTTGTCGGCGCGCTCGTAGGCGAAGACCACGAAGGGACAGATGCCCACATTCGCCGGATCGGCTTCCATCATCTCGCGCGAGAGCTTGGCCGAGCAGAATACGAGATACTCGGCATGGCGGTAGAGCTGTTTGGTCGAGCCGACATCGGCGCCCGTACGCTCGAGCATGCTCGCAATGTTGCCGGTGTGATCGACGACGAGCCCGCGATCGATGATCGCGTTGTTCAGATCGAACTTCACGTCCTCGAAGCTGCCGGCTTTCGAGCGCGTGAAAAGCTCGTCCGCCGCGCTCGCAGGCGTCGCAGCCGCAAGCACGACGAGGATCGCGCCTGCAATGACCTGCTTGACGAGTTGGCGCACCATGGAAACCTCCCGGGCGGTTGCATCTCCCGTTGTCAACGCAGCCTATACAGCATGCAGGCCTAACGCGCACAATCGGACGATCCTGTGTCTCGACAAGAGGCCACCCTCCACTGTAGCCATGGAGCCGGCCCAACCCTGCGCCGCGGGCCTTTTCGCCCAGGGTCTCCATGGTCGTTCAAAGTACCGATCCCCCCGTCCGCCTGCCGGTCGAACTGCTCCTTCTCGGTGTGGTCGGCTTTCTTTGGGGCGCGCAGTTCGGCTTCACGAAAATCCAGCTCGAGACGCTGCCGCCCGTTACCGGCGTCGCGATCCGGCTCGCCATAGCGGCCGTATTCATGTGGGCGATCGTCTTCGCGCAGGGTGCGCGCGTGCCGACCGGCCTCAGGACATGGCGCGATTTCACGATCCAAGGAGTGCTGACGAGCGCCGGCCCCGGCGTCCTGATCGCCTGGGGCCAGCAGTTCGTCGACAGCGCACTCGCCGCGATTCTGAATTCGACGTCGCCGATCGTCGTTACGATCATCACGCTTCTCTACACGCGTCAGGAGAGCATCGGGCCGAAGCGCATTCTCGGGCTTGCGATCGGTCTTTTCGGCGTCATCACGGTGATCGGCTTCAGCGCGCTCGATGGGCTCGGCAAGAATTTCGTCGGCCAGCTCGTGATCATGAGCGCGACGTTGGGTTACGCAACCGCAACGCTCTTCGGTCGCCGCTTTACGAGCCTTTCTCCGGTGGCCGCCGCAGCCGCGACCATCACGTGCTCAGCCGTGCTCATGACGATACTCGCCTTCGCCGTCGAGCGCCCATTCGCAATCGATCCTTCGGCTCGATCCATGCTCGCGACGGTGGCGAGCGGCATCCTCTGCAACGGGCTCGGCGTCACGCTCTACTTCCGCCTCATCCGCACGCTCGGCTCGCTTGGAACCTCAACCGTAAGCTTCCTCAAGGCGGCATTCGGCGTGTCGATCGGCTGCTTCCTGCTCGGTGAGCCGTTCACCGCATCGATCGCGATTGGCCTCGCCGCCGTGCTGATCGGCGTCGCGGCCGTGAACGAGTCCGGTGCGCGCAAGGGCCCGTCCCGAGGATGAGCGATCCGGAACAGCCGCGCACCGAGCCGCCGCTGCGCACGATCGGGCTGCTTGCCCTCGCCGCATTCGCCGGCGCCCTCAACATCCGCATCAGCGATCCCTTGCTGGCCCAGGTCGCGGCCGGCTTCTCCGCAACGGTCGGCCGGACTGCCGCCATCGTGACGGCCTTCACAGTCGGCTACGGCCTGTTCCAGCTCGCCTTCGGGCCGATAGGAGACCGCTTCGGCAAGTACCGGGTCGCGGGCGTGCTCTCGCTTGCGGCAGGGCTCGCGACCACGTCGGCCGCCCTCACATCATCGCTGAGCGAGCTCACACTCGCGCGCTTCGCGGCCGGAGCGATGAGCTCGGCGGTCATCCCGCTGGCCTTCGCCTGGATCGGCGATGCCGTTCCGTTCGAGCGCCGACAGGCCGTCCTCGCGCGCTTCCTGACGGCACAGTTCTCCGGCATCGTGCTCTCGCAGGCGGCCGGCGGCTACATCGGTGCCGAGTTCGGCTGGCGCACGGTGTTCGTGGTGGTCGGCGCCGTCCATATCCTCGCCGGCATCGCGATGCTCGTGGAGCTGCGGCTCAATCCGGCCGCGCAGCCGAAGAGCGCGCCCGGCGCCAACAGCTTCGCCGCCACGCTCACGGGTGCACGCATGATCCTGCGCCGGCCGTTCGTGCGCGTCATGCTGGTCGCGGTCGCTTTGGAATGCTTCGCCATGTATGGCGCTTTTGCCTACGTCGGAGCCGATCTCGTGCACCGGCTCGGCGCAAGTTACGCTACCGCGGGACTGGTGCTCGCCGTCTTCGGGGCCGGCGCACTCAGCTACTCGCTCAGCGCGCGCTGGCTGCTCTCGCGCTTCGGCGAGCGGGGGCTCGTCGTCCTCGGCGGCGGCATCATTGCGTCGGGCTACACGCTGCTTGCGGTCGCGCCGGCGATTGCATTCACCTTGCCGGCCCTGGTGCTGCTCGGCCTCGGCTTCTACATGTTCCACAACACGCTGCAGACGAACGCCACGCAAATGGCGCCCGAAGCGCGCGGGCTCGCCGTCTCGCTGTTCGCCTTTTGCCTGTTCATCGGCCAGTCCATCGGCGTGGCGCTGGCGGCCCCTTTCGTCGACCATTTCGGCGCACCGCCCGTCTATCTGGCCGCCGCTGTCCTGCTGCCGCTGACGGCGCTCTGGTTCCGACACCGCCTGAGGCTCCGCGATCCGATCTGATGTCTGATCGATTTACCGGTGTGCTTGCCAAGGCTCGCCGGAAACCCCATTTTCGTGCTATGAGGCAAACAGCCAAATCAGCCACATGTGCGGGCCTTGAACCCGCACCATGGAGAGCACCATGAGCACACCCCGCCCCCGGCCTAAGGTCCTGACCCTGACGGATGCCGCCGCTCAGCGCGTCAAGACGATCATGGCCAGCAAGGGCCCGTCCGTCGCCGGCCTCAAGATCGGCGTGAAGAAGGGCGGCTGCGCCGGCATGGAATACACCATGGAATGGGCGGAGACGGCCGGGAAGTTCGACGAGATCGTCGAGCAGGACGGTGCCCGCGTGATCATCGATCCGCAGGCCGTGTTGTACCTGCTCGGCACCGAGATGGACTACAAGATCGACAAGCTGTCGGCCCAGTTCGTGTTCAACAACCCGAACCAGTCGAGCGCCTGCGGCTGCGGCGAGAGCGTCAACCTGACGCCCGCACCCAAGGAGCGCCTCGAGGCGATGAAGGCCTGATGGCGGTCCTCGCCTTGCCACCTCCCGCCGGCGAGCCCGCATGGGTCGCGGACGTGCTCCGCTACTGGCTCGACGAACTGACGCTCGAACAGTGCTTCGAGAAGAACGACGCGATCGACGACACGATCCGCGCGCGCTTCAGTGCCGTTCACGACGCGCTCGCTCGCGAGGACGGCACGATCCGTACTGAAGCGCCGCGCGAGCTGCTCGCCGCGATCATCGTCTTCGATCAGTTCTCGCGCAATCTGCACCGTGGCAGCCCCCGCGCTTTCGCGACCGATCCGATCGCGCTGCGCCTCGCCCGCGCGGCCATTGCGGACGGGCTCGATCAGGCCATGAGCAAGCGCGAGCGCATTTTCATCTACCTGCCCTTCGAGCACAGTGAGGACAGGGCCGATCAGGAGCAGTCCGTCCGCTTGTTCGCGCAGCTCGACGATGACTACCTCACCAAGTACGCCGTCGCGCACAAGGTGATCATCGATCGCTTCGGCCGCTTCCCGCATCGCAATGTCGTGCTCGGCCGCGAGTCGACGCCCGAAGAGATCGCTTTCCTCAATGAGCCCATGAGCTCGTTCTGAGCTCGAAGAAGCCATGAACTCGTTCTGAGCGCTTATTTCGAGCGTGTTTTGCGGCCCTGCGGCTTCTTCATCGACGAAGGCCCGCGCAGGGCATCCAGCAACGCACTGAAGTCCTCGGGCAGCGGGCTCTCGAAGCTCAGGCGCTTGCCTGTCACCGGTTGCTCGAAGCCGAGGCCCGCCGCGTGCAGCGCCTGCCTGTCGAGGCTCGTCAGCGCCGCCTGCGCCTTCTCGCTCAGCCGTCGCGCGCTCGACTTGAAGCCGCTGCCGTACACGGGATCGCCGAGCACAGGGTGCCCGATGTGCGCGAGGTGCACGCGAATCTGATGCGTGCGGCCGGTCTCGAGCTCCAACTCCACGAGGCTCGCGATCGGCACACCGGCATCGTCGCGGAAAATTTCGAGCACCGCGTAGTGCGTGACGGCATGACGCGACGTCGGCCCCTCCGAGATGGCCATGCGCGTGCGATTGTGGCGGCTCCGCGCGATCGAGGCATCGATCGCGCCGCGCGGGCGGTCCGGCGCCCCCCACACAAGCGCCACGTACCGCCGCGAAAGGCGCCCGTCGCTGCCGTGCGCGGCGAACTGCTCCGAAAGCCCGCGGTGCGCCGCATCGGACTTCGCGACGACCAGCAGGCCGCTCGTGTCCTTGTCGAGCCGGTGCACGATGCCCGGCCGGCGCACGCCGCCGATCCCCGAGAGGCTTTCGCCGCAGTGCGCGAGGAGCGCATTGACCAAGGTCCCGCCGGTATGGCCTGGCGCCGGGTGGACGACCATGCCGGCGGGCTTGTCGACGACGATGAGGTCGCCGTCCTCATGAACGATCGCGAGGCTCGTATATTCCGCTTGCGGCTCGGCCGGCGTCGGCGGCGGCACGGCCACCTGATAGCGCTCACCCGGTTTGACCCTCAGGCCGGGCTCTTCTATCGTCCCGCGCGCACCCGTCACGTGACCCTGCTTGATGAGAGCCTGCAGGCGCGCGCGCGACAGCTCGGCAATATGGCTGCCGAGCACGCGATCGAGCCTCTGGCCGGCATCGGCCTCGGTGACCTCGATCGTGCGAATGTCCTGCAAAGCCGTCATGATGCGAAACGCGGCGCCAGACCGGCCCGAGCAGCGGACCAAACAGAGGTGAGCGGAACTCCCATGCGCGATGATAGCGGCGGGCCGGACGAGCCGGGCGGACAGATGACCGGCATCGTGCTCGGCGAGCGCCAGCTCAAGATGCTCAAGGTTGCCGTCATCGTCATGGGCGTCATTCTGGTGCTCGGGTTCGCCACGGTCATTGCGCGCATTGTCTATCTCGTCAATCGCGGCGGCGAAACCGTCACCACCGTTTCCGCGTCCGTGCAGCAGGCCGCGCGTCTCGCGCTGCCGGCCGGCGCGAGCGTGCGCCACATGGCGCTCGCCGGCTCGCGTCTTGCCGTGCACTACGAGGGCCCCGGCGGCGGTGGCATCGTGATACTCGACCTGGAGACGGGAAAGCCTGTCTCGCGTGTCGAGATCGTGCCGGAAGCACCTCGATAAAAAGCACACCTCGGGAGGCAGTCATGAAAGCTTGGCAGATCGTTTCGGACGGCGGCATCGATGCCCTCAAGCTCGCCGATGTGGCAGCGGGCGCGCCGGGTCCCGGCGAGGTGCGCGTGCGGCTCAAGGCCAATGCCATCAACTTCCGCGATCTTGGTACCATCCGGGATCCCGTGGCGCGGCGGCTTCCCTACCCGCGCATTCCGAACTCCGACGGCGCGGGCGAGATCATCGCGGTCGGTCCCGGCGTGTCCGCCTTCAAGCTCGGCGATCGCGTGGCCTCGTGCTTCTTCCAGCGCTGGATCGACGGCCCCTGCACGATCGAGGCCATGAACAGCGCGCTCGGCGGCGCGGTCGATGGCGTGCTGGCGGAGGAAGTGAATCTCGCCGCCGACGGCGTCGTGCCGCTGCCTGCGCATCTTTCATACGCCGAAGGCGCGACGCTCCCCTGCGCGGCGCTGACGGCCTGGAATGCCATTGTCGAGACCGGTCGCGTGAAAGCCGGCGATACCGTCCTTCTGCTCGGCACGGGCGGCGTATCGATCTTCGCGATGCAGTTCGCGCGCATGATGGGCGCGCGCGCGATCATCACCTCGTCGAGCGAGGAAAAGCTCGCGCGCGCACGCGCACTCGGCGCGTCGGTCACGATCAACTACCGCCAGAAGTCCGATTGGGAGAACGCCGTCCTCGAAGCGACGGACGGCAAAGGCGTCGATCTCACGGTCGAGGTCGGTGGCGCCGGCACACTGCCGCGCACGATCGCCGCAACGCGCGTCGCCGGAACCATCGCGCTCATCGGCGTGCTCACAGGCGGCCAGATCGATCCGGCGCTCGTCATGCGCAAGTCGATCCGGCTTCAAGGCATTTATGTCGGCTCGCGGCGCATGTTCCTCGACATGAACCGCGCCATTGCCTTGCACGGCCTGAGGCCGGTCATCGATCAATCGTTCGCATTTGCGGATGCGCGCGCCGCCTATCATGCCATGGCGGCGGCCGGCCACTTCGGCAAGCTCGTCATCGAGATGTGAGGACGATCACTCGGTCGAGCCGGCAAAGCGCGCGATCATCCGGCCGGTCAGCGTCGCGAGGAAGAGGATCACGTACATCGGGATGCCGATGATGACGACGGCGAACGGCAGCAGGCCGAGGCCCGTGCCCGTCGGGTGGATGAGCATCATGCCGGCAATATGACCGCCGATTGCCCAGAGCGGCAGGCGCCACGCGCCGTCTTCCGTAAGTGCGCCCGCAAGTCCGTGCAGGATCAGCAGCAGGGGAACGCCGAAGAGCCAGTAGGGGGCAGTGTCCCAGCCTTCGCGGACGCTATATCCTGCAAGAACCGGCATCAGCGAGAAGAACGCCCAGATGCCGAACCCGGCGCAGGCAAGTATGCCCCCGTAGAAGGTCTCCAGTTGCCGTTGCATGGTACGCTCCACACTGAACCCGCAACCCACAGGATAGCGCCAGAAGGTTACGGAAGGGCGCAGCAGCATGGTGAACGAACTGCATCCGACCCGTGAGCTGGCGCGTTGATCCAGCAACGCCTCGCCCCCAAATTCTGATCCATGCGTCCCGTGTCCATGCGTCCCGAGGATCTCATCTGCCCGACGCCGCAGGGCCTCTATTGCCCGCCTGCGGACGTCTACATCGACCCCATGCGCCCGGTGCCGCGCGCACTCATCACGCACGGCCATTCGGATCACGCGCGGGCCGGGCACGGTGCCGTCATGGCGACGGACGAAACGCTCGGCATCATGGCCGTGCGCTATGGTGAGGACTTCACCGAGAGCCGCCAGCCCATGGCTTTCGGCGAGCGCGTGACCATCAACGGCGTCGAGATCTCGTTTCATCCTGCCGGCCACGTGCTCGGCTCGGCACAGATCCTGCTGGCGTGGCAAGGCTTCCGCGCAGTCGTCTCGGGCGACTACAAGCGCCTCCCCGACCGCACCGCCGGCACGTTCGAGCCCATCCACTGCGATCTCTTCATCAGCGAGGCGACGTTCGGGCTCCCGGTCTTCTGCCATCCGCCGACCGAGCACGAGGTCGCGAAGCTGCTCGAAAGCGTCGCGCTCTTCCCCGAGCGCGCGCACCTCGTCGGCGCCTATCCGCTCGGCAAGGCACAACGGCTCATGGCGCTCATTCACGATGCCGGTTACGACAAGCCGATCTACATGCACGGCGCGATCCAGCGCCTCACGGAATTCTACCAGTCGCGCGGCATCCCGCTCGGCGATATCCGGCCCGTGCAGCTCGACGATCGGAAGAGTCTCGGCGGCGCGATCGTCATCTGCCCGCCGAGTGCCATGCAGGAAGCATGGTCGCGTAAATTTCCCGATCCGGTAACGGCTTTCGCTTCGGGCTGGATGCGCGTGCGCGCCCGAGCGAAGCAGAAGGGCGTCGAGCTGCCACTCGTCGTCTCCGATCATGCCGACTGGAATGACCTCGGCCGCACGATCCGCGAAACCGGCGCGGAGCAGGTCTGGGTCACGCACGGTGCCGAGGAAGCGCTCGTGCACTGGTGCGAGACGCAAGGCATTGCGGCGCGCCCCCTGCGCCTCGTCGGCTATGGTGACGAGGAAGGCGAGGCCGCATGAACCGCTTCGCCGCCCTCATCGACCGCCTCGGCTACGAGCCGCGCCGCAATGCCAAGCTGCGGCTCATGACGGACTACTTCCGCGACACGCCCGATCCCGAGCGCGGCTTCGCACTGGCCGCGCTCACGGGCGCGCTGTCGTTCCGCCACGCCAAGCCCGCGCTCATCAAGGGCCTCATCGCGGAGCGCACGGACCCGGTGCTGTTCGCGCTTTCCTACGACTACGTCGGCGACCTTGCGGAGACGGTCGCGCTCATGTGGCCCGCACGCGCAGGCGCCAATGAGATTCCTCACCTCTCCGACATTGTCGCTGGCCTCAACGAGAGCACGAAGGCCGACCTGCCGCGCCGGCTCGCAAGCTGGCTCGATGCGCTCGACGAGACCGGCCGCTGGGCGCTCTTGAAACTCATCACCGGCGCCATGCGCATCGGCGCATCGGCACGCCTTGCCAAGACGGCCGTCGCGCGTCTCGGCACGCTCGAGCCCGACGAGATCGAGCTCGTCTGGCACGGCCTCGCGCCGCCCTATCTCGACCTCTTCGCGTGGGCCGAGGGGACGGGCCCGAAGCCCGACACGGTCAACCCCGCGCCCTTTCATCCACCCATGCTCTCGCATCCGCTGGAGGATGTCGGCAACTGGCGCGAGTCTCTCGATCCCGCAGACTTCTCGGCCGAATGGAAATGGGACGGCATTCGCGTGCAGGCTGTCGGCGGTCGCGACAGCAAGTCAAACCGCGTCGCGCGCCTCTACTCGCGAACGGGCGAGGATATTTCCTCCGCCTTTCCCGATGTCGTCGACGCCATCCAGTTCGAGGGCGCGATCGACGGTGAGTTGCTCATCCTGCGTGACGGCCGCGTGCAGAGCTTCAACGTGCTGCAACAGCGCCTCAACCGCAAAGCCATCACACCGAAGCTGCTCACCGAATTCCCGGCGCATATCCGCGCCTACGATCTTCTTGTCGATCATGGCGAGGACATTCGCGGCCTCACGTTCATGGAGCGACGCGCGCGTCTCGAAGCGCTTGTCGCGAAGCTCGATCACGAGCGCATCGATCTCTCCCCGATCGTGCCCTTCGCCGATTGGGATCAGCTCACGGCCGCGCGTGCCGATCCGACCTCGGCGGGCGCCGGAGATGATGCCGAAGCCGTCGAAGGCATCATGCTCAAGCGCCGCGACAGCACGTACGTGCCGGGCCGCCCGAAAGGCCCATGGTTCAAATGGAAGCGCGATGCCTACACCGTCGATGCCGTCATGATGTATGCCCAGCGCGGGCACGGCAAACGCTCGTCCTTCTATTCGGACTACACGTTCGGCCTCTGGCGTGAGGGCGATGACGGCGCGGACGAGCTCGTGCCCGTCGGCAAGGCTTACTCCGGCATTACCGACGAGGAACTGGCCGCACTCGACCGCTTCGTGCGCAAGAACACCACGAACCGCTTCGGTCCCGTCCGCGAGGTCGTGCACGGGCGCGACACGGGTGTTGTGCTGGAGATTGCCTTCGAAGGCCTCAATCGCTCGACGCGTCACCGCTCCGGCGTCGCGATGCGCTTTCCGCGCATTCATCGCATTCGGTGGGACAAGCCGCCACGCGAGGCTGATCGCCTCGAACATCTGGAAGCGCTGCTTGCATCGCGCTAAGAACAGGCCGTGCCGGCCAGTCGACCCAGCCGTGAGATGATCACATGTCCCTACGCCTTTCCGATTTTGATGCCGTCACGTTCGATGTCTACGGCACGCTGATCGATTGGGAGCCGTCGATCGTCGCGTTCCTCGCGCAGTGGGCGAGACGGGATGGCGTCACGGCCGGCGACGAGGAGCTGCTCATGGCCTTCGATCGCGCGCGCGCCGAGATCCAGAAGATTCGACCGGCGCTGCTCTATCCGGATGTGTTGCGACGGTGCTTCGATCGCATCGCAGCCGAGTATGGATTGACCGACGACGACGGCCAGCGCGAGATGTTCGCCAAGGCGCCACATAGCTGGCCAGCCTGGACCGACAGCCATGCGGGTCTTTCCGCTCTCCAAGCGCGGGCGAAGATCGGGGCACTCAGCAATATCGACGAGGCTTCCCTGAAGACCTCGTGCGGCAGGCTCGGCATTGAGTTCGATCTGATCGTGACCGCCGAGCGCGTCGGCGCCTACAAGCCCGATTGGCCGCATTTCCATACGGCCATCGCGGATCTCGCCGCGCGCGGCATTCCACGCGAGCGCATTCTGCATGTAGGACAGAGCCTGCGGGCGGACATCACGCCCGCCAACAAGCTCGGTCTCAAATGCGCATGGATCAACCGTCCCGAACGCCTGCTCGGGCTATCGGGTGAAGGCGCGGCAGAGGCCCGCCCGGATCTGACTGTCAGCACGTTGAAAGAACTTGTCGCCGCAATCGGCGACAAGTGATCCCAACCGTGCGAACGCCGGAGATGCCTTACTTGCAGGCCTTCTGGCGCGCCGTGCAGGTCGGCAAGCCCGAACCCGTATCGCACTTCATGGCGACCGGCCCGACGGCCTTCGCGTTCATGCCGCTGATCGAATTCTTGAGCGCGGCATTCGCCATGAACTTCGCGAGATCCTCAGTGATCATGGTCGCCTGACCACCGGCGCGCACGCACTTGGCCGCTTCCGCACGCATGCCAACCGAGCTACCGGCCACCAGAACTGCCGTCGTCACCGCCAACGCGATCCAATGCAGCTTCCTCATGCGAGCCTCCTCTCAGGAATGCACCGACTCACTCCATAGGCTCGCGACTCGCCCGGACAAAGACCGCTTTGCCGATTCAGCACGCGCGTTGCCGCAGCGCCACGCTTAGTCTCCCCGTCAACAAAACGACCCGCCGGCATGGGGCCGACGGGTCGCTCGTGTTCATCTCTCAAATGACTTGCCGATCAGCGGACGAGGTACGGGCAGACCTGACGCGGCCCCTCGTATGGTTGGAACGTGCCGTCATCCCAGCTGAAGGAGCGATAGCGGTCCGCGCACATTTCCCAGCGATCGCGATAGCCGGCGCGCGACTGGGCAATCGAGCCGCCGATGATCAGCGCCGCGATGCCGGTGGCGATCGCCGGGCCGACCCAACGCCCACCGCCACGATAGTGACGCCGGCCATAATAGCCGCCACGACGACGGACCTGCTCGACGTTGCTCGTGCCGAGATGCTGCGCGGCCGAGCCGAACGACCCGAGCGCCGACGTGTTGAGGATCATGCTCGACTGAGAGGCACCCGAAAGGGCCGGAGCCGAAACCGGCGCGGCGGAAGCCGCTGCACTGCCGAATACGCCGAGGCCGATGGCGACTGCAGCGATCTTCAAGTTCTTCAAATCCACTGTTCTCTCCTTCCGTGCTTACGTCGCGTGGGAGCATTTCATGCTTCCGCCGCGGGCCGTCCTGGCGGGGCAACGCCCGATGCCGGTACTCGTTCAACGGGATACTGCGCGAAATCCGTCGCCAGTCGGCCGCGCTTGTTTTCGTCGTTAACGAGACAATAAAATGGCCGCCGCACCCATAGGTTGCGACGGCCGGCTTCGTGGACGATCCATTATCGTCTGAGATATGGGCAGAGCCTGCGCGGAACGCCGCCATATGGCTGATACGTGCCATCGCTCCAGCGGAAGGAGCGGAAGCGGTCGTCACAGCGCTCCCAGCGGTCGCGATAGTTGGCCTGCGAGTTGGCGACCGAGCCGCCGATGATCAGCGCCGCAATGCCACTCACGACAGCGGGGCCGACCCAGTCGCGGCGCCAATAGCGCCCGTAGTAACGCGGTCCGTACCAGCGGCGCCAGCTGCCGCCGCGGTAGTATCGGCGGCTTCCGCCACGCCAGCCGCGATAGTGACGAGCACCGCGCCATGCACGGCCGCGATAGAAGCGTCCGCCACGCCACGCCCGGCCACCACGGAACGAACGCCCGCGGAAACCGCGGCCACCGCGAAACGAGCGCCCGCCTCGGAACGATCGCCCGCGGAAGGATCGCCCACCTCGGAACGATCGTCCACCGCGGAAGCTGCGCCGCCCGCGCCGCTGCACCTGCTCGACATTACTCTCCGAGAGCTTCTGGCCGCCCGACGCCATGGTCCCGAGGGCGGATGCATTGATGACCGCGCTCGGTTTGGGAATGTTCGACGGTGCCGGTGCCACCGCCGCCGAGGCCGGCGCGCTCGACAGCGCACCTAACCCGATCGCCATCGCGGCGATCCTCAATGTCATGAAACGCAACAGTTCTCTCCTTTCTCACGTCTCTCGCAAACGCCTCCCGGCGGCGCATTGCGAACGGGTCCGTGAGGAGGGAACGACTGAGGCAGGCAGATGTTCCGGATTTGGAGGAATGCGGCGCAGCCTGATCTAGCCGCTTGCGCGTGGGCTCAAGTTCTGCGCGCCGTACCCTGCATGTGACACGAGGCGCTCGAAGGCCTCGATATACGGCGCATCATGGTTCTCCTCGACGCGCACGATGAGGCCCTGCCGGAACCAGTAGCGAAAGCGCAGCCGCTCACAGAGTCGCTCACCGGTTTTCTTATGCGTCTTGTGCGTGATCGCGACCGCACGACTGAATGCCGGCTCGTGCACATAGCTCTCGATCTCGAACTTATCGACATAGAACGCGTCGAGCACGAGTTGCAGGCGCAGGCGCAAGTCCTCCTTGCCGTAAGAGCTCGCGGCATACGGCACCGCAAAGCCATCGACATTGATGAGGTGGAGGACATCCTCGTGAAAAAGCTGCATGACGCCGTCCAGATCGCCGGCGGCCCAGCGTTCATGAACGAGGTGGAAGGCGACACGTTCTTCGTCGAGGGTCATGGAAAGGGCGGAGCCATATTGCGGTGCAGTAGATTTTAGCTGCGAGAGCGTTCAAGGGAAAGGGGCGCTGACGAACCAGTCACATGGCGGCAGTGGCATGGTCGCACATCGCTCAGGCGCTCCGGGCCGCATTCTCCATGTGGAATACAAACCGCTGAAAAGCCTCGACATACTGGGCGTCGAGATGCTCCTCCGCCCGCACGATGCGGCCACCGTCGACACAATATCGCAAGCGCAGCCGCACGCAGAGACGCTCCCCGGTCGCCCTGTGCCTGTTCTCGACGATCACCAGCGCCCGGGTGTGATCGGCTTCATGCACGATGCTCGCGACCTCGAATCTCTCCTCGTGAAATATGCGCTTGATGAGCTCGAGGCGCTGGCGCAGGTCCTCCTTGCCGAGCGTGCTCGCGACGAACGGCACCGCGAGGCCATCGACGTTTACGAGATAGAGAATGTCCTCTGAGAACTGCGCCAGCGCGCCTTCGAGGTCGCCGGCAGCCCAGCATTCGAGGGCCCGCTCGACGGGGGCGCGATCCTGGAAAAGAGAGGACATGGTTGGGGGAAGTGCCATGCTGCGGTGCAATATACTGTAGCTGTGCGGGGTGCCGAAAGCCAATCGCCTAGAGGCCACGGACCGTGTTTTCGATATGGAAGACGAACCGCTGGAAGGCCTCGACATAAGCGGCATCGTGATGCTCATCCATGCGCTCGATCAAACCGTCCCTGAACCACACGCGAAAGCGGACGCGGACATGCAGCTGCTCCTTGGTTTTGTGATGCGTGTAGTGGCCGACGACGACCGAGCGCAGGCATTCGCCCTCCTCCACGATGCTCTCGGGCACGAACTTGTCGACGGTAAAGGTGTCGAGCAGGAGCTGCAGGCGCTGGCGGACATCCTCCTTGCCGAGCGCACTGGAGGCATAGGGCACGGCAAGACCATCGACATTCACGTTGTAGAGAATGTCGTCCGTGAGGAGCTCCAGAAAGCTCTCGAGATCGCTCGCCGCCCAGCGGACGTGCGCCTCTTCGAACGCGGCGTGGTCGGCGGATGTGGGCATGCGGACCAATGCGACCTGGACGATGTCCAGACATTACCAATCCGTGGGCGGAGGGGGAAGGTGGTACATCAGTCAAATGAGGCGTACGAAAGCGGCCCGCGGACCATTCGCTTAGGAAAATATTGCTAATCGGCGCCGCGCCCTATGACGTCACGAGCTTGGCGTAGTCGATCGGCTGCAGGCGATCGAGCCTCGCCGTGACGGGCGGCATCGCGTACTTGAGGCCCGACGCGCAGTTGAAAAGCACGCAGCGATCCTCAGGTCCGATCCGTCCCTGCCGAAGCGCCTTGCGATACGCGACGAACGTCGCCGCACCCTCGGGACAGAGATGCACGCCATCGCGCGCCGCCATCTCCATGCGCGCCGGCTCGACCTCATCGTCCTCGATGGTGATCGCAAAGCCGTTGCTCTCCTTCAGCACGCGCAGGATCATGAAATCGCCGATCGTCCACGGCACGCGCAGGCCCGGCACGTTCGTATGCCCACCGACCACCGGCTCCGCCGTCTCGCGCCCCGCCTCGAACGCGCGCGCGATCGGCCCGCATGTCGCCGCCTGCACCGCCACCATCCGCGGCCGCTTAGGCCCGATCCAGCCGATCGCTTCCATCTCCGCGAATGCCTTCCACATGCCGATGAGGCCCGTGCCCCCGCCCGTCGGGTAGAAGATGACATCCGGCAATTCCCACCCGAGCTGCTCGGCCAGTTCCAGCCCCATGGTCTTCTTGCCCTCGACCCGATAGGGCTCCTTGAGCGTCGAGAGAGAGAACCAGCCCGCCGCCTCCTTGCCGTTCTCGACGATCGGCCCGATCTCCGTGATGTTGCCGTTGACGCGGAACACGCGCGCGCCCTGCAGCGCGATCTCGGAGATCGTCGTCTCCGGCGCGTCATCGGGGCAGAACACGAACGCCTCGATGCCCGCGCGGCTGCAGTACGCCGCGAGCGCCGCGCCCGCATTTCCGGCCGTCGGCATGGCAATTCGGGAGACGCCGAACTCCTTGGCCTTCGACACCGCGACGCAGAGCCCCCGCGCCTTGAACGATCCCGTCGGCAGGCGCCCCTCGTCCTTGACCAGCAGATCGCCGCGCCCGCCCGACGCGCGCGCACTCTCCGGCGCGCTGATCAGGGGCGTCGTCATCTCGCCGAGCGACACGATGTTGGCGGCATCGCGCACGGGCAGCAGCTCGCGGTGCCGCCACATGTCGGGGGCGCGATCGGCGAGCGCGGAGCGCGGCAGCGCGCGGGCCAGCGTTGGGAGGTCATAGCGGACGTAGAGCGGCTTTCCCGCACGTGAGAGCCCGTGCAGCCGATCCGCCTCATGGCGCTCGCCCGTCGCCGCGCATTCGAGGTGGGTGACGAAAGATGGGCGGGCGCCGGTGGTGTTGTCGCGCATTAGGGCTCCCCGGGTGGCGTCCGGTCGCTGCTGCCGGATGGCGAAGGGCGGATTGGTGCCAGATGCCGTGCACGTTGGATTGGAGCATTAACCTAGGTGACGCGTAAAGCGGTTTAGGCTCCAGTGTCGGCAATGACCTTAAGCCTTCCTAAAGATGAAAAAAGATACATGCGAATGGCAGTTTGGAGGGGTCATCACATGTATTTCGTCTGGCGACTTTTCTTTATCTTGGCGTTGGCGGCGAACGGCCTCAGTCCCGCCGCGGCCGAATTCAACTCGGCCCGCTACGACCTCCAGCGATCACCCGAATGGGCAGCAATCGATCTCGCCCTCCGGAAAGCCTGGTACGCGAACGACATCCACAGCCTAGAACGGGTTCTTGCTGCGCCAGCGACTCGAACGACGGCACTTGGCGAGCCGGAATTCGATCTGGCATTCCATACGCTCGAAGCAATCATAGCGACGGGCCCATACGAGCATCCCGCGGTCGCAACCGACACTGCCGATCGTCTTCGACATTGGCGCGCCGCATTTCCAGTCTCATCGCTACCCGACATCGTCGAGGCGATGCACCTCTTGCATCATGCTTATAGATACGACATCAACCATCCACGCCAGCGCGGATCGACCGCGGGCTTCAATCCTGCTCAGAGTGCGCGGCGCGAGGCTCGCGTGCTGATCGATCGGGCGGCTAAGCATCCGGTTGTCACACCGTACTGGCACGCCCTATCCATCCGCACAGCCATCGCTGATCACGAACCGTTCGAAGCCTTGCTCGATCGCGCAATCGCCGCGCGCTCTGCATCGCCGGCCTACTTCGAGCCGCACCGGCTCTTGCTGACCCATCTCATTGTGAGCGAGCGCTGGCACCCGATCAATATCGAAACTCTTGTCCTCACGTTGGCAACTTACAACGACGGCAAGATCGACTCCGCGATGTACGCGCGAGCGTACGTGCATCTTTTTGACACGCATTTCCACACTGCACTGTTCGACCGCATGCCTGCCAGGTGGGAACGCCTGCGCGCCGGCTTGGCGACGCTCACAGAACAGAGTCCAGCGCCATGGCTGTTGAATACACGCGCCGCCATCGCCTGCCTTGCCGGCGACCGTGACGAAACTCAGGCAACGTTCAGCAGAATTGCATCATCTATCGAGCAGAAGCTTTGGCGAATGCCACGCTTTTACGAGGAATGCCGAACCTGGGCTACCGAGCCGCGCGAGCCGCGAGAGAGGGGGCCACTATGAATGCCTCCGCCAGTGCTTTCCGAGCGAACATCTGCAAGTTGGCAACTGCCGCCGCTCTAGTAATCGCCGCTGCGGTCGCCGGAAGTGCCGGTGCCCGAGCCGCACCCGCACAGGAGGATGACGAGAGCAAGCTCGAGGAGTTGCAGTCACACGTACATTTCGCCTGGCAGAAACAGGAATTCTCCAAGCTCGACGAGTGGGCGAAGGAGTACGGGACTAAGACACTTCGCTCGCCGAGTGGCCTCACCTACCTTTCATCCTTCTACGCCGGCTTTACGCAAGTCTTTTCCGGGCGTCATGCTGAGATGGCCGTCAAGATGTGGGCGGCAACACTCGACGCCTGGACGAAAGCCGCGCCACGATCGGCCACACCGCACGTCGCCACTGCCGAGATCTTGCTCACGCGGGCCGCGCAAGCACGCGGATCGGGGTTTGCCGACACGGTCTTTCAAGAGAATTGGAACAAGTTCTACGCTCTTGTGATGGAGGCAAAGGACCATCTGGACGCCCATCGAGAGGTCGCAGAGCATGATCCGCATTTTTGGGTTGTGCTGGCGAGGACGGAATTCCTTCTCGATGGCGACCACGCCAAACTACTCGCAACGCTCAGGCAAGGCCTCGCGAAGTATCCGCGCTATTACACGCCGTACTACACTGGTGCGCACTACTTGGAACCGAAGTGGGGCGCCTCACCTCAGGCCTACTACGCCTGGCTCGATGAGGCCGTACGTAACACTGCCCCCAGCGACGGAACCGGCATCTTGGCGCGCCTCTACCTCTACACCGATGGTGGGCCGCTGAAATATGCGGAGATCGATAACAAGGGCCCGCTGTGGGAACCGATGCGACAAGCCATGAAGGATGAGTTGCGCGCCTTCCCCCACTGGCAGAATGTTCAAAAGTTCGCAAAGCTTGCTTGCCACGCTCGCGACGTAGAAGAGGTCAGTCGCCAGCTCGCGCAGCTCTCGTCCCTCTTGAACGGCAGCTTTCCTCCGGGTGTCCCACCCGAGGAATACTGCAACTGGCAACCGGCGGCGAAATCTCGGGTCATCAGACCTAGGCCTCACGATCTGCCACAACGACCGCGGCAGATCAGTCAATGAGCGTAGCGGCGAGGTGCGCGGGCGTGTCCTCCTCCTCGCTTCCCACCCACCACCTTGACCTCCTCCCCTCCCTCCTGTACACAGCGCCCACGTCGCGGGTCCTCACGGGCCCGCGCGCTGCTTTCGTGATGCGCGCCAGACGCGCATCTGTCGGCGGGTTAGCCCGCAGAGGAGAGAGCCGGATATCCCGTGAATAGCAAAAGACGGAACAGAACCAATGACTAAGCGCATCCGCGCCAAGCACAAGATCGACCGCCGCCTCCAGGAGAACGTCTGGGGCCGGTCCAAGAGCCCCCTCAACAAGCGCAACTCGCGCCCCGGCCAGCACGGCGAGCGCCGCGCGGGCAAGCTCTCCGACTTCGGCCAGCAGCTCAAGGCGAAGCAGAAGCTCAAGGGCTACTACGGCTCGATCACCGAGCGGCAGTTCCACCGCCTGTACGTGGAAGCCACCCGCCTCAAGGGCTCGACCTCCGAGCACCTGATCGGCCTGCTCGAGCGCCGCCTCGACGCCGTCGTCTACCGCGCCAAGTTCGTGCCGACCGTGTTCGCCGCCCGCCAGTTCGTGAGCCACGGCCACGTGACGGTGAACGGCCGCCGCGTGACCATCCCGAGCTACCGCGTGAAGATCGGCGACACCATCGAGGTGCGCGAGAAGTCGCGCCAGCTCCCGCTCGTCCTCGAAGGTGTCAAGAGCGCCGAGCGCGACGTGCCGGACTACATCAGCGCCGATCACACCAAGTTCACCGCGAGCCTCGCCCGCGTGCCCGCGCTCGCCGATGTGCCCTATCCGGTGCACATGGAGCCGAACCTGGTGGTGGAATTTTATTCTCGTTAATTTGCTTGCCGCGGGCTGCTGGGAAGAGGTGCTTCGCAACCGTCCCGTTGTGCTATGCCCGCGGCGGCAACAGCGATAGGTTGCATTTGGCGCAACGAAAGCCCGGGCGCCACTTCATGAGCGCGCGACCGCGCGCCGGCCGGTAGGCCGTACTGAAAAAAAACAGCGCGGCAGCTTCAGCTCTGCGCTTTTTCATTGTGTGCATGAAATTTGATCCACGTGTCGGCTATCCGGCACTTGCAATCGCCGGACGATGCGCCTACCTAGCCCGCATCGACTTTGGCCGGACGACCGGGCCGTTGCGCTTCGCGAGATGCAAGTGCGCGTTCAAGAACCCCTCCAAAATTCGACGAGAGTGCCCATCGTGCGCAAATGCGCGCGTGGCACGTGAACGACATGGCACTTTAGAGAAGGAACACGCCATGGAAGCTGGAACAGTCAAGTTTTTCAACGAACAGAAGGGGTATGGCTTCATCGCTCCGGACAACGGCGGCACCGATGTGTTCGTGCACATCTCCGCGCTGGAGCGCGCCGGCCTGAGCACGCTCTCGCAGGGCCAGAAGGTGTCGTTCGACACCGAGCGCGATCGCCGCTCCGGTAAGATGGCCGTTGCGAACATCCGCGCGGAATAATCC
>JAEWIJ010000260.1 GCA_023387235.1 Pseudomonadota bacterium
AACTTTCCGTCCCGACAAGCGCGGATCGTGAAGCCGTGAGCAATCCTCGGCATCCGCCGGCATTCGATGCGCGCCTGCTCGCTTGGTTCTCGCCGGGATTTCCGATCGGTGCTTTCGCCTACAGTCACGGCCTCGAATGGGCCATGGAGCGCGGATGGGTGCGCGATCGCGCGACGCTCACCGAATGGCTGCGCGATCTCCTGACGTATGGCGCGATCCGCAATGACATGATCCTTCTCGCCGAAGCCGCGCGTGCGACTGGTGAAGGCAACTGGCCGCGACTTTCGAACGGCAACGATCTCGCCCTCGCTCTGCAGCCTTCGGCCGAGCGGCATCTCGAGACGGTGACGCAGGGCAATGCGTTTCTCGATACGGTGCGCGCGGCGTGGGGGCACGCGGGCCTCGATGAAGTGGCGGCTGCTGTGACGCCTGACATAGCCTATCCCGTCGCGGTCGGCGCGGCGGCGGCGGTGCATGGCCTCGGTCGCGCCGAAGTGCTCCACGCCTTTGCGCTTGCGGCCGTCTCCAATCTTACTTCAGCAGCCATCCGCCTTTCGGCCGTCGGCCAGACGGACGCGCAGCGCACGATCGCGGCGCTCATGGCGGATATTTCGGAGCAGGCCTCCACTGCCGGCGCGGCGACGTTGGACGATATCGGCGGCGTGGTGTATCGCTCGGACATCGCGTCGCTCGCGCACGAAACCCAGTACACGAGGCTCTTTCGCTCATGAGCTCATCCCATGGTCCCCTTCGCGTCGGTATCGGCGGCCCGGTCGGGTCGGGCAAGACGACGCTGACCGCCGCGCTCTGCCGGGCGCTGCGCGATCGCTATGACATCTGCGCGATCACCAACGACATCTACACGAAGGAGGATGCCGAGATCCTCATGCGCATGCAGGCGCTGCCGCTCGATCGCATCATGGGCGTCGAGACTGGCGGCTGCCCGCACACGGCTATCCGCGAAGACTGCTCGATCAATCTCTCGGCGATCGACACCATGCGGCGCAAGTTCCCCAATCTCGATGTCATCCTGATCGAGTCGGGCGGCGACAACCTCGCTGCGACATTCTCGCCGGAGCTGGCGGACCTGACGATCTACGTCATCGATGTTGCGCAAGGCGAGAAGATCCCACGCAAGGGCGGGCCCGGAATCACGCGATCCGATCTGCTGGTGATCAACAAGACGGATCTTGCCCCGCATGTCGGCGCCGACCTCGCGATCATGGAGAGCGACACGAAGCGGATGCGCGGCGAGAAGCCGTATGTGTTCACGAACATTCGCGCCGGAACGGGCGTCGAGGACATCGCGCGCTTCGTGGAGCGCATGGGCGGCCTCGCGACGGCGGCCTAATCCGCGAACGGGAAGAATTTCCAGTAGGGCCGCGCTTCCTCGCGAATGCGCGCGATTGTCGGGCGTGCTTCAAGCCGCGCCAGATAGTCTTCGAGACGCGGAAAGCGTCCGTTGAAGGATTGCGTCTTGCTCGCATAGAAGACCGCGGGCGATGCGGCGCAGTCGGCAAGTGAGAACTGGCCGCCGACGGCCCAGCCATCCGGCAGTGTGCTCTCGAGCCAGCCATAGGCGAGGTCGAGCTTCTCGCGCGCCTGCACGATGCCGTAAGCATCTTTCGCTGCGTCGGGACGCAGGAAGTCGAACACGACCTTCTGCTGCGGCGTCATGACGAGATTATCGAACACCCGGTCGAAGAAGCGGACGTCGAGCGCGACCTTGGGATCTGCAGGAATGAGGCGCGGCCCGTTTGCATAATTGAGGTCTATGTACTCGACGATGATGCTGGACTCTCGGAGCACGCGATCGCCATCGACGAGAACAGGCATCAGCTTGAATGGCCAGAGCTCGGCGAACTCGATTTCGTTTTCGGGTTTCTCGGGGGAGAGCAGCTTCAGCTCGAAGGGCACGTCGTGCTCGTAGAGCGCGATCAGCACCTTCTGGCAGTACGATGAGAGAGGGTGCGCATAGAGCGTCAGTGCCATCGTTCTTTTATCCCCCTGGTCGCTACGAAGAAGCGCAAGGTCCGCGCGGCCTTGCGCTCCTTATGTTCGTATCATGCGTCGAGGATCGGCACGAATCCGCCGAAGATCATGCGCTTCCCATCGAACGGCATCTTGCTGCCCATGTCCTTCATGCGCGGATCGTTCATCATCTTCTGGTTCGCCGCGTCGCGCGCTTCCTTCGAGGGATACTCGAACCAGCTGAACACGACGACCTCGTCATCCTTGGCCTTCACGGCGCCGCGGAAATCGGTGACCTTGCCCTCCGGCACGTCATCGCCCCAGCACTCGACGACGCGGGTGGCGCCGAATTCCTTGAACAGAGGCAGCACCTCCCTGGCGTGCTTCTCGTAAGCCTGCTTGTTCGAGGCAGGGACGGCCGCGACGAAACCTTCGACATATTTCATGGGATCCTCCATCCGACTTGTGCTCGGGGCAACCGCCGGTTCTGGCCCGGCGTTCGCCTCTTCCTAAGAACGCTTGGGGACGCCCTCAGCCGACATCGGCACGAAGAAAATTTCTGAACACGGTCCTCGAAATCCAGGGCTAAGCCGCAGCAGCGGGGTCGGCCGGCCTCGTCTTCCTTCGCCGCCATTGCAGGAATGCAATGAGGCCGGCCATCAGCAGACCGCCGCCTACCGGCCAGATTTGCGACGGCCGAGGCGCCGGTTCCAACACGGTCATGACCTCGAAACCGGGTTCCAGCCCCAGCCGCTTTGCATAAGAGCCGAAGGCGACGTTGGTGATCGTCACCTTGTCGCCGGCAGGCGCGACGCCTAGGCCCACGGCGCGCAGCCGCAGACGAGGCTCCTTCGGATCGCCGAGCGGGACGCTGACGGTCTTGCGCACGGTATCGCCTTCGATGTTCAGCCCCTCGACAACCATGGTCAGACGCTTGTCGGCGGGGGCCTGCTCGACCTGTGTGAGCAGCTCGCGCGCAGGAAGCTCCCGATACTTCGGATAGAACTGGTCGAGCCACCAGTCGGGCCTGAAGAGCGTGAAGCATGCGAGCAGCAGGATTGCGGACTCCCAGAGACGGCTTCGCGTCACGAACCAGTTCATGGTCGCGGCTGAGAACAGCAGGATGGCTGCCAGCGAGGTCATGATGACGCCGGCGAAGGCCCACCAGCTCTCGATGCCGATCAGCAGAATGGCTGGATTGAAGATGAAGACGAACGGCAGGATCGCTGTGCGGAGGGAATAGGCAGCACCCTGAAATCCAGTGGCGATCGGATCCTCTCGTGAGATCGCCGCCGCGGCGAACGAAGCGAGGCCCACCGGCGGCGTGATATCGGCCATGATGCCGAAGTAGAACACGAAAAGGTGCACGGCGATCAGCGGAATGGCGAGCCCGGCCTGCGCGCCGAGCTCGATGACCACAGGCGCCATGAGCGTTGCAACGAGGATGTAGTTGGCTGTCGTCGGAATGCCCATGCCGAGGACGAGCGAGACCGCGGCGATCAGAAGCAGCATGATGATGACATTGCCGCCCGAGAGGAACTCGACGAACTCGGTCATCATGAGGCCGAGGCCCGTGAGCGTCACCGTGCCGACAACGATGCCGGCTGTCGCTGTCGCCACTGCGATGCCGATCATGTTACGCGCGCCGCTGGCGAGACCATCGACGAGATCGCTCCACGCCGACGCGACAGCGTCGTTGAACGGCTGGTTGCGGAAGAGCGCGAGCAGCGGTTTCCTGGTCGCGACGATTCCCATGATCGTCACCGTGCCCCAGAAGGCGGAGAGACCTGGCGAGAGCTGGTCCACCGTCAGGCACCAGAGCAGCACGACCAATGGGATGATGAAATCGAGGCCGGTGCGCACCACGTCCCAGGCGCGCGGCAACGAGATGATCGGCGCGTTGGGATCATCAATCGCGAGGTCCTGGTAGCGCGAGGAATACCAAAGGCTCGTGATATAGATGGCGACGCAAACAACTGCGAGTACGGTGGGCGCCGCGTCGCCGAAGGCCGCCTGGATGGCCTGCACGCCGTAGTAGAGCACGCATATTGCGGCGATCGTGCCCGAGAGGCCGAGACCCGTTCGAAGGAATCGCGTCTTGAGCTCCATATGCTCGCGCGGAATGGGCTTCGAGCCAAGCTTTACGGCCTCCAGATGGACGATATAGAAAAGCGCGATGTAGGACGCGATCGCCGGAAGCGCCGCGTGCTTGATGATCTCCGAATAGGGAATGCCGACGTACTCGACCATGAGGAACGCGGCGGCGCCCATGACGGGCGGCATGATCTGGCCGTTGATGGATGACGACGCCTCGATCGCGCCGGCTTTCACGCCGGAAAGCCCCGTGCGCTTCATGAGCGGAATAGTGAAGATGCCGCCGGAGACGACGTTCGATACGGACGAGCCCGATACGACGCCGTTGAGGGCGGAGGAGACGACAGCGACCTTCGCCGGACCGCCGCGCAGATGGCCGAGCAGGGCGATCGAGAGCTGCATCATCCAGTTGCCGGCGCCGGCCTTGTCGAGGAGCGTGCCGAACAGCACGAACAGGAAGACGAAGCTCGTCGAGACGCCGAGCGCGATGCCGAACACGCCTTCGGTCACGAGCCACTGATGCGTGAGAAAGCGCTGCAGCGAGGCGCCCTTGTGCTGCAGTGCCTCTGGCATGTAGGGGCCCGCGAATGTGAACAGCATGAATACGCAAGCCACGATCACCATGGGCAAGCCGAGTGATCGGCGCGTGGCTTCGAGCAGCAGCAGAATGCCGGCACCGGCCACGATCAGGTCCATGCTGGTTGGCTGGCCGGGACGCAGCGCAAGCTCGTTGTAGAAAAGAAAGAGATAGGAACCTGCAAAGGCCCCCGCGATGGCGAGCACCCAGTCGATGATGGGAACATGCGCGCGCGAGGAAGACTTGAAGGCGGGGTAGGCCGTATAGGCGAGGAAAAGCGCGAGGCCGAGATGGATGGCGCGCGCTTCGGTGTCGTTCAGGACGCCGAAGCCGAAGACGAAGGGCAGGGGCGAGGCGTACCAGAGCTGGAAGAGCGACCAGAAGACGGCGACGCAGAGAAGGATCTGAGCGGCGAGGCCCGTTGGCTTGCGGCCACCGGTATCGGACTCGGCGATGAGTTGCTCGAGCTCAGACGGTATTTCGCCTGTGGCAGCCGCCTTGTCGGTCATAGTGCCCCCGCAGTGCCTTGGATGTCGTGAAGCGTTTCGGGGCGCCGGCTTCGGCGCCCCGATCATGGGCGCCCGTTACTTGATCCAGCCTTTTTCCTTGTAGTACTTCGCCGCGCCCGGATGCAGCGGTGCGGACAAGCCGTCCTTGACCATCTTCGTCGGGTCGAGATTGGCGAAGGCGGGATGCAGCTTCTTGAACTCGTCGAAGTTGTCGAACGTTGCCTTGACGAGCTGGTAGACCGTCTCATCCGGGACCTTGGCCGAGGAGACGAGCGTCGCGAGCACGCCGTAGGTCTCGGTCGGCTGCGGGTTCGACGCGTACATGCCGCCCGGGATGGTCGCGCGCGCATAGTACGGCTTCTCTGCGAGCAACTTGTCGACGGCGGCTCCCTTCAGCGCGACGAGCTGCGCGCCGCAGGTCGTGGTCGGATCCTGGATGTTCGCCGAGGGATGGCCGACGGCATAGTAGAAGCCGTCGATCTTGGCGTCGCAGAGGGCAGGGCCGTGCTCGTCGGCCTTCAGCTCGGAGGCAAGCGAGAAATCCGAGAGCTTCCAACCCATGGCCGCCAGCAGCTCCTCCATGGACGAGCGCGTGCCGGAGCCAGGGTTGCCGACGTTGAAACGCTTGCCCTTGAAGTCGTCGAACGACTTGATGTTGGCTTCCTTGCGCGCGAGCACCGTGAAGGGCTCGGGGTGCACCGAGAAAACGGCGCGCAGATCGCCGTATGGGCCCGCGTCCTTGAACGCGCCGACGCCCTTCAGCGAATTGTAATGCACGTCCGACTGGGCCATGCCGAAGTCGAGCTCGCCCACCTTGATCGTATTGACGTTGAAGGCGGAGCCGCCGGTCGACTCGACCGAGCAGCGGATGCCGTGCGACTTGCGGTCCTTGTTAAGGAGGCGGCAGATGGCGCCGCCCGCCGCGTAGTAGACGCCGGTTACGCCGCCGGTGCCGATCGTCACGAACTTCTGCTGTGCCGAGGCGACGGTTGCTGTGCCGAGCAATGCAGCGACGCTCGCGGCGACGGCCAAGCATTGAAAACGTCTCATCTCCATACTCTCCATGCTGGTTGAGATACTTGCACGTTCAGTTTTTTCCGATCGGGTGGCCTCGGGCGACGCATGAGCCGCTCTACGCTTCCTGAATCAATAGAGGCACTGAAAGCATAGATTGGCTAGAGTGATTGCGAAGCGCGAATATTGTTCAATATGCCCCTGATCCGGGTGCAGAGCGAGGCTGCCACATTGGGGTGTACATGCGGCCACCACGGGTGTGGATAGGCCGCACTCGTCGAGGCACGGGCCGCTATAGGCTCGTGCATCCGAGCCAATGGTCAAAGGAGGTCACGATGGAACTCGATCCCGTGATGCTGGCACGCATCCAGTTCGCGTTCACCGTGTCCTTTCACATCATTTTCCCGGCCTTTACTATAGGCTTATCGGCGTTCATTACAGTTCTTCTGCTGCTGTGGCTGCGCTCGGGTCAGGAGAAATTCCATCGGCTCGCGCGATTCTGGACCAAAGTCTTCGCAGTGTCCTTCGCGATGGGCGTCGTATCGGGGATCGTGCTGAGCTACCAGTTCGGTACGAACTGGAGCCGCTTCTCCGAGTTCACGGGCAACGTCATCGGGCCGCTCATCGGCTATGAGGTGCTGACCGCCTTCTACCTCGAGGCGACATTCCTCGGGATTCTCCTGTTCGGCTGGAATCGCTTTCCACCCTGGCTCGTTACGCTCGCCTCGGCGCTGGTCGCCATCGGGACCGCGACGAGCGCCTTCTGGATCCTTGCCGCCAACAGCTGGATGCAGACGCCGACCGGTCACGAGATACGCAACGGCATCGCCTTCCCCGTGAGCTGGATGGAGATCATCTTCAATCCGAGCTTCCCCTATCGCCTCGCGCATATGCTGAACGCGGCCTATCTGACGACGGCCGTCGTCGTGCTGGCTGTGGGGGCGCGCTATCTGCTCGCGGGCCGCCATCCCGAGGAGAGCCGCACGATGCTGCGCATGGCCGTCGGCATGATCGCGGTGACGGCGCCGCTGCAACTCCTCATCGGGGACATGCACGGCCTCAACACGCTGAAGCATCAGCCGGCCAAGGTCGCCGCCATGGAAGGCCACTGGGACGGCTCGAAGCCGGGCGCGCTCGTGCTCTTCGGCGTCCCCGACGAGAAGGCGCTCAAGAACCACTACGAGATCGCCATCCCGAACGCCGGCTCGCTCATTCTGACGCATAGCTGGGATGGAAAGTATCCCGGTCTCACGAGCTTTCCCGAGAGTGACCGGCCACCCGTCGCCAATGTCTTCTTCGCCTTCCGCATCATGGTCGGCATCGGGATGCTGCTGATCGTCGTCGGCTTCTGGGGCCTCTTCCTGTGGTGGCGCGGGCGCCTGTTCGAGAACCAGCTCTTCCTGAAATCCGTATCGTACATGTGGTCGCTCGGCTTCATTGCCATCCTCGCGGGCTGGTTCGTGACCGAGCAGGGACGCCAGCCCTGGGTCGTGCAGGGGCTCATGCGCACGGCCGACGCGACGTCGCCTGTCCCGGGCGCCAGCGTTCTCGGCACGCTCGTGCTGTTCGTGTTCATCTACGGCATCGTGTTCTCGATGGGCATCTACTACATCAACCGCCTCATCCACGCGGGCCCCAAGGGCCTGGTGACGGCGGCACCCGAGGGCTTGCCGAACCGGCCGCTCTCCGCGGCCGAGGAGGCAGCGCGCGAGGCGACCGGACGGCAACCGGGGAGTGGGCCCGGGTTCTCACTCGGCACATCGAAGGAGTGACGGCGATGGAAGAATATCTGCCGCTCATCTGGGCCGCACTGATCGGAACCGCGGTTGCCATGTACGTCGTCCTCGATGGTTTCGATCTCGGGATCGGCATCCTCTTCCCCTTCGTGCGCGAGGAGGAAGAGCGGGACGTGATGATGAACTCCGTCGCCCCCTTCTGGGATGGTAACGAAACATGGCTCGTGCTCGGCGGTGGCGGCCTCTGGGTCGCCTTCCCGACAGCCTATGCGGTCATCATGCCCGCCTTCTATCTGCCGGTGATCGGCATGCTGCTCGCGCTCGTGCTGCGCGGTGTTTCGTTCGAGTTCCGCTGGGTCGCCAAACCCTCGCATCTCATGTGGGACATCGCCTTTGCCGGCGGCTCGATCGTCGCTGCCTTCCTGCAGGGCGTGATTCTCGGCGGGCTCCTGCAGGGTGTGGAAGTCGTCAACCGCCAGTACGCCGGCGGTCCGTTCGACTGGCTGACGCCGTTCTCCATCTTTGTCGGCCTGGCGGTCGTCGCAGGCTACGCCCTGCTCGGCGCCACGTGGCTCGTCATGCGCACGCATGGATCGGCTCAAGATTTCGGACGCCGCGTTGCGACCCCGCTGCTGCTGGCCGTTCTCGGCGGCATGGCCATCGTCAGCCTGTGGACGCCGCTTGCGATCGACCGCATTGCCGCGCGCTGGTTCAGCACGCCGAATATTTTCTACCTCTGGCCCATCCCGCTCATTACGGCGCTCGTCGGCTTTCTCGTGCTGCGCTGGTTGCAGCGCGGGGACGAGATGAAGCCCTTCTTCGGAAGCGTCACGCTCTTCCTGCTCGGTTATCTGGGGCTCGTGATCTCGACGTGGCCTTATCTCGTGCCGCCGCATCTGACCTTCTGGGACACGGCGGCGGCGCCGGCGTCGCAGCTCTTCCTGCTTGTCGGCACTGTTTTCCTGCTGCCGCTTGTTCTCGGTTACACGGCCTTCGTGTATTGGATGTTCCGCGGTAAGATCGGACCGGGCGAGGGGTATCACTAGAGTCCCATCGGTGGAACGCGGCTCGCCTCGCCGCGTTCGCCGGGTATGGCCAGATCACGGAATGCCATCCATTGACGCTGATGCATGATGACCCGGTACGGTGCGCAGAGGCGATCATCGACCTGGTCGGGCGTACGATCGTGCTGGCGATCCCGCTCGGCATCGGCAAGCCGAATCTTCTCGTCAATGCGCTCTATGGTTTGGCCGAGGCCGATCGTCGGCTGAGCCTTCGCATTCTGACCGGCCTGACGCTCATCCGGCCATCTTACAAGAGCGACCTCGAGCGCCGCTTCGCCGCGCCGATCGCGGACCGGCTGTTCGGGAGCTGGCCGGCGCTCGCTTACGCCGACGCCTTGCGGCGCGGCACGCTCGCGCCGAATGTCACCGTGCACGAGTTCTTTCTGCAGGCAGGCCAGTGGCTGTCGAACCCGGTCATGCAGCAGAATTATGCGAGCCTGAACTACAGTGATGTGCACACGCATGTCATGCGCGAGGGCGTGAATGTGGTCGCGCAGCTCGTCGCGCCGCCGCGTGCCGACATCGCGCAGCCGGACGGCCCACGGTTCAGCTTGTCCTCGAACACTGACGTATCGCTCGATCTCGACCACTACATCAATGATCGGCGACAGCGCGGCGCACCGATCGCCGTGGTCGGCGAGGTCAATGCAAATCTTCCCTACATGAGCGGTGCGGCTGCCGTGCCGCGCGCCCGCTTCGATCTCATTCTCGAGCCGGCCGCCCCGCATTTCGATCTCTTCGCGCCGCCAAAGGAGCCCATATCGCTCACGGACTACGCCATGGCGCTGCATGCGGCGACGCTCGTGAAGGACGGCGGGACGCTGCAGATCGGGATCGGCTCGTTTGCCGATGCGCTGACCCATGCGCTGATCTTGCGTCACACCGAGAGCGCGCGCTTTCGCGATCTGGTGGCGCGGCTCGGCGAGCCGCCTGCCGTCGATGCCGCGTACGAGCCTTTCGAGCAGGGCCTCTACGGGTGCAGCGAGATGCTGGTCGACGGCTTCCTGGCGCTGCGCCGCGCCGGCATTCTCAAGCGACGCGTGTCCGATGGGGGCCGCGACGTGCTCATTCATGCGGGATTTTTTCTCGGCAGCCGCGCATTCTACGAGGAGCTGCGCGCGCTGACGCCGGGCGAGCTCGACGAGATCGCAATGACATCGATCTCGTTCACGAACACGCTGGCCGGCGATGCCGCGGCGAAGATCGCAGAACGCCGCGACGCGCGCTTCATCAACACGGCACTTGCGGCGACGCTGCTCGGCGCGGTGTCCTCCGATCAGCTGGAGGACGGCCGCGTCATCAGCGGCATCGGCGGGCAAGGAGATTTCGTCGCCATGGCGCACCAGATCCCGGGTGCGCGCTCGATCATCGCCGTGCGCAGCACGCGGGCTCAGGGGGCGAAGACCACTTCGAATATGCACTGGCGCTATGCCAACACGAGCATTCCGCGGCAGATGCGCGATATCGTCGTCACCGAATACGGCATTGCGGACATTCGCGGCCGCACGGATGGAGAAGTCATCTCCGCCATGCTCGCGATCACGGATGCGCGCTTTCAGGGCGAGCTTCGGCAGGCCGCCACCGCCGCCGGTAAATTGCCGAAGGACTTCGCTCTCTCGCCGAATACCACCAACAACACACCGGCGCGCATCGAAGAGGCGCTTGGACCAGCGCGGCGCGAGGAACTGCTGCCGCAGTTTCCCTTCGGCTCGGATATGACGGAAATCGAGCAGGCGCTGCTGCCGGCTCTCGGCAAGCTGCGCCGCGCCTCGCCTGCAGGTTTGCTCCGCTATGTCGCGCGAGGCCTGATGCCCGGCGAGCTCCCGTCCGGCGCCAAGGAAAAGCTCGAGCGGCTGGAGCTCGACAAGCCCGAGGACCTGAAAGCCAAGGCCATGCGCGCGCTCGTTCTCGGCGCTCTGCGCAGCTAGCCCGCAACGGCCGACGCGATGTCGGCGGTCTCGCATTCGATGCTCCGGTGCGCGAACGTTGCACCGATGCCGATGAGCAGCGGGCCGGACTCCAGCAGCGCGCCCGCTTCGGCGAGAGTGGCGAGCGTTCCGCGCCAGCGTGTTTCATTCGCGCGCGATAGGTTCGCGACGGCGACGGCAGGCGTGGCGGGCGGCAATCCTTCTGCCATGAGGCGCGCCGCGAAGGCCGCGATCGTGCGCCCCCCCATATAGACGACGAGTGTCGTTCCACGATCCGCAAGACCCTGCCAGTCGAGCATTTCCGGCAAACCGCCGGCGCGCGAGTGGCCAGTGATGAAGCGCACGGATTGCGCCAGCTCGCGATGCGTCAGGGAGATGGCGAGCGCCGCCGCCATCGCGCTCGCGGCCGTGATGCCGGGTACGACTTCGAAGGGGATACCGGCTTGCTCGAGCTGATCGATCTCCTCGCCACCACGCCCGAAGATCATGGGATCGCCGCACTTGAGACGCACGACATGGCGCCCCTGTCGCGCAAGCCGCACCATCAGCGCATTGATATCGTCCTGGCGGCAGCTCTCGCGGCCGCCGCGCTTGCCGACCAGCATCCGCCGCGCCTCGCGCCGCGCGAGCTCCAGCACCTCGTCGGACACGAGAGCATCGTAGAGAATGACGTCGGCGGCTTGCAGCGCGCGCACGGCCTTGAGCGTCAGAAGCT
>JAEWIJ010000271.1 GCA_023387235.1 Pseudomonadota bacterium
TCAGGAATGCGCGGGAAGCTCTCGCGCCGTGGCCACAGGATCGCGGCCAGCGCGCCGCCAATCACGATCGGCCAGAGCGCGCCCCAGAGTGCTTTGAGCGTGAATGCCGCACTCTGCGGGATGCCTGTGATCGTGGGCAGGACGATCCAGGGCAAGACCAGGCCTGCGACGGCGATCACGAGCCAAGCCACGACGAGCGATAGCGGCGGAGACGGTTCCGCCCGTGGCGTTGAGGCGCCATGCAGGCGATAGAGAAAGAAGAGCATCAGCAGCGTGCTTCCAGCGGCCGAAAGCGCGGCGAGCGTGCTGATGGCGCCACCGTCGCCTAGCACGCCTTTGGCAGCGAGCTTGGCAGGCTGTCCACCTGTCAGAGGCAGTCCGGCGAGGCCTAGTGCGAGCGCAGCCGCCGGCAAGAGCACCAGCCACACGCGCCGCGACGATCGCACATCGGCCAGCCCGAGCGCGAGGAAGAGTCCGCCTTTGGCGAATGTGTGGTGCATGGCATAGAACGCAGCCACGAGCGGCGCCGTCGCATTGCCCGTGGCGAGGCCCACGCCGAGCACGGTCGCGACAAATCCCATCTGGCTCACGCTGGAGTACGCGAGCAAGACTTTGGGATTACTCTGCGTGATCCCGACCGCCACGCCATAGAAGGCCGAGAGCAATCCAATGGCGGCAATGACCTCGCCCCATGCCGGCAAGCCGCCGTCGAAGGGCAGGAAGCGTATGAGACCGATCACGCCAGCGTTCACGGCGGCGCCGCTCAGAACGGCAGCGGCGGGCGTGGGCGCCGCCGCATAGGTGAGAGGCATCCAGACATGCAATGGCACGAGCCCGATCTTCAATCCGAAGCCGAGCACGATCAACGTCAGCGTGATATCGCGCCAGGGCGAAGAAGCGAGCGAGGCGACGGCGTCACTGATGAGCAGGCTGCGCTCCGGCGAGGCCGCGGCCAGCAGCACGAACGCGACCAGAAGGAAGGCCTCGCCGAGCAAGGCCAGAGCGACATAGAGGCCGGCGGCGCGATGAGACGCGGGCGTGTCGTCGTGCACGATCAGGCCGTAAGCGGCTAGGCTCACGAGCGTATAGAAGAAATAGAAGCCGATCATATCCGCGGCCAGGAATACGCCGAGGTTTCCGGTCAGCGTGATCAGCCACCAGATCACGAACTGCCCGTCGCGGCGTACGGATTTTCCCCGTGCCCAGATGCCGCCGGCAATCCAGAGCAGGGAGGCCGCGCCGAGCAGCAGCGCGCCCGGCCTGTCTTTGGCGAGCGTGAGGCCGAGCAGCGATTGAGGCAGCGCGATCCAGGTGCCGTCCGGGATTGCGATCGCCGAGGTGAGGCCCGGTATTGGAGCGAGCGGCAGATAGCGGGTGACGCGCGTGCGCGCACGCGGCACGGCGGCAACCGCGAGCATGGCGAGAGGGATCGCGAGAGTGGCCAGCAGCAGTACGCTTGAGATCATCCCGGTCGACATGTTCAGCGGCCGATCTGCAGAAGCTCCAGGGGTTGCAGGGGAACGAAGCCGAGCAGGATCGCGCAGACCGCCAGAAAGAGCGCGGCGAGCTCGCGCGGCCTCGAGACAGTGCCCTGCAAGGCGAGCGGCGCGTGCGGCACCGCGAGCAGCCGGCCGAGCACCATGAAGATGTAGGCGCCCGCGAGAAGGCCGCCGACAACGATCACCACGCCCCACCACCACTGCCCTTCCATCACGGTTGCGACGAGCAGCATCGCTTTCGCGACAAAGCCCCCACTGGGCGGCACGCCGACGAGCGACAGGCCCGACAGGGCAAAGGCGAGCATGGCGATTGGCAGTCTGCGCCCGATGCCATCGAGGTCCGCGATGCGATCGTGTCCGAGGGCTTCCGTGATGAGCCCTGCCGCCATGAACATCGCGGCCTTGGCGAATGCGTGCGAGAAGAGCTGGAGCCAGCCGCCTGTCCACGCCTGAGCGTTCCAGTCCATGCCGACAGGAGGCCCCGCGACGAGCGGAAATATGAAGAACAGGTAGCCGATCTGCGCGATCGTCGAATAGGCGATCAGCAACTTGAGGCGTTGTTGCCTCAGCGCGAGAACGCTGCCGACGAGTATGGCGCCGGCGCCGAGCGTGGCCAGCAGTTGGGCGGCCGTGAAGCTCAGCAGGCCGGGCAGCGCATCGAACCAGATGCGGACGATCAGAAAGAACGATCCCTTCACGACCAGGGCCGAAAGGAGCGCGCTCCCTGGCGGCGGCGCGCCGGCGTGCGCCGGTGGCAGCCACAGATGAAGCGGGAAGAGGGCTGTCTTCGCCAGCAGGCCGACGGTCATGAGCGACGCAGCGATCCACGTCGCGGGCTCCACGCGCACGCGCGCGGACAGCAGGCCGATGTCGAGTGTGCCGTACGCGCCGTAGATCATGACTGCGCCAAGCAGGTACAGCACCGAGCCGATCAGCGCGAACAGCATGTAGCGCAGAGCCGCTTCTATGGTGTCCTTCTGTCCCTTGAGGCAGACGAGCGGCACCGCGGCGAAGGTCAGCAGCTCGAGCGCGACGTACAGATTGAAGAGATCGGAGCCGAGGACGAGCGCGTTCAATGCGCTCCAGATCGCAAAGAGAAGGATCCAGAAAACCAGAGGCGCGCGAGCCTCGGATAAGCCTGGCGTCTGGTCGAACGCGCCATGGGCAAAGAAGCCCGTAGCGCAGATTACGATGGCCGTCGTCATCATCATGGCGGCCGAAATGCCGTCGGCACGCAGCGCGACGCCGAGCGGCGGCGCCCAATTGCCGGCGATGTAGACCTGTGACTGCGCGTCTCGGATGACGGCGATCAGGACGGCGACGGCAATGGCAAGGCCGACCGGCAACACGATGCTCGCGACACGGGCGACATTGCGACCGCCGATCACGAACGCGACGAGAATGCCCGCGACCGGCCACATGATCGCCAGTACGAGCAGATATCCGCTTGGCGTCGTCGCGACCGCTGTCGTCGCCATCAGGCGTGGCCTCCATCGGCCTCCATTTGCGCGCCGCGTTTCGCCTCTTCGTCCATGCTGGAGAGCTTCAGAACCAGGGCAACGGCCAGCGCGGTCGCGGCGAAGGCAACGACGATGCCTGTGATGACCAAGGCTTGCGGGACCGGATCGGCCTGAATGCCGGCTGCCGCGCCTCTGCGCGCGATGACGCCGAACAGCAGGAATACGCCGCAGCCGAGAAGATTGAAGGCGAGTATTTTCCGCAGAGGCCGAGGATCGACGATGAGGCCGAAGAGCCCGAGCCCGACCAGCGCGGCACTGCAGAGGCCGAACAGTGTCGCGGTACTCATTTTTGCTGCGTCCGTTCGGGTGGCCCTGCGGCCAGTAAGGCGAGCGTGGCGCCGACAGAGACAGCCAGCGCGATTTCTATGGCCACGATGAGGGCCTTGGCGTAGTCCGGCGGGTAGGCGAGGAAAGCGCCCGCCATGTAGAAACCTGCAAAGCCTATGGCGAGGAAGAGTACGGGGCCTGCGATGAGCGCCCATCGGAGACGGGCATCGGAGATTGGAGGCGCGCGTGCGACGCCCGCCATCATGACGAGAAGCCACATGACGGCGAGCACGGTGCCGCCCTGGAACGCGCCACCCGGATGGGACGCGCCTGTCCACGTCATGTAGACGGCGAAGATGATCCCGAAGGGCGGCAGCACGCGCGCGAAGAACACGAGAAGATCATTCGTCGGCATGAAGGTGTCCAACGCCGGCGCGCCACCCCAAAGGCGATCCGGCGCCAGTGACCAGACCCCGATCAAGGCGAGCAGAACGACGACCTTCTCGAGAAGCGTATCGAGTGCGCGATAGGCAAAGAGGACGCCGGCAACGGGATTGCCGAGCCCGGTCTGATCGAGGTGCTGCAGGGCGACTGGTGCGAGGCTCGGAGGGGCGTCAGGCGGGAGGAGAACGATCGCGGCGAGACCTACCGATATCATGGCGCAAAAAAGTGCTGCCGTAATGCTGAGCGCGGGAGGCGGGCGCAGCCATCGGATTTCGCTGCTGCGCAGGCGCGCGGCCGCGCTCAGCAGAAGCATGCCGGTGATCCCGCTGCCGATCGCAGCCTCGGTGAGCGCGACATCGATCGCCCAGAGTCTGACCCAGGCGATGGCCATCAGTAGTCCGTAGATCACGAAGACGATGACCGCGACGAGCGTGTCTCGCACGACGAGTATCCACGTGCCCATGCCGAGGAGGAGCGCGATCAGACCGATATCGAATGCGAGAGCGGTGGTCATGCACCTCTCCTACCGAGCCGCGCGCGCGATAAGCTGTGTGACAATGGCGCCGGACATGAGAGCGAACAGCCAGACGCTCACGAGCTTCAACGCGCCCAGAAGCCCGCCGGCATGCGGCAGCAAGCCGAGCACCACGAGACCGAGCCCGAGATTGTCCACCTTGGTCAGTGCGTGAAGGCGGGTCGGCACGTCCGGAAAGCGCAACAGTCCGACAGTTCCGGCGATGAAGAAGAACGCGCCGCACGAGATCGCGAGAATGGTGAACGCGTCGAGCGCTGCGATCATTTGCGGCTTTCCTCGTGCCTGGGCGTTGCCGCGTCGCCCTGCAGGCCGCCGACAAAGGCGACCGACGCAAAAGCGGCAAGCAGCGCCAGCATCAGGGAGACATCGACGATCGGCGATGTCTCCGTCGCAACGGCGAGCAGGAGCAGGACGGCGACGCCGCCCGTGCCTATGAGCTGCGCCGCCATCATGCAGTCCGCAGCTTGTCTGCTGCCGAGAACGCGGAGCAGGCCGACGGCGATGGCTCCCAGAATGAGGACCGCCGCTCCGAACAGGAAGCTATGCATGGTCCGGCTCCCGTCCGAGGGCGCGAAGAAAGCGCCTTTCCTCTTCGGCTAGCTGCTGTGCTACGGGCCGGCGCAGATCGAGGCAGTGGCAAATGATATTGCCGTCGGCGTCGAAACCTGCGGGCAGCAGGCCCGGCTGCAAGCTCGCCATGGTGCAGAAGCCGCTCTTCAGATGCTCGGTCGGGCACGTCGAGCGATAGCTCATCAGGCCCGGCTGCAGCGGCAGTCGCGGATGAAGCGCACGCCACGCGGCATCGATGCCGGCAACGACGGACTGATAGAGAAAGCGCAGCGCGAAGAGCGCGAGACGTGCAGGTTGGGGCTTCCGCTCTTCCGGCGGCAGGAGATGGAGGCTCGCCCATGTGGCACAAGCCGCCGCGATGAGACCTGCGGGAAGATCCGCGAGCACGAAGCCCGTGAGGACCAGCCAGAACAGCAGGAAGAAGCTCGCCCTTGCAAAGGCCGCCGTAGTCCAGAGGGAGGAGAAGCGAGCGGCATTCTGCATCGTTTGCTTCCTCGGCTTCAGGTCGTTGCGGCTGCAGGCGTGGCGGGTGCGCGCTCCGCCCAGGTGAACCAGGTCACGTAGAGTGTCGGCAGGAAGATCAGCGTGAGCAGCGTCGCGACGAGCAGGCCGCCCATGATGGAGAGTGCCATCGGGCCCCAGAAGACGGTCGGTGCGATCGGTATCATGCCGAGCACGGTCGACACCGCGGTCAGCATGATGGGCCGGAAGCGGGCTGTGCCGGCGTCGACCGTGGCGCGATGGATGTCCTTCCCCTGCGCCCGCTCTGATTCGATCTGGCCGATCAGGATGACGGCGTTCTTCGTGATCATGCCGATGAGCGCGAGAATGCCGAGAATGGCGACGAAGCCGAGCGGTTGGCCGAACAGCAGCAGCGCGCCGACGACACCGATGAGGCCGAGCGGCGCGACGCTCAAGACGATGAGCAGACGCTGGAAGCTACCGAGCTGCAGCATCAGCACCGTGAGCATGATGAGAAGCATGGCCGGCACGATCGCCAGCACGGATGCCTGGGACTTCCGGCTCTCCTCGACCGTGCCGCCGGTCGCAATGCTGTACGGCCGCGGCAAGGCGCTGGCCATGGCATCGATCGATGGCGCGAGCGCCGTGACGACGGTTTCCGGCAGCGTGCCCGGCCGGACATCGGCCTGCACCGTCAGTGTGGGCACGCGGTCCCGCCGCCAGACGAGGGGAAAGTCCTGCTTGTACTCGAAAGTGGCGAACTGGCTGAGAGGGACCGTGCGTCCGCCGGGTATCGGCATCTGCAGGGTGCGCAGGGAGGCAAGCGAGACGCGCTGCTCATCCGTCGCGCGCGCGACGACGTCGACGAGATAGATATCGTCGCGGACCTGGGTGACGGAAGTGCCGGAAATGACCGTGTTGAGCACGCTCGCGATGCTTTGCGAGCTCACGCCGAGAAGGCGCGCCTCATCCTGGTCGATGCGAATGCCGACCTGCCGCTCCGGCTCGATCCAGTCGAAGTTGACGTGCGTTGCGTACGGATTGGTAGCGATGATTTGCGCAAGATCGAGGGCAGTCTGCCGGATCTGTGAAAGATCGGGTCCGCTCACGCGGTACTGAATGGGCCAGCCGACGGGCGGGCCAAGCTCGAGCGGATACGCGCGGCCGATGGCATTCGGGAAGTCGTTGGCGAGCGCGTTCTCGATCTTGACGCGCAGCCGCTCGCGCGCGGCGACGTCCTTGGCCACGATGACGGACTGCGCAAAGAAGTCGTTCGGCAGTTGCACGTTGAGCGGCAGGTAGAACCGGATGGCGCCTCTGCCGACGTAGGTGCTCCAGCGGTCGACGTCGGGATCGTCCTTGAGCAGGGCGTCGAATTTGCGCGCCATGGTCTCGCTCGCATGGATCGAGGCGTTCTGCGGAAGCCCGAGGTCCACCATCAGCTCCGGTCGATCGGAAGACGGGAAGAACTGCCGCGGGACAAGCGGTAGCGCCAGAAAGGACGCGACGAACAGGGCGAGTGTCAGCGGGATCGTCACCCACTTTCCGCGGATGGCGAGTTCGAGGAACTGTTGATACCAGCGCACGACCTTGCCCGGTCCGCCGTCCTCACCGGCTTCCGGCGACTTGAGCAGCGCGACGCCGAGAAGCGGCGCGAAAAGTACCGCGACGAACCATGATACGATGAGCGCGATGCCGACGACGGCGAAGAGCGAGAACGTGTACTCGCCCGCGGAGCTGGCCGCGAAACCGACCGGGATGAAGCCTGCAATCGTGACCAGTGTGCCGGCCAGCATGGCGAAGGCGTACGTGCGGAAGGCGAATGTCCCCGCCGCGACCTTGTCGTCGCCGAGCGCGAGCCGGTTGAGCATTGCATCGGTCGTCGTCATCGCGTCGTCGACGAGCAGCGCCAGTGCGATGATCAGCGCACCAAGCGAGATGCGCTGCATGTCGATGCCTGTAAGCTTCATGATCGAGAAGACGATGGCGAGGGTCAGGGGGATGGCGAGAGCGATCACCAAGCCGGGCCGCACGCCGAGGCTGATGAAGCTCACGGCGAGAATGATCGCGATGGCCTGCCAGAGAGAACCCGTGAACTCGGAAATGGCGCTTTTGACAGTCACGGCCTGGTCGGCGACGCGTATCGGCGTGATGCCGATCGGCAACTCGGCGGTGATCTCGCTGACGGCCTTCTCGATGTTGCGGCCGAGGGCGAGAATGTCGCCGCCGTCGCGCATGGCGATCGCGAGGCCGATGGCCGGCGCGCCATCGACGCGGAAGAGCGGCTGGGGCGGATCGGCGAAGCCGCGCCTGATTTGCGCAATATCGCTGAGGCGCAGCATCCGCCCGCCCGCGGCGAAGTTGACCTCGGACACATCCTGCTCTGACCGGAATGCCCCCGACACCCGCAAGGCCAAGGTCTCGAAGCCGGTCTCGATCGTACCCGCCGGCCTGACGATGTTCTGCGCCTGCAGTGCGGCGATGAGCGCATTCCGGTCGATGCCGAGGCCGGCGAGTTCCTTCATGGAAAACTCGACGAAGATTTTCTCGTCCTGAGCGCCGAGGATCTCGATCTTCGAGACATCCGGCACGTTCAGCAGCTTCGATCGAATGTCCTCGACGTAGTCGCGCAGCTCGCGATGCGTGAAGCCGTCAGCGGTGAAGCCATAGATGATGCCGAACGTATCGCCGAAATCGTCGTTGAAACCCGGTCCGACAATGCCTTGCGGCAGCGTATGGCGGATATCGCCGATACTCTTGCGCACGTGATACCAGATGTCGGGGACCTCATCTGCGGTCGTGCTGCCGAGCAGGTTGACGAAGATCGTGGTTCTGCCGGCGCTCGTGAAGCTGCGCAGGAAATCGAGCTTGGGCGTTTCCTGCAGCTTACGCTCCAGGCGCTCGGTGACCTGCTTCAGCGTGTCGTCGACGCTCGCCCCGGGCCAGGCTGCTTGCACCACCATTGTCTTGATGATGAAGGATGGATCCTCGCTGCGGCCGAGACGGAAAAAGGCGATCACGCCTGCGGCCGTCATCACGAGCATGAGATAGACGATGATCGACCGGTTCCTGAGCGCCCAGGCAGAGAGATTGAATTCCCTCATGGCGCCGAACCGAGCAGTCGGACGGTCTGGCCCGGATGGAGCGCCTGCACGCCTGCGGTCACGATGATATCGCCCGCAGTAAGACCGCCCGATACGGAAACGACCGCCTGATCGAACCGCTGCACCTCGACATTTCGTATGGATACCGCATGGCTCGCCGGGTCGACGACCCAGACGGCCGCCTGGCGATTGAATTTGGTCAAGGCCGTCGCCGGGATTTCGAACGAGGCGAGCGCGTCGCGCTGGACTTGTCCGATGACAGTCGCGCCGAGCCTCATCGCGGCCGGCGGATCCGTCAGGCCGACTTTGATCTCGAAGGTGCGCGTTACCGGATCTGCCTGCGGCGCCACCTCGCGGACGCGGCCGCGCGCAACGACGGTCGGATCTTCGGCGAGCGCCACATGGACCTCGGGGCTGCTCGATGTCGTGCGGATCACCTGGGCCGGAACATGGAAGACGGCATCGCGACCGTCTTTGCGAGCCAGCTTGACGATCGTCTGTCCAGCTTGCGCGATTTCGCCCGCACCGGGACCGGTGGCGGTCAGCACGCCCGGCGCATCGGCCCTGAGCTCCGTGAAGCTGACGCCGTCCTCTGCGAGCTTCTGCTGCGCCTCGGCCGCATCGACCTGGGACTGCGCCGTCTGCAGCGCCTGCGCCGCATCATCGTGGTTCGCGCGCGTCGTCCATCCCTGCTTGAGGAGCGTGTCCTGGCGCTCGAAGTGATTGCGCGCCTGCGTGAGTTGCCCGCGCGCGGCGGTCAGATTGGCCTGTGCCGCGCGGAGGGCATTGAGCTCGTTCTGCGGTTCGAGACGGGCGACGAGCTGGCCGGTTTCGACCTGATCTCCCAAATTGACGTTTCTCTCGAGTACGCGCCCGGAAATACGGAATGCGAGCGAGACTTCGTCATCCGATTCAATGCGGCCGGTGAACGTGACCGGTGTCGTGCCGACGCTCTTCTCGGCGACCACCGTGCGCACGGGTCTTGCGACGGACTGGGTCGTTTCCGCCTCCGGGCGGCAGCCGGCAAACATCGCCGGCAACATCAGCAGCATCATCAGTTGCCGCGAGCGGGAGCCGATTGACCAGGAGAGGCCCACCGATGGGATGAAGCATCGCTTCATGAACATCGAACTCCCGTGATGAAGCGAGACTGCGGAGGCCGGCGAAACCCTGACCTGATCGTCGAACTGAGGTCGAGATTGTTTGCGGATGCGGTCTTTGCCTATCAGGGCAAACCCTGGAATGCCCCGCCGGGCGCCTGGACACGCGCGCCCGGCTTGTCACAGCGTCGACCATGCTTGTCGTTCGACACACGTGTGGATGGCTACACCCAACGCCAGCCGCACACGCGACGTCCGCGACGCCACCAGCACACCCACCGCCGCCGCCGTCTGCGCCGTCTCGGGCCTACGACGACGACCTGGGCCTTTTCGGCGAGGGGCTCGGGCTCTGCAGTTGCATTGGGCGGCAGGGACAGCGGCGCGGCGTGCGCGTCAGTCGTCCATGATCTGGAGAGCAAAGACGATGCGGCTGCTGCGCCGAGACCGAGGGCCAGCATCTGGCGGCGATCGATGTGTTTCACGTACCGTCTCCCGAACGTAGGCATCCACCCCATGTGTCGATGCTAGTGAATTCGGAAAGGCCGCGTACATCAGAAGAAACCCGGAAATCGCCGGCGTGGCTCGGCATGGATCAGCGTGCGTGCGCTGATGCCGCAATATCTCGCTCGCGCACGGGCGACACACACACTGTTGGCGCGCAGGGGCCAGAGCTCAGGGCCGCTTCAATCCATAGTGGTCGCGCAATGTGCGCCCCTCGTACTCGGTGCGAAAGCGTCCTCGCCGTTTGAGTATCGGCACGACTTCCTGCGTGAAAGCGTCCAGCATCCACGGCAGCACCGGCGGCATGACGTTGAAGCCGTCGGCGGCGCCGCTGTCGATCCAGTCCTCGAGGACATCCGCCACCTGCTCCGGCGTCCCGGTGATGACGAAATGGCCGCGTGCACCGGCCAGCTTCGCCAGCAGCTGGCGCATCGTGAGCTGTTCCCGGCGCACGGCGCCGACAATCAGCTCGGTGCGTCCGCGCGAGCTCTGGTTCTCGGCGGGATCGGGAAAATCCTCCGGGCGCAACACCTGATCGAGATCGATGCCGGAGAAGTCGTATCCGTCGAAGCGATCAGAGAGTCGCGTCAGACCGATCTTGATATCGGCCAGCTCGTTGAGCTCCTGCTGCAGGCGATTGGCTTCCGCCTCGGTGCCGGCGATCATGGGGCTGATGCCGGGCAGCACCAGGAGTTGATCCTCCGCCCGACCCGTCTCGACGACACGAGACTTGATGTCGCGATAGAAGTCCTGAGCCGTGCCTTTCTGAATGTGCGCCGTGAACACCGCCTCGGCATGACGCGCGGCGAACGCCTTGCCGGTATCGGACGAGCCGGCCTGCACGAGCACCGGCCAGCCCTGCGGGCTGCGGGGTAGATTGAGCGGCCCGGCCACTTCGAAATTCTGGCCTTTGTGATCGATCTCCTTGACGCGCTGCTTGTCGATGAAGACGCCGCCTGCGCGGTCGTCGACGACGGCGTCGTCGCGCCAGCTGTTCCAGAGCGCCTTCGTGACGTTCACGAACTCCTCGCCGACGTCATAGCGTTCCGCGTGCGAAAGCCGGCCGCCGCCGCCGTAGTTTCGACTGCCGGCATTGCTGAACGACGTCACGATGTTCCAGCCGGCACGGCCGTGACTGATGTGGTCGAGCGAGCAGAACTGGCGCGCGAGGTTGAACGGCTCTGTGTGCGTGGTGGATGCCGTTGCAATGAGGCCGATGCGGCTCGTCGCATGAGCAATGGCGCCGAGCGCTGTCAAGGGCTCCAGCCAGATGCGCGCGGAGATGTCGACATCCGGCGGGAGGTTCAGGACATCGGCGAGGAAGATCGAATCGAAATGGGCCGCCTCCGCCTTCTTCGCGCATTCGATGTAGTGCTCGATATCCATCAGCGATCGCTTCGACGATTGCGGATGGCGCCAGGCGGCCTCGTGGTGACCGCGGCCGTAGATGAAGAGGTTGAGGTGAAGCTGTTTCTTCTTCATGGGAGGCTCCCAGTTGGCTCAACGCCGATCGCGCTCACGGTGGCTGCGGACCATGTCCCGTGCACGCGTCATCAATGCTGCATTCCCCAGCGGACGACCGTCCGCTGCTCAAGCCGGCGGAAGATCACGTACTCGACGAACAGGCCAATCAGAATGACGGCGAGCAGGCCGGCGAAGACGCCGGGAATATCGAGATCGTTCTTGCGCTCGAAGACGAACCAGCCGAGGCCGCCGGAGCCTGAGCTCGCACCGAAGACGAGCTCCGCCGCGATGAGTGTGCGCCACGCGAAAGCCCAGCCGATCTTCAGGCCCGCGAGAATGCTCGGCAGCGCGGCGGGGATCAGGATCTTCACGACGAGGCGCAGGCTCGAAAGCCCGTAGTTGCGGCCGACCATGCGCAACGTGTTCGACACGGCCAGGAAACCCGCGTGCGTGTTCAGCGCGACCGGCCACAGTACGGAGTGGATCAGGACGAAGATCAGGCTCTGATTACCAAGGCCGAACCACAAGAGCGCGAGCGGTAGCAGGGCGATGGCCGGCAGCGGGTTGAACATCGACGTGAGGATCTCGAGGAGGTCCCTGCCGATGCGGGTATTCATGGCCAGCACCGTGAGCGTCGCCGCGAGGAAAAGCCCGATGAGATAGCCGCGCGCAAGCACGCTGATCGACGTCCACACCTTCCCCAGAAGCCCGAGCGTGGCGATGTTCGTCCACAGGGCCTCGATGGTCTCGGTGAAGGTCGGGAAGAGAAGCGAGTTGTTGAGATTGAGCGCATAGGCCTGCCAGATGGCCGCCAGAATGACGAGCAGGATGCCCTTTCTGAGCGGTTCGATCCGATAGGCGCGCTCCCAGATCGACAACGACTTCTCGACCGTGCCGTAGTTGCCGTCGTCGTTGACCTCGCGAATGTAGGCCGGGCGCTTGGCCGCCGTGTCAGTCATGATCGTCGCCCTCGGGCTCCGGTTGATCGGCAAAAAGGAGATCGCGAATGGCAACGGACAACCTCTTACCTGTCAGTGGCTCGATCTCGTCCTTGCCGTTGCTGTTGAACTCTGCGCGCACACGTCCCGGATGCGGCGACAGCAGGAGAATGCGCGAGCTCAGCATCACGGCCTCCTCGATGGAGTGCGTGACGAACATCATGGTGAAGCGCGTCTCATCCCAGAGCTGCAGGAGCTCTTCCTGCATCCTTCGCCTCGTCAACGCGTCGAGCGCCGCGAAAGGCTCATCCATCAGCAGGATCTCGGGTTCCATGGCCATTGCGCGGGCGATCGCGACGCGCTGCTTCATGCCCCCCGAGAGCATGTGAGGGTAGGTATCGGCAAACTTCGTGAGCTTCACTTTCTCGATGTACTGCATCGCGCGGTCGTCGGCGGCCTTGCCCGACGCGCGTCCGCTTTCCGTCAACGCAAAGGTGACGTTCTGGCGAACTGTCTTCCACGGGAGGAGCTGGTCGAACTCCTGGAACACCATGATGCGGTCCGCGCCGGGCTTGCGGACCAGCTCTCCCTTGAGACGGATCTCGCCCTCCGTCGGAGCGATGTATCCGCCGACAGCTTTGAGCAGGGTCGACTTCCCACATCCGGACGGTCCGAGAACCACAAAGCGATCCGACGCGTGGATATCGAAATCCACGCGATAGGTCGCGACCACCAGATGGTCCGGCGTCTTGTATTGCAGCGTGACGCCACGCCCGGACAGTATGGCATCAGTGCTGGCCGTCACGTCGCTCTCCTGCGCCCGCTGCTGACCGACGGCGTCCCGCATATTCGCAGTCGCCGCCGTCCTGGCCTTGGCGCCACCCACATCCAACATCGTCAGCTTCCACTCAGGCCATGGGAGAACGGGAAGAAGTAGTCCTTCCACGACGCCGGCTTGTTCTTGAGGCGCCCGATCGAATGCAGGAATTCGGCGGCGGGCATCGTTGCGCTCGGCTCGAGCCGGAACTGTATCTTGGGGTTCTCCAGCATCGCGACGAGATCCTCTACCGTCGTCTTTTCCTTGGTCACGCTGAGATAAATCTCGGCTGCGCGCTTCTTGTCGGACCGCACGAGCTCCATTGATTCCCCCATGGCCTTGACGACGGTCTGGCACGTCTTGGGATTGTCGTCGCAGAAGCTCTGAGCCGCGTAGAGGAGGATGAGCGTGGCCGGACCGCCGTAGACCTCATAGCTGTCGAGGACGGCATGGATGCCGGGGGTCTTGAGCTGAAGAAAATCGAACGGTGCCGCGGTGAAATGCGAGTTGATCTGGCCCGCTCCCGACAGCATGGCCGTCGTGGCATCGGGATGGGGCAGCGACATGGTGAAGCGATCGAGGCGCTCGAACTCCTTCGGCCCCCACTTCTTCGCCGCTGCCATCTGGAGCGTCACCGCCTGCATCGACGTCTTGACGGCGGGAAGCGCGATCTTGTCCTGCTCGGTGAAATCCTCGATCGATTTGATTTTGGGATTGCGGGTCGTGAGCGTCATGGGGACGTCGCTTACTGCGGCAAGCGCCTTCACGTCGCCTTTGCCGCCTTTGCTCCGGTCCCAGAGCACGAGAAGCGGGCCAACGCCGCCAGCGGAGAGGTCCACCGCCTTCGCGAGCAGAGCATCGTTGACCGAAGCGCCGCCGGAAAGCCGCGCCCATGTCACCTTCATGTCCTTCTGACCGGCCGCCGCCGCGGCCTTCTCGATCAGTTTCTCATGCTCCATAATGACGAGCGGCAGGTAGTGAATGCCGAACTGGCGCACAATGCGCACCTCGGAGACTTCCGCCCGCGCCGGCGCGACCTCTACGGCACCGACGAGGCAGGCCAACCCAACCGCAAGCGCCAGCCTGCGGCCCATAGCGACTTTCGGAATTTCTCTTACCGGCATTGCTTCCTCCTGATTGTGCTGGCTAGAGGCCCGCTCTTCGGGCTCTTCGATTGGTCATTTCTGCACATGACGATCATGCTGCATCGCTTGGCGCTCTCGTCAGCTCCGATTTGACGACCTTGCCTCCTGCGTTGCGCGGAATCTCGGCGACGATCTCGATCTGTCTCGGCTTCTTGAAGTCGGCCAGTTGCTCCTTGCAGTGCCGCTGCACGTCGCCGAGTGTCGGACGCGCGTTGCCGCTAGGTGCGATGAAGGCCTTGACGATCTGGCCCCATGTCTCGTCCGTCGTCCCGACGACTGCGCAGTCGCGGATATCGGGATGCTCCATCAGGACGCTCTCGATCTCCGGGGGATAGATGTTCATGCCGCCGCTGATGATCATCTCCTGCGCGCGGCCTGCGAGATGAAGGTAGCCTTCGTCGTCGAGATATCCGAGGTCGCCGGTGCGATACCAGCGCCCGGAGAAGGCAGCGGCCGTCGCATCCGGCGCGTCGAGATAGCGGCTCATCGTGGATGGATTGCTGCTCCAGATCTCGCCGATCTCGAGCGGTGGCTGTGCCTCGCCGGAAGGGCCCGAGATCCTGATCTCCACGCCAGGAAAGGGCTTGCCGACAGAGCGCGCCTTGCGCACCTGATCGCTCGGGCGCAGCAGCGTCATGCTGTTGGATTCGGTGGATCCGTAGAAATCATAGAGCTGCGAGGTGAGGTGCTTCAGAACCGCGCTCTTGGTTGCCTGCGACAAGGGGGCGCCGCACGTTATGAGGCGGCGGAGGCTCGAAAGATCGGGCATCGTGTGCCGCTCGTCGATCTCCGCGAGGAGCATCGCGAGCATCGTCGGTACCGCTAGCGCCGACGTAATCCCTTCCTCGGAAACGTGGCGCAGGAACGCATTTGCGTCGAAGCGTGGCATGATGTGCACGCGCGCGCCGGCCTCGAGATGCATCAGGGCCAGCGTCAGCCCCGCGGAATGCACGAGCGGCATGGCACTGAGATAACGATCCTCGCGCGTGAGGCCGTACTCGATGATGCCGCTCGCGATCCAGACCATGCGCGCCGCATGCGTCGCCAGCGCGCCCTTCGGCTCTCCGGTGGTGCCGGAGGTGAACATTAGGCTGAAGAAGTCCTCCGGCCCGACAGAAGGAAGCGCGCCGGACGGCGACGCTCTTTCCTCCGTTGCGTCGACGCCGACGATGGTCTCTTCGGGGCACAGAGCCGCCAGCGCGGGATCGGCGAGTGCCGGATGGCGATTGGCGTCCATGAGCACCGCCCAGGGCTTGGCGACGCGCACGAGACGCGCCATCTCACGGGCCGTGAAGCGCGGATTGAGTGGCGAGAATGTCGCTCCGGCACGCGCAGCGGCGAGAACGGCGACGACGACATTGCAGCCGTTCGGCAGCAGGGCCGAGACGACATCACCCCGGCGAATGCCTTTGCGGATCAGGCGCGCGGCAAGGTCATCCACGCGCTCGTGCAGCTGCCGATAAGTCAGTGTCGTCGAGCCATCTTCCAGCGCGATGGCATCCGGCGATACGTGCGACCAATGGCGGCCGATATCACCCACGACGGTGCTGGCGGCCGCAGCATGCATCTCAGGATGTCCCGTAACGCTTCAGCGGATCGGCGCCGGGCTGGTAGCCGAGTTTTTCGGAGATTGCGGTCGCGGCGGTGATGACGAACGGCGTGCACCGTTCGACGAGCTTGCGATCCATGCGGAATATGGGAATGGCGACGCCACACGATGCGACCACTTCTCCGCTGTGGTCCCGTATCGGGGCGGCGATCCCGCCCATCTCGACGTGGTTCTCGCCCTTCGTGACGGCAACGCCTTTGCGCACCACATCGTCCAGAACAGCGCGAATGCGCTTCGGGTCGACGAGGCTGAGCGAGGTTACGGCCTTCAGGGGCCGTGCAAGGACCTTGTCGGCCATATCCTGCCGGAAGGCGAGGATCGCGCGGCCGGTTGCCGTCAAATATGATGGATTGAGCTTTCCGAGCTGCGTCTGCACGCGAATGGATCGGGCACTCTCGACCTTGGAGACGTAGATCACCTCGCCCGAAGGATCGAGCATCGAGAGATGCACCGTCTCATCGGCGGCTGTCATGAGGCGCTCGAGGTGCGGACGGGCCAGCGTCACCAGATCGAAGTCGGCCAGTGCGGCCATCCCGATCCGCCACATCTTCAGCGTCAGTCGGTAGTGCGATGTGCCCGGATCCTGCTCGACGAAGCCCATGCTGATCAAGGTTGCCAGGCCGCGATGCACGCTGCTTTTCGGCCTGCCGACCTTGGCCGCGAGCGCTGTGAGCGACATCTGGCCCGGATGCTCGCCGAAAACCTCGAGGAGCTCGAATGTTCCTGCGGCCGATGCGATGAACCGGTTTCTGTCTATTGCCATCGTTCGAATTCTGCAGCGTAGAACATTCTGGACGCAGCATGCAGCCTCGACATTCATTGGTCAAGGCAAGAAGGCAAGATCAGTAGTTCTACATTGTAGAACCATGTCGCAATGGGCTGCCCGAGACGCACGGATGAGGTGAGCTCCCCGCAAAGAAGAATGACAAGGCGGGTACCGCCGAACTGGGCAGACGAAAGGTCGGCTGGTGCCTCGATCGCTTCGACGGGAATGTATCCGCGGGCATTCGTGGGCGCGGGAGGCCATGAGCTATCAAGCGCTGTATTCATTTGCATATATCGCACAAGTCTGCTCGATTCAGAGCCCGTGGTTCTACAGGGAGGCCCTCATGAAGATCAGCGCCCGCAACCGGCTTAAAGGCCGAATTCTCGAAGTGAAGAAGGGGGCGACGACCGCGCACGTCCGTCTCGATATCGGCGGAGCCGTGGTCACAGCCTCGATCACCAACGAGGCGGTCGACGAGCTTGGCCTGGCTGCCGGTGGGGAAGCCTATGCGGTCGTCAAGGCCTCCGACGTCATGATCGCGATCGACGGTTAGGGTCGAGCGGATGGTCCGCCTGAACGAAATCCGCGAGGGAGAGCAGGCCGTCGTGCTGCCGCCCGCGACGGACGCCGGCCTCGTGTTCATCGGCCGCTGCCACACGCCCTGGACCGACCGGCTGACGTGTCCGCGACAGGGTCGCCTCGACGGGCCGACGTGCCGCATCGAGATTTTCGAGCCGTGGGTGCCGGCGCTCGACGGCATCACGGCGTTCGAACGTCTCGAGGTTCTCTACTGGCTCCACGAATCGCGTCGCGATCTTGTGCGGCAGAGCCCGCGTAGCGATGGTCAGGCCCGTGGCACCTTCAGCCTGCGCACGCCAGTGCGACCAAACCCCATCGGCACGCACATCGTGCAGCTCGTCAGGGTCGATGGCGCCGATCTCTGGGTGCGCGGCCTCGATTGCCTCGACGGTACGCCGCTGATCGATCTCAAGCCCGATCGCACGCTCTTCACGCCATTGGCGCCGCGTCAGGTGGGAGACGACCAGGTCGGGGACACCCCATGACGTGGCTCGGCCGGCGCGCGTTCCTGCTCGCGGCGCTCAGTGCGATCGCAACGCTGGCGGCTCCGGTTGCCGGCGCGCGAACGGTGACCGATTCTGCCGGTCGCACGGTCACGCTGCCCGAGCGCGTCACTAAAGTCATGGCGGCAGGCCCGCCAGCGTCGGCCGTCGTCTACTGCCTCGTCCCCGAGGCGATGGTCGGCTGGCAGCGGCGCCCGCGCAAGGAAGAGCTGCCCTATCTGCTCCCGTCGACCCGCGATCTGCCCGAGCTTGGCCGGCTGACCGGGCGCGGCGACACGGCGAATGTCGAGGTGGTTCTCAAGGCCGCGCCGGATATCGTCGTAGATTTCGGCGCCGTGCGGCCGACTTACATCTCGCTCGCCGACGCCGTGCAGAGCCGCACCGGAATCCCCTATGTGCTCATCGACGGCCGCTTCGAGGCGACGCCCACGTCGTTGCGCCAGCTCGGCGGCATTCTGGGCGTTCCGGAACGCGGCGAGGCACTGGCCCGCTACGCCGAGGACCTATTCAAGCGCATCGACGGTGGGCTCGCCGGCATCGCCGAGGCACAGCGTCCGCGCGTCTACCTTGCGCGTGGATCGGAAGGACTGGAGACCGGCCTGCGCGGCTCGATCAACACCGAGATCATCGAGCGGGCCGGCGGGCACAATGTCGCCGAAGCCGAGGACGTACGCCGAGGAATCGCCAATGTATCGCCCGAGCAGCTTCTGCTTTGGAAGCCCGAGGTCGTCGTGACCTGGGACCGGACGTTCTTCGAGAAGGTCACGCAGCGGCCCGACGCGACGTGGCAGTCGGTGCCGGCGGTCGTCAACAGGCGCGTTCATCTCGCGCCGGCCGTACCGTTCGGCTGGATTGACGGCCCGCCGTCGGTGAACCGGCTGATCGGCCTGGCGTGGCTTGCCAACGTGCTGCATGGCGAGCGCTTTCCATTCGACATTCGCCGCGAGACCCACGCATTCTACAAGCTCTTTTATCATGTCGACCTCGGCGACGCCGAACTCGAGACGCTGATCGCATGGGCGGACGGGAAGCCACCACAGACGCCCGCGCGACGATGAGGCCGCACGCAGCCGCGTGGGGCATGCCGGCGCTCGCTGCGGTGGTGCTCGGTGCCGTGGCCGTCGGGCTGACGGTCGGCGCCTATCCGGTGACGCTCGATGGTGCGCTCGATGCGCTTGCGCGGCTGTGGGTCGGTGGGCCGCCGCAGACGGCGGAGGAACGCGTGCTGCTCGCGATCCGCGGCCCCCGTGTCATCGCCGGCCTCATCGTCGGTGCCGCATTGGCGGGCGCGGGCACAGTCTACCAGGGTCTGTTTCGCAATCCGCTCGTCTCGCCCGATATCCTCGGCGTGTCCGCCGGCGCAGGCCTCGGTGCGGTGCTCGGGATATTCCTGTCGTTGCCGCTGGTCGCGATCCAGGGGCTCGCATTTGCGGGCGGGCTCGCGACCGTCGCGATGGTCTACATGATCGCCTCGGCCGTGCGCGGGCGTGATCCGACGCTGGTTCTGGTGCTCGGCGGTGTCGTGGTCGGCGCGCTCGCGGGCGCCGCGATTTCACTCCTGAAGATCCTCGCCGATCCCTATGACCAGCTCCCCGCAATTACCTTCTGGCTGCTCGGCAGCCTCGCGAGCACGCGCAGCGGCGAGGTGACGAGCGCGCTGCCCGCGGTCCTCTTCGGTCTGTTGCCGCTGGTGCTGCTGCGCTGGCGCATCAACGTGCTGTCGCTCGGCGACGAGGAGGCGCGCGCTCTCGGCGTCGAGGCCGGACGCTTGCGCGCGGTGGTCATCGCGGCAGCAACGCTGATCACGGCGAGCGTCGTCGCGATCTCGGGCGTGATTGGCTGGGTCGGCCTCGTGATCCCGCACATCGCCCGCATGATGGTGGGGCCGAATTTCGAGCGCCTCCTTCCGGCCGCGATGATGATGGGCGCCGCGTATCTGGTGCTGGTCGACACGCTCGCGCGCTCGATCGGGCGCATCGAGGTGCCGATCGGTATCCTGACCGCGGTGGTCGGCGCGCCCTTCTTCCTGTGGCTGCTGTGGCGCGGCCGGCATGGGTGGTCGTGATGCGGCTCGAAGCACACGCGCTCGCGTTCGGTTACCCCGAGTATGCCGTAGGGCGCGATGTGTCGCTCGCGGTCGAGCCCGGCGAAGTGCTGTGCCTGCTGGGCCCGAATGGGTGCGGGAAAACCACCTTGTTCAAGACGCTGCTCGGTCTGCTCCCCGCGCAGGGAGGCCAGGTGATGCTCGGCGGCGATCGTCTCGTAAATCTGAAGCGCGACGAGATTGCGCGCCGCGTCGCGTACGTACCGCAGGCCCAGGCTGGACTGTTCCCCTACACCGCGCTCGATTTCGTGCTCATGGGGCGCACGTCGCATCGCGGCTTGTTCTCGGGGCCGACGCACGAGGACCGCGCCATCGCCCGCCGCGCGCTCGACGAGCTCGGCATCGGCGACCTCGCCGAGCGTGATGTCACTCGCCTCTCCGGAGGACAGCGGCAGCTCGCTGTCGTGGCACGTGCGATCGCACAAGCCGCGCCGCTCATCATCATGGACGAGCCGACCGCTGCGCTCGACTTCGGCAACCAGGTTGTCGTGCTTGGCGAAGTGCGCCGCCTCGCCGAACGTGGCAACGGCATCGTGCTCTCGACGCATGATCCGGATCACGCGTTCGCCGTTGCCTCGACGGTGGCGCTGATGCGCGATGGCGCGATCATCGCATCGGGGCCGCCGGAGGTGGCGCTCACCGCCGACCGGCTTCGCGATGTGTACGGCGTCGACGTCACGATCGAGCGGCTCCCTGACGGCCGCACCGTCTGCTCTCCTCGCTATGCGTAGCGCGGCACAACGGGCGCGTCTGCCGTCCGCCATGCAGACGTATCTTTCGAGGGGGCTCGCTTGTGATAGGCCCGAGATCCAAACGGCAGTTATCTTGAAGCGCTCCTGACGGCCCGGGGTATGCAAGCATGCGACACAGCTCCGCTGGACGTCGCCGGCCTTCTTTCTATACCAGCGGGCCGTCCGGCCGCCGAGATGTGCGAAGACGTGATCGTCCGTCAATCGAACAAGACGTGTCGACGGATTGCAGGGGCGGCGCTCTCCGGCAGGGGTTGCTCACCGAATGAAACCGGCATCGTGCTCTCGGGTCTAGCGCATCAGCTCCTCATCAGGCTCGGCAACCAGGTGATGATCCCTGGGAAGATCATGCAGAGGATGAGGCCCAACAACATCAATCCGACGAACGGGAGCGCCGACTTGTAAATATCCAGCATCGAGACTCCGGGTGGAGCCACGGCCTTCATGTAGAACAGATTGAAGCCGAACGGCGGCGTCAGGTAGCCGATCTCCATGTTGATCACGAACAAGATTGCGAACCACATCGGGTCGAAACCGAGCGAGATCACCAATGGGAAAAAGATTGGGGCGGTCAGGAGCACGATCCCTGTCGGGTCGAAGAAGCAGCCGAGCACCAAGAGAATGAGCTGCATGGTGATGATCACCATCCACGGATCACCCACTCCCTTGATGAGGGTCGAGACGATCGACGCGGCGCCCGTCACGGCATAGAGCGCCGTGAATGCCGATGCAGCAAACACGATCCAGATCACCATCGCGCTCAAGCGCAAGGTGATGAACAGTGCCGAGGTGAAACTTTCCCAGGTGAACGAGCGCTTGACCAGCGCGCTGACGATCGCACCAAGGGCACCGATTGCCGAAGCCTCACTTGGTGTCGCGAGGCCGAAGAACATCGATCCCATGACCGCGAAAATCAGGCCGATGGGAAGCAACAGTGCTCCCAACAGCTTGATCCGCTCCTGCCGTGGAAGTCGCTCTTCCGGCGGGACACTCGGCCCCATATCCTTCTGGATATAGCAGCGGATGAGGATATAGGAGACAAACAACGAACTGAGCAGCAGTCCCGGCAGAATGCCGGCAATGAACATCTGCCCGACCGATTGCCGCGAGGTCAGAGCGAGGATGATCATCAGCACGCTCGGCGGGATCAGGATGCCAAGAGAACCGCCTGCCGAGATGCAACCGACTGCAATGTCCTTCTTGTAGCCGCGTTTGAGCATCGAGGGCAGTGCGATCAAGCCCATCGATGTAGTGGCGGCGCCGCTGATGCCGACCATCGCCGCAAACATCGTGCAGATGAGCACCGTTCCGGCCGCGAGCCCGCCGCGCAGCCCGCCCATCCAGTGGTACATCAACTCGTACATATCCTCGGCAATGCCACATCGCTGCAGCATGGCGCCCATGAATATGAACATGGGAACGGCCACGAGCAGGAACATGTCCATGGCCATGTAGGTCCGATTTGCGAGAACCGGCAGCGCGTGCGGCCCCCACAAGAGGATGATGAACAGCGTCGCGACACCGCCGATCGCGAAAACCAACTGCAGCCCCGAAAGCAGGAGGAGGACGAGGCTGCCGAACAGTATGATCGTCAGCCATTCTGGGCCAAGGGAGAGCATGCGTGTACTCCTGGGGGCATTGTCTGTGCCGGGCAGCGATCAGGCGCCGTGGCGACGCGGGTGAGCCGTGAAAGGAGGTGGTCAGGGAACCTGCACCTGCACAGGAAAGACATCCTCACCCTTGATGGCGATGGCCACATCGCGGATGAGCTTGGCGAGAACCTGCATCAGGAACAGGAAGCATCCCACCGGCAGCGTCGTGCGCAGCGGATAGTAGATGGGCTTCCAATGCGACATCGTGGTCTCGCCGATCTGCCACGAGTTGATCGTGATCTGCAGCGACACCCAGAACAGGACGCCGAGAAAGAGAAAGGCGAAGACGCTGGTGAAGACGTCGAGTATCGCGCGTCCTCGCGGCGAGAGTTGTCCCCAGATGATGTCGACGTTGACGTGCCCGCCGGCCAGATGCGTATAGGCCCCGCCGAGCACGATGTAGGCACCGTAGATAAACAGGGATATCTCGTAGGCCCATAGTGAAGGTGAATTGAAGAAGTACCTCATCACGATCTCCCAGATCATGATGAAGAGCATCGGAACTATCAGGAACGCGACGACCCAAGCGAACTTGGCATTCAGCCAGTCTGTGAAGCGCAGGTAGTATTCGATCGCTTTCACCGTATCCCCCTATTCTCGCGGGTGGAGTTGGCCTGCAGGCACCTGGACCTCCGCCTTATCGCATCGATCCCCCACACCTGCTCGTCCGGCCACCGCAGGCTACGGCCTCTGCGATGGCTCAATGCGTGCGCAGCGCGCGTGCGAGCGCCGGTCCGGGTCCGTGCACGACCGCGCGCCGCGACGACGCGTCGTGCCATATCGGACCTGGGAATTTTCCGGCGCTCGACACCACGAGGCAAGCCTCAGACCGGCAACCGCTTCGGCCCGAAGTAGTTTTTGTGCAGCTCTCTGGCCTCGGTGTAGATCTCGATCATCTTGTCGATGTGGGGGACCTTGCCCTTCATGCTGAGGAAGCGATTCCAGCACCAATCGGCGGCTTTCTTCAGCTCGTCATCGGGCATCATCATCGTTTGCATGCCGCCGTCGGCGAGCCGCTTGCGGCCGCGCGCATCGGTCGGGATGGTCAGTGCGGAGAGATCGAGGTTGTGCACGCGGGACGCCGACAGCATGACCTCCTGAAGATCCTTGGGCATTTCGTTGAAGGTCTTCAAGTTCATGATGATTTCGCAGACGTCGTACGGCACCACCGATGGGTTGATGAAGTATTTGCAGATCTCGTGCATCTTCATGCCCGCCCAGGCATCCGGTGAACCGAAGGCCGCCGCGTCCAGGATCTTTGTCTGGATCGCGGTGTAGACCTCGCCGCCCGGCACCGTGACGATGGATGCGCCGTTGTGGACGAGCCAATCGGCCCAGATTCCGAAAGCACGCACCTTCATGCCCTTGAAGTCGGCATATTTCTCGACGGGACGCGTCGACACCATGGTGCCCCACTCGTCCGAGCACTCGTAGCTGAGGTGCATTACGCCGTGCGGCCTGTACGCCTCACGCCACAGCTCCTTGATGCCCATGAATTGATAGATGTATTCGTAGAACTCGACGTTCGTGAATGGAAAGAACGGCACCGCCCATAGATATTCGCCGACGGGCACGATGCCCCGGTGATAGACCGACGACGTGATCGCAAGATCGGCCACGCCAGAAGAGACGCCCCGGAACGTCTCGCCGATGCCGAGAAGCACCTCGGCATTGAAGTTGGTCATCTGGATGCGACCGCCGGACATCGTGTTGACGCGATCGACGAAGAGCTGTGCGGCACGGTCCTGGGACTCGATACCGATGCCGGTCCAGTTGCTCTGCAGCTTGAGTTGCCAAGTCTTGTTCTGCGCCTTGGCAATTGTCGGCATGGCAAGCGAAGCAGCGCCGACACCCGCGACGCTCGCCGCCGCGGTCTTAAGATACTCACGCCGGTTCGGCGCCTTCTTCGAGACGACACCCGATGACGCATCTGCGGTGCGACCGGACGCGGTCGGGTTCTTTCCAATCTTATCGGACATGATATTCCTCCCATTGGTTTTTCTTGCACGTATTTTTCTATGATTTATCCGTCACCCTCTTTTTGTTGTCAATGAAAGCGTAGGCGGGATCGGGTGCAGTCGACACTGCGGATCACGCCGTTTCTATCGAGCGGATCTGCTGTTCCGAAGCGGCGCCTCTCGAACAAGCTCCAGCACAGCGCGCCCGAGTGGCCCATTCGTGTCGATGAAGCGCTCGATGATATCGAAGTGATGCCCGTCGACCTGATCAATGACCGTACAGACCAAGCCGGCTTGGTGCCATGCGGCAGCCAGATCGCGCTGATGGCGCTGGAACTCCTCGGACTCATCGCCGCCCGTCGATAGAATCAACGGCGGTGCCTCCGTCGGCAGGTGGTGGATCACGCTCTGTCGCTTCGACGTCTCGGGTGATATCCCGATCTCCTTGTTGAGATAGCAGAGGCGGATGGGCTCCAGATCGTAGAGACCATTGAGCGCGCATCCCCCCTTGAGAGCATTGGCCGGAAGCCCGAACTCCTCCCACCGTGTGGCCAGGCCAGAGACAGTGAGATGGCCGCCCGCGGAGGTGCCGGAAATAAAGATGCGATGGGCATCGAAGCCGTGCTCTGCGGCAGCCTTGTGCAGGTAGGCAATCGACTGGCGAGTGTCATCGACGATTTCGTCGATCGTGACCTTGGGAGCGAGGCGATAGTTCACCACCGCCACGGAGATGCCCGCTGCGACGTAAGGCTCGGCGACGTAGCTGAATTCCGACTTGTCCTGGGCGCGCCAGTAGCCGCCGTGGATGAAGATCAGCAGTGGTGCGCCGGGCTTTGCCAGAAAGAGATCGAGCTTCTGCGCGGGATCGGGGCCGTATCCGAGATCAATCTTGGATCGCCCCTTCAGCGCTTCGCGTGCCCGAGCGCTCCGATCGGCCCACGACTTGAAGATCTCCGGATAGTCGGGAACCATCGCGCGGATATTGTATTGCGCGTCGAGCTGATCCTGCGTCATGCCGCGGTACACAATGCCTGATGACATGGGCTTCTCCTTGATGGCGTGAATTGCCGGACGCACTGAGCGCGCGATCACTTCTGCGGTTCAGCCTCCGCGTCGCGAAACGTGAAGCGCCGCATGATTTCAGCCACGGCCCGCTGCATGGGGCTGCCGCCTTCGAGTGCGTGCAGGACGCGATGACGGTCGTCCATGACGTTCTGCTGGGCGAGCCGCAATTGCGTCTCGATGCTCTCGATATCGATCGTGAAGCCGACGATGCCCGGCAGAATGCGGTCGACATACTCGGCAACGGTGTCGATGTGCCAGGGCGATCCCTCCGGCTCCATCTCCTTGCTGAGGCGGACGACGATGGCGCGCAGACTGGCGCTATCCTGCACGAGGCGAACTCTGCCGCGGACATGGATGCTGGCATACAGCCACGTCGGCGCGCGGGGGTGCGTGCCGTACCAGCTCGGCGAGACATGCGTATTCGGGCCGAGAAACGAGACCAGGACCTCCGGGCTTTCTTCGAAGGCCTTCCACTGCGGATTGGCACGCGCGCAGTGACCTACGAGGCGCCCGTTCGGGCCGATATGGCGGTCGAGCAGGAACGCGACGAGGCTCGACTCGATGCGGCCGGCCGCCGAAACGATGCTGCCGAGCCGGATCTCCTCGATGAGCGAGAAGGCGACATCGTGGTCGGTCTCCTTGAAGGCATCGGGGATGTACACGGCGCGTGGTCTCCGCTGGCTGCAGTGAATGCTATGGAAGGTGCGTGCGGCCTGCTATCGTTAGACGGTCAAAAATCATCGCGTTCTGGCCAAATGCCGAGAAGCACCCGCGCCGTCGACTATCAGGACCTTCCGCGCCCCGTAGCGGCTATGGCGGACGAGTACCCGCCCGGACATGCGAGCGTGCGTCACAAGCACCGCCGCTCGCAGCTCTTCTACGGAACGACAGGGGTTGTTCGCGTAGTCACGCGGGACGGCACATGGACCGCGCCGCCCCATCAGGCCGTATGGGTCCCTGGCGGCATCGAGCATCAGGTTGTTTGTCGCGGCGCTGTCGCCTTCCGCACGCTCTACATCGAGCCTGATGCCAGTCCGCAACTGCCGGCGACCTGTTGCGTGCTCGAGGTGTCGGAGTTGTTGCGCGCGCTCATCCTTCGGGCCGTCGCGCTCCCGCTCGAGTACGACCCGAGCAGCCCGGATGGACGGATCATGGAGCTTATTCTCGACGAACTCGGTGCGGCGACGGCGAGCCCGCTTCACGTTCCGATGCCTGCGGCGCCGTCTCTCCGGTGTCTTTGCGAGGCCTTCTTGCGGGAGCCTGCCTGCAAAGACGACATCGACAGATGGGCGGCGAGGGCGGCGATGAGCCGGCGCACGCTTGCGCGCCGCTTCCGTAGCGAGACGGGTATGACCATCGCCGAGTGGCGCCAGCAGGCCCGCATGATGGAAGCGCTGGCTCGCATAGGTGAGGGGGCGCCGGTGGCGGCGGCCGCCTTCGAGGTTGGATATGACAGCGCCAGTGCGTTCAGCGCTGCCTTCCGCCGCGTTTTTGGATGCCCGCCGACGCACTACTGAGAGCTGCGCGCAATTCTCCGGCGGCGCGATGCTGCATTGCCGCGCCAGCGACATCGTCGCCCTGACCGTCGTGCGGCCGAAGTATGCCTGATTGCATGGGCCGGGCCTGCGGCAGAAGGCATCTGTGAAGAGAAATTGAAGCGCCGGCTTGAACTTGCGTTCTCAAGATGGTTCAAAGGATCAACAAGCAGTACTCGAAACAAAGTCGTACACACCAGGAGGAAGCGGAATGGAAATTGATCGCAGAACCTATCTCGGTGGCATGGGCGCCGCACTAGGCGCGGGCCTTCTCCCGGATATGGCCGCGGCACAGGCGCAATCCATTCCCAATTTGCCATCGACGATGATCTGGAGTGTGTACGACGTCGGCGCCTCCGGCTACGTCGAGGCCTCCGCGGTGGCCGACGCGCTGGGGAAGACCTTCGGCACCCGCGTACGCCTTCAGCCGTCCGGCACCTCGATCGGACGCATTCAGCCGCTCAAGGAACGCCGCGTCTCCCACGGATGGCTGGCGACCGAAGTCTTCTTCGCCGCCGAGGGACTTTACGAGTATGCTGCGCCGAACTGGGGACCGCAGGACCTGCGTTGCCTGCTCGGCCGCGTCAACTCTCTGTCGATCGTCACGACAAAGGCGAGCGGCATCAAGACGCTCCAGGATCTGAAAGGCAAACGCTACGCGATCGCGAAAGCGAACACATCGGTCAATGCCAAGGTCGAGCCGATCCTCGATGCCGCCGGCATTTCCTACAAAGACATGAACGTCGTCGAGTTCCCGAGCTACGGCGCATCACTCAAAGCGCTGGTTGAGGGGCGTGCGGATGCCGCGGGTGCCGCGCCGACGACGGTGACGCTGCGCGAGCTGGAAGCGAGCCCGCATGGGATCAGCTGGATCGAGCTCCCGGCAAGCGACACGGACCTGTGGAGCAAAATCCAGCGCGCCATCCCGCTCGCCTCGCCCTACATGGAAGAGCTCGGCGCCGGGATGAGCAAGGAGAACCCCAAGGCCGTCATGGGTTATCGCTATCCCATGATCACCGTGTACGCGGACACCAAGGAGGACGAAGTCTACGCGGTGACCAAGGCGATCATCGATACCTACGACATCTACCGCCCCGCAACACCCGTGATGGAACGCTGGGAGATCAGCAAGGCTGGCGCCTATCCTATGGACGCCCCCTTCCACGACGGCGCGATCCGCTACCTGAAGGAAAAAGGCGTTTGGAGCGCCGATCACCAGAAGTGGCAGGAAGGCATCGTGAAGCGCCAGTCGCTGTTGCGTCAGGGCTGGGCTGAGATGATGGCCAAGGAGTCCGCTGCAAAGGGTGCCGATGCGGCCAAGCTACTCGAGCTTTGGACCCCGCGCCGCGCGGAGATCCTGAAGTCCCTCTAGCTCTCGGCTGAGACCAGCAAGCGCGGTGGAACGATCGTTCCGCCGCGTTTGCCGTTCTTGTTGCTTTTCGGCCGCCGACGACATTGAGGGGCGCCGGCTCACGAATTGAAAGCCATGAGGAATGACGCCGATGACGACCGCTGACGCTGAGGTCGCCACCCCCCAGATCGAAGACCCTGAGGCGCGCTCGGCGCGGCTCGAAGGCGCCGCCTTCTGGGCGACGTTCGTCCTGACGGTGCTCGGCCTCCTGCTCTCGGTCAACCAGATCTTCAATCTGGGCCTCGGCGGGTTCAGGCCGATCAGCACCGCCTACTACTACCTCATGATCGGCATCTTCGGCGCTATCGGGTTCCTTGCCTATCCGGTGCGCAAGCCATGGCGCGGTCCCGTTCCCTGGTACGACTGGCTCTGTGGCGCTCTTTTGCTCGCCCTCATGATCTGGATCGCGACACGAGCCCAAGCGATCATAGACGCCGGCTGGAACACGACCGGCCCGCTGGAGGCGACCATTGTCGCGGGCATTGTCGTCGCCCTTGTGCTCGAAGGCCTGCGCCGTACCGGCGAGATGGTTCTCTTCATCTTCTGCCTCGTTTTCGCATCGTTTCCGCTCTATGCGGGTTACATGCCGGGATTTCTTTGGGGCGTGCAGCTCGATCTCGGCCAAGCCCTCAATGAGCACGTATACGGGCTCGAGAGCCTGATCGGCATTCCGATGCAGGTCGTCACCGATACGCTGATCGGCTTCCTCGTCTTCGGTGTCGTGCTGTCGACGACAGGAGGCGGGGCCTTCTTCATGGAGTTCGCCTCGGCACTGCTCGGTACGTCTCGCGGCGGGCCCGCCAAGGTCGCGATCATATCGTCCGGTCTGTTCGGGATGCTGTCAGGCAGCCCGACATCGAACGTGCTGACGACAGGCACGCTAACCATTCCGACGATGAAGCGCTGCGGCTATCCGCCCGCCTACGCCGGCGCGGTGGAGGCCTGCGCTTCGACCGGCGGAGCCCTGATGCCACCGGTCATGGGCGCCGCGGCCTTCATCATGGCCAACTTCCTCAATGTCCCCTACGCCGAGGTCGTGATCGCGGCATTCCTGCCGGCGCTGCTCTTTTACTTCGCGCTGTTCATCCAGACGGACTTCTACGCCGGCCGCAACGGCCTGCGCGGTGTCGGCGCAGATGAAGTCCCGCCGCTGATGTCGACCCTCGTGGGTGGCTGGTACTACATCGCGGCCATCATCGGCCTGACCGTGCTGCTCCTGGCCTGGCGCCTCGAGGGCGAGGCACCGTTCTGGGTCTCGCTGTTCCTCGTACTTATCGCCGTCATGAGGGCGCGCGCGATTGGCTTCACACCCTATCGCTTCGCCGGCCTCGTCGTCGACATCGGCCAGTCGATCGCGCAGATCGTCGGACTGATCGCGGGCATCGGGCTCATCATCGGCGCTTTGTCGATCACCGGCGTGGCAAACTCGTTCTCGCGTGAGCTCGTCCAATACGCGGGCAACAACGTGCTGCTGTTGCTGGTGACCGGTGCGATCACGAGCTTCATCCTCGGCATGGGCATGACCGCGTCGGCCTGCTACATCTTCGTCGCCATCACGGTCGCGCCTGCGCTGATCAGCCTGGGCCTCGATCCGATGGCCGTCCACCTCTATGTCTTCTATTGGGGCCTCGTGTCCTTCATCACGCCGCCGGTGGCGCTGGCGGCCATTGCGGCAGCGTCGATCGCCAAGGCTGACGCCATGGCCGTCGGCTTGAAGGCCATCCGTATCGGGTGCCTTCTGTTCGTCCTGCCGCTGCTCTTTGTGCTGCAGCCGGCGTTGATCCTGAAGGGGCCGCTGCTGCAGGTGCTGCAGGTGTCTGCGACAGCGATCGCGGCGGTTGTTCTGCTCGCGGCCTCGTTCGAGGGCTACTTCTACAAACTCGGAAATCTGCCCGTGTGGTCGCGCATCCTGATCGGCATCGCTGGTTTTCTGATGCTTATCCCGGAGACCTATACGGATCTCATCGGGCTCGCCATGGGGATCGCAACGCTCGCAGTTCTGGCTCTTTCGGGGTATCGCGCCTCCACGCAAACCTAGCGTCGGATCGCGCTCGAAGTGCGCTGAGACCCCGAACTCTCCTGGATCGGCATGAACGTGTCGACCTGGGTGAAGTAGCGCAACGGATGCTTCGGCTCGATCACGTGAAGCATGATGACGGATGTGCCCGCGGTCGATCCCACGGCTGTCGTCTCTCCGGTTTGGCGCGCGATGTCGGCGACGGCTTCTCCTCCAATGGGCCGGGGGGCGCCGTAGCAGCGGCATTCAGGCACTGAAGAAGGAATCACAAGCCTGAATGGTAGCCGAACGCTTTGGACGGTTTGGAGCGCGTTCGCGATGTGGCCGCCTAGATCCGTCGCCGGAATGTGGGGGAGCGCTCAGCCTTCCATCTGCACCGCTCGCCTGAAGACAGCCGGCTAGCGGCGACAACCTGAGATGCCGCTTGCGCATACCTCAATGTGCGCGGTGCTTTGACAGGGGCGCGATCCAGTGCAGTAGTAGCACAAACAGAAATCAGGGAGTGAATCCACAAGTGAGTGACCAAGAACAGCCGCCATTGTGCGCGGCGCATGACCCCATGCCGCGTCGTCCGAAATTCGCGGTGCCTGCCGCTGCTTGCGACTGCCACGCGCACGTGTTCGGCCCCGGCAATACCTATCCATTTATTCCGCACGGCCTCTACACACCCGCAGATGCGCTGCCTGCCGACTATCGCCACATGCTCGACGCGCTGGGTCTGCAGCGCGGTGTTCTGGTGCAGCCCAGCATCTACGGGACAGACAACCGGGCCATGCTCGACGCGATCGCGATGGATGCCGCGCGCCTCCGAGGTATCGCTGTTCTTCCCTATGATGCCAAGGAAGGGGAGATCGAACGCCTGCACGGGCTTGGTGTGCGCGGCATCCGCTGCAATATCGTCGACCTGAAATTCAACAAGGGCGTTCTGCCGCTCGATCAACTGAAAGGTCTCGCCACCAGCATCAAGCGCTTTGGCTGGCACGTCGAGTTCCTGATGCATGTCAACGAGTTTCCCGACCTCGACCGCCAGCTTGCCGACTTCCCCGTCGATGTTGTTTTCGGCCATCTCGGCTACGTGCCGACGAGCGAGGGACTTGCGAGCGCCGGCTTCAAGGCGATGCTGCGCCTGCTCCGCGATGGCAAGGCGTGGGTGAAACTGACCGCGCCGTACCGTCTCACTCTCCGCGAGATGCCATATCCCGATGTGGACGCCACTGCGCTGTCTCTGGTCGAGCTGGTTCCCGAACGGCTGCTCTGGGGGAGCGACTGGCCGCACACCTTCATCAAGACAACAATGCCGAATGACGGCGGTCTCCTCGATCTGTTTGCGCGATGGGTGCCGGACGAGAAGCTGCGCGAGCGGATACTCGTGACCAATCCGGCCAGTCTCTATGATTTTCCAAGCGCTGCATCGTAGAGCCGAGCCGTCATGACCAAATCTTGCCCGCCTCCCGATCCCAATCCCAAGGTTCCGCGTCTCCGGGCGCCGCCGGGGGCAGTCGATACGCACTTCCATATCTTTGGCCCGCAGGACGCCTATCCCTTCCTGCCGGAGCGGCGCTTTACGCCGCCCGATGCCTCCGTCTCAGCGTATCTGAAGATGCATCGTACGCTCGGATTGTCGCGCGCAGTCCTTGTGCAGCCGAGCATGTACGGCACCGACAACCGCCGCCAGCTCGACGCCGCGCGCGAGATGGGCATCCCGACGCGCGCGATAGTGGTCGTGCCGATCACCATCTCCGACAAGGAGCTCGAGGAGCTTTGGCGGCAAGGCGCGCGTGGCGTGCGCTTCAATCCAAGTCAGCCCGGGAGCCTTCCGCTCGATCAGGTCGAGCGGTTCGCAGATCGCCTTGCCGGTCTCGGTTGGCACATCCAGCTGATGATGACACCTGTGCAGCTCATCGACCTCGCGCCGCGTCTCGGCAAACTCGCGTGCCCCCTCGTAGTCGATCACATCGGCGATATTCGATCGAGTGATGGACTGGAGCAACTCGCATTCCAGGCGTTGCTCGATCTGCTCCGTGGCGGCAACTGCTGGATCAAGTTGTCGGCGGGCTATCACCATAGCGATCAGGATCCACCCTATCCGGAGACGATACCGTTCGTGCACGCACTTGTGCGGGAGAGGCCTGATCGCCTGTTCTGGGGCAGCGACTGGCCGCACGCCAATCATTGGGGCCGAATGCCGAACTCGACCGATCTTTTCGACCTGCTGCTCGACTGGGTGCCTGACGAATCCACGCGCACGCGGATCCTCGTCGACAACCCGGAACGCTTCTACGGTTTCTGATCGGCAGCGGCAGCATCGGCGAGAATGAGGGCCGGGGTCACGCGAGGCGCATCGCTCGATCCGCCTGCATAGATTGACAGTCCGGATTCCGGGGCGCAACACTGCGCGCAATACAAAACGCCCACGAAGCATCTCGCTTCGGTAGCCAACACAAAAATATTGGAGGAGACGATGAAGCGGTTTTCCCTGCTAGGGCTGGCTTTGCTTTGCGCGGCGCTGATTGGAGGAGCCTCGACGGCGCACGCCCAGGTGAACTGGACACTGGGTGATGTCGATGCGACCTCCCATTGGGGGCCAAAATCTGCCCAGCAGTTCGCCGAGACGGTGGACAAGACTTCAGGCGGAAAACTCAAGATCACCGTCTATCCCACGGAGTCACTGTTCAAGGGCAAGGACTCGCTCGACGCTGTCTCGAAGAACCTGACGCAGATCTATCGGGTGGCCGGCTTCCATGTGGCCGGCGAGGCGCAGGTTCTCGAGTTGCTGGACCTGCCGCTGTTCGTGCCGTGGAACTATGAATTCCGCGTCAAGCTGTGGGATGCCCTGACGCCGGTGTATCGCGAGTATCTCCTGAAGAACTACGGTATCTATCTCGCCGGCATTCTGCAGGCAGAACCGCGAATGATCTACAGCAAGGCCGAGATCAAAGCGCTCGCTGATCTGAAGGGAAAGAAGATCCGGTCGGCCGGCCCCACCGAGACGGAGTTCAGCCGGGCCATCGGGCTGACGCCGGTGTCCGTCGCACCCTCCGAGATCTACAC
>JAEWIJ010000273.1 GCA_023387235.1 Pseudomonadota bacterium
CCCGCCGGGGGCGGGTGGGGCGCCGCCCCCCCCCACCGGCCCCTCGCCGAACTGATCACTACATCAGCGCGGCATTGACCCAGAGATGCGTGGCGATGCTGGCCACGTAGGCGATCGCAATGATCCACGCCCATCGAAGGTGGTTCATGAACGTGTAGTGATTGCGCACCAGCCCCATGAGCACGACGCCGGCCGCCGAGCCTATCGATACGAGACTGCCGCCGATCCCGGTGCTCAGCGTGATCAGCATCCATTGGCCTTGCGACATTTCCGGGTTCATGGTGAGGACGGCAAACATGAGCGGGATGTTGTCGAATGCCGCGCCGAGCACGCCGATAGCGATGTTTGCGGTGGTCGGTCCCAGATCGCCGTAGAGAAAATTCGACACGAGCGCGAGGTAGCCGGCGACGCCGAGCCCGCCGACGGCGAAGATGATGCCGAAAAAGAAGAGCAGCGTATCCCACTCGACGTGCCGCATTTCCCGTAGCGAATCGAACGCCATGTTCAGGTCGTTACGGCGTCGTGCAATGTGCTGCAGAAGGTAGCTGTACATCTGCAGATAGCCGAGGCCCAGCATCATGCCGAGCGCCGGCGGCAGACCGAAGACGCTCTTGAACGAGACCGCGGTCGCGAGCGTGGCCCCGAAGAGCCACAAGACAACGACGCCGCCCAGCTTCATCGTCCTCGCCTCGCCAACCGCTTCCGGCGATCCTTTCGGCACGCTGAAATGCATGACCGCGGCCGGTATGAGGAAGTTCACGAGCGACGGGAGAAAAAGATAGAAGAACTCGAAGAACTTGAGCTTGCCCTTCTGCCAGACCATCAGAGACGTAATGTCGCCAAATGGGGAGAAGACGCCGCCGGCGTTGGCGGCCACCACGATGATAATGCAACCCAAAACGATGAATTGGTAGCTGCCCACGCCGATCGCCACGACGACGGCGCCCATCACGAGGGCCGTCGTCAGGTTGTCGATGATGGGGCCGAAAATGAAAGCAAGCCCTCCGACAAGCCAGAAAAGCTGCCGATAAGACAGGTGCAGGCGGATGAGTCGGCTCCTGAGGGCATCAAAAACGCGGCGCTCTTGCATGGTATTCACGTAGGTGATGGCCACGACGAGGAACAGCATCAACTCGCCGTAGTCGAGGATCACGTGCTTTGCGGCGGCCTCGAGCGCTGCGCTCTGACCATTCATGGCATAGACGATGCCAAGAAGCGCCCAGATGAGGCCGGCCGCCAGCATCACGGGCTTCGACTTGCGCATTTGAATGGCTTTTTCGATCGCCACGAATCCGTAGGCGACGAAAAAGATCACGAGCGCCAGATAGCCGACCGGATGCCGCGTGAGGTCTATCTGCCCGGCTGCGGCGCTGGCATGAGCTTGATCAGCAAGAAAAAAGAAAAGGATAGCGGCGGGCACGAGCCCCAGCCGCCCCGAGAAATGCGTCATTTCCTCCCCGCATTTTTAAGACTTGGTCTTCGTAGTTTGTATAATCATCGAAATACAGACGTGAGCGCAAGTGCGGGACTTCGCAATCTGGTAGTGATTTCCACGAAATCAGTCCCCGACCGACTGATGACTGCGCCGCTGGCCTTTTTTCTCTTGATGGCTTATCGAACTGGTGCCGGGCGGAACCGGCGAACTGAGCGCGCCATCTCGTTGCGCTTTACAAATCGGAGATACATCTCATGCTCGACCGTCGTCGTGCGGAAGGTCTGCTGTTTCTCGCAGGCTTCGCGCTCTGCATTCCCGCCGCGAACTGGCTCATCGGCAATGTCGGCACCAAGTGCGTGCCGGACGGGCCGTGCCTCATGCCAGTCGGATTCGGCATCATGGCGCCGACGGGCGTGGCAATGATCGGGTTGGCGCTCGTGCTGCGCGATCTCGTGCAGCGGCGCCTCGGCGTCGGGTGGGCCGCGGGCGCGGTCGTTGCGGGCGCGGCGCTCTCGTCATTTCTCGCCCCCCCGTCGCTCGTGGTGGCGTCGGGCGTGGCGTTCCTTCTTGCCGAGATGGCAGATCTAGCGGTCTACACGCCATTGCAGCGCCGCGGTCTTGTTACGGCCGTCGTGGCGAGCAGCTTCGTTGGGCTCGTCATCGACAGCATCGTCTTCCTCTATCTGGCGTTCGGCAGCCTCGACTATCTGCTCGGCCAGGTGGTCGGGAAGTCCTGGATGGTTCTGCTGTCGATCCCCTTCATTCTCTGGTTGCGCCGGCGCGACGAGCGGCTCGGCCTCGAGCCCGCGTAGTCGGAGGGTATCCCCATGACAATGCCCGCTCTGGGCCGCGAAGCCGCCCTCCCGCAGACTCCGGACGAGGCGGTGCTCGACCGCGTGCCGAATCCGCATCCCGATACGCTCTACGTGGCACGGTTCACGGCACCCGAGTTCACGTCGCTCTGCCCCGTCACCGGACAGCCGGATTTCGCGCACGTCGTCATCGACTACGTTCCCGGCGACTGGCTCGTCGAGTCGAAGTCACTGAAGCTTTATCTTGGCGCTTTCCGCAATCACGGCGCGTTCCATGAGGACTGCACGGTTGCGATCGCCAAGCGGCTCGTCGACCTGCTGGCACCGAAGTATCTGCGCATCGGGGGCTATTGGTACCCGAGGGGCGGGATGCCCATCGACGTCTTCTGGCAGACAGGGCCCTGCCCCGACGGCGTCTGGCTCCCCGACCAGGGCGTCGCGCCCTACCGAGGTCGCGGATAGTCGGCGTAGGAATTTCCGAGGACGGCGCAGATGGTTCGCGCCGTTGCTTTCGAGGCCCATTCACCAAGTCCCTAGGATGGTCGACCGCCGCCTGCGCCGCAGCATTGATATGTCACGCCGCTTGCAAGGCGCGTGGTAAAAGGCGGCAGGAACGCCCGCCCGCATTGCCGGTTAATTCGGTGTGGACGCAGGTGGTGCAGTCATCCGGGCGTGCGACCAAAGGCCGAGTTGTGAACAGTGAGGGGCTTGCCTAGACGCATGCCTTCTGGAAAGCATGAAGTCTTCGAAGCCGCAGAGGACATTTTGCAGTCCGGCGGCCGTAGTGACATCTTGCAGTACAGGATTTTCAAGACGGCGAACCTCCTACAAGCAGCGATATCCGAATGATCAATGAAACGTTTTCTTTGAGTGTTCCCGCAGCCGTTCGCCAAAATCGGCCGCTCGTTGAGCTGATCGAGGAATCCATCCGCCGTGGCGAAGCGCATTTCGCCTCGACCGGCGCGCTCGTTGTCGAGACCGGTGCGCACACCGGCCGCTCCGCCCAGGACAAGTTCACCATTCGCGATGACGCGACCGAGGAGAACGTCTGGTGGGACAACAACAAGCCCATTACGCGCAAACAGTTCGACATCCTGCTCGAGGACTTCAAAGCTCACGCGGCCTCGCGTGAGCTTTTTGTTCAGGACCTCTTTGCCGGCGCCGACGCCAAGCACCGCCTGAACACGCGCATCTTCACCGAGCTTGCGTGGCATGCGGCATTCATCCGCCATCTTCTGCGTCGCCCGACCGCCGCCGAACTCGCGAACTTCAAGCCCGAGTTCACCGTCGTGAATCTGCCGAGCTTCCGTGCCGATCCCGCGCGTCACGGCTGCCGGACGGAGACCGTGATCGCGTGCGACTTCACGCGTCGCCTCGTGCTGATCGGCGGCAGCTCCTACGCCGGCGAGACGAAGAAGTCGGTCTTCTCGTTCCTGAACTACCTGATGCCCGAGCGCGGCGTCATGCCGATGCACTGCTCGGCGAACGTGGGCCACGGCGGGGATTCGGCTGTGTTCTTCGGCCTCTCGGGCACGGGCAAGACCACGCTCTCGGCCGAGCCGAGCCGCATCCTGCTCGGCGACGACGAGCACGGCTGGTCGCCGGACGGCGTGTTCAACTTCGAGGGTGGCTGCTACGCCAAGACCATCCGTCTGTCCGAGGAGGCGGAGCCCCAGATCTGGGCCGCGTCCAATCGCTTCGGCACGGTGCTCGAGAATGTTATCCTGAACGAGCAGGGCGAGCCGAATTTCGACGACGGTCGTCTGACCGAGAATACGCGCTCGGCCTATCCGCTCGAGTTCATCGCCAATGCCAGCCCGACCGGCACGGCCGGCCATCCGCGCAATATCGTGATGCTGTGCGCCGATGCCTTCGGCGTCATGCCGCCGATCGCCAAGCTCACGCCGAGCCAGGCGATGTACCATTTCCTTTCGGGCTACACGGCGAAGGTCGCGGGCACTGAAAAGGGCATGGGCAATGAGCCCCAGGCGACCTTCTCGACATGCTTCGGCGCCCCCTTCATGCCGCGCCATCCGAGCGTCTATGGCAACATGCTGCGCGAGCTGATTGCGAAGCACGACGTCGACTGCTGGCTGGTCAATACCGGCTGGACGGGCGGCAAGTTCGGCGTCGGCAAGCGCATGCCGATCAAGGCGACGCGGGCCCTGCTCAATGCGGCGCTCTCGGGCAAGCTCAAGAACCAGCCCATGCGACTCGATCCTGCCTTCGGCTTCGAAGTGCCGACGGCGTTGGAGGGCGTCGATCCGAAAATCCTCGACCCGCGCGAGACCTGGGCTGACAAGGCCGCCTATGACACGCAGGCGCGGGCGCTGGTGAAGATGTTCCGGGACAACTTCGCCAAGTTCGAGCAGCACGTGGATGCGGACGTGAAAGCTGCCGCTCCCGGTCTGCGGGCGGCGGCCGAATAATCGGGCCGACGGCCCCGCCTACGCTCTACTCACCCGCCAGACGCGGCATCTGCACTTTGATGCCGTCGCGCTCCGCGTGCGCGAGGGCAGCCTCGTTGCGCGCGATATAGTCGCGCGTCAAAGGCAGGGCATCGATGCGGCGCGTGGCCTGGATCTGGAAGACGACGAGGTTCTGATAGCGGAACGCCGTCTCCGAGCCTGCGAGATAGAACTCCCACATACGGCAGAACCGCTCGTCGCGGATGCTGGCCGCCTTCTCCCAGTTGGCGATGAAGCGCTCGCGCCAGGCCCGCAGGGTCTCGGCATAGTGGAGCCGCAGGATCTCGACATCGGTCGTGATGAGGCCCGAGCGCTCGATCGCGCTCATCACCTCGGAGAGCGCCGGAATGTAGCCGCCGGGGAAGATGTACTTCGCAATGAAGGGATTGGTGATCGCGGGCGGCTCGGAGCGGCCGATGAAGTGAATGACCGCGACGCCGTCATCCTTCAGGAGCTCGCGCACCTTGCGGAAATATGTGCCGTAGTGATTGACGCCGACATGCTCGAACATGCCGACCGAGATCACCCGGTCATAGGGCCCGACGACTTCGCGATAGTCTTGCAGGCGGAAATGGACGGCATTGGCGAGGCCGGCTCGCTTGGCCCGCGCCTCGGCGATTTTGAGCTGCTCGACCGAAAGCGTCACGCCGTCGACGTAACAGCCGGTAGTTCCCGCGAGATAGATGCCGAGGCCGCCCCAGCCCGAGCCGATGTCCAGCACGCGCTGCCCTTCCGACAGGGCAAGCTTCGCCGCGAGATGCCTCTTCTTGGCGCGCTGAGCCTCTTCGAGCGGGGTTTCCGGCGTCGGGAAGTAGGCGCACGAGTACTGCCGGTCGGTATCGAGGAAGAGATCGTAGATCGAGCCGTCGATATCGTAGTGGTGGGCGACATTGCGTCGGGACCGGCTGGCGGGATTGAACTGTGCGAGGCGACGGGTCAGGAACCGCGCAACGTCCAGGGTCTGGGCCCAGCGCGGTGGCGGATGCGCCATCGCATTCTCGAGCACAAGAGCCAGGAGGTCGTAGATCCGACCCTGCTCCATGACGAGCCGGCCGTCCATATAGGCTTCGCCCACGGCCAGATGAGGGTCGAGCGCGAGTTGCCGCTCGAGCCGACGGTCGGCGAGGTGGGCGGTCACTGGAGGACCTTGACCATCGCCGAAACGGAAGATCTGGCCGTTGTGGGTGATGAGGGAGAGATTGCCGTGCTCCACGATACGCCGGAGCAGAATTTCGAGCGGCTTGAACATGGCACGCCTCGACGCTAAGCGCCCGCCTGCGGTCCCTCCCTGGTCTCGCGACTGCGGGCTTCGACTTTCGGATGAGAGATGATAGCGCCTTTACGACAATTTGTCACATGTTAGCCGCTTGGTGGCGCTTCGTCCTTGATCCGCCAATCAGGCAACGTGCGGATGCCTGCATCGTTCCTTCTGGTTCCCGCCTGCGCGCAAAGGGCGCACGGCTCGCCGCCGTACGCCCCAAGCTACTGAATCGCGTAATGTTTCTGGGTCAGACGTCGGGTTGCTCGCCGAGGCCTGGCGGGACGGCATCCTCGCCTTCCTCACTGTAGGTCTCGATTTCCGGCAGTTCCTCGCGAATGAGCGTGACGTCCTCGCCGCGGGCTTGGCGGTCGGCCTCGTCGGCGGAGCGCGCAACGTTAATCATCACCTTCACCGCCACCTCAGGATGAAGGGCGACGCGGACCTCATGCAGGCCGAGCGCCTTGATCGGCTTGTCGAGCAGGATCTGGCGCCGCTCGACCGAGAAGCCGCCAGCGCTCACTGCGTCCGCTATATCGCGTGTCGAGACCGAGCCGTAGAGCTGGCCCGTATCACCCGCCTGACGGATCGATACGAAGGCCTGGCCGTCGAGGCGGGTCGCGACGCCTTCGGCTTCGGCCTTGAGCTCGAGATTGCGCGCCTCGAGCTGCACACGCTGACTCTCGAACGTCTTGCGGTTCGTGTCCGTGGCCCTGAGCGCCTTGCCCTGGGGCAGAAGGAAGTTGCGGGCATATCCATCCCGAACCTTGACGACATCGCCCATCTGGCCGAGTCGGCCGACGCGCTCCAGCAGAATGACTTCCATGTTCAGCTCCTTCGTTTGATTCTTGAGTGTCTTTGAGATTTCGACAGATGCGGTGCCGTCAGTCGGGGTCGCGCTTGGCAGGAGGCCCCGATGGCGGTCGCCGCCAGCGCTTGAGCGGAGAGATCGGCTCGGCGAGGCCGACGAGGGCGATGAGGGCGGCCATCCAGCTGTTGAACAGCAGGAGCAGGAAGTAGACGCTCCAGAGGATGAGCGGCCGATGTGGCTTGCCGCGCGTCACGTAGTGAATGATGGCGAGCCCCATCATCATGTAGGCGAACAGCAGTGCGCCCGCGAAACCCGATGAGATGAGACCCGGATAGCCCGGCAGGAACGTGAAGGCGATGGCAATGGCCATGCCCCATGCCATGCCGGGTGGGAACGTCATGGCGGCAAGATCGGGCCACGGCCGCGCGAGGCGGCCGGAGGCGTGGGTGATTCGCCCGGCGAGCCACAGGTTCAGACTGAACCCGGCCAGCCACGAGGTGGCGGAAGCCGCCGGCAGAAGGTAGAGGCCGAGCTGGGCCAGCGCGTCGATCTCTTCGCGCGTCAGCGGTTTGTCGCGCAGTGCAGCAAGATCCTCGGCGAAGACCTTCTCGACCATCTCGCGGAGCGAATTGCGCACGTGATCGAGGTCACCACCCAGCATGAAGAGGCTCATGACGGACAGGCTGCCGGCAATGATGGCACCCGCCGCCACCAGACGGCCGACGGGATACCACTCGACGGGTGGCGCTACGGCCGTACCATCCTCGTCCGCCGAGGGCGTCCCGATCGGGCGGTTCAGCAGGGCGAGATGACAGAGGATGACGATCGGCAGGCCCTGGCTCACGAGAAAGACGAACGCCGGCCAGACGCCGCCGAGCACGAAGCCGATACCGGCCGCGGCTGTGAATGCCGCGACCAGCGCCGAAGGTGCGCCCCAGCCGAGGCCTGCAAGGAAGCTCGGCAAGGGTGCGAGAAAATAGAGGAGGACGCGGCCCATTGGCCCGCCGGCGATTGCCGACATGAAGAGCACGGCGGACGCGATGCCGCCTGCAAGGCCGATGAGGGCGAAATAGGGCATAACCTGAAGCTGTCCCGCTTTTTTAGCGGTTAGAGGCGACCGACGATCGGTGCCCCAACCTTTGGCCAGGAAGGCCGCCTTCACGGCCGTCCTGTCTTGTCTATGTTATTGCTTTACTTGATCACGTACGGCAAGAGGCCGAGAAAGCGGGCGCGCTTGATCGCCTTGGCGAGCTCGCGCTGCTTCTTCGCCGACACGGCCGTAATGCGGCTCGGCACAATCTTGCCGCGCTCGGAAATGTAGCGGCCGAGCAGGCGCGCATCCTTGTAGTCGATCTTCGGTGCGCCCTCGCCCGAGAACGGGCAGGTCTTGCGGCGACGATGGAACGGGCGGCGGGCGGCGCCCCCTGAGCTGCTGGTATCGGACATGGATCAGCTCTCCTGATCAGGACGGGGAGGACGGGGACCACGCGGCGCATCGCCATCGCGCGGAGGGCGGGGGCCACGAGGAGAGTCGCCATCACGCGGCGGACGATCGCCACGATCTGCACGGAAGCCACCGCCCTCGCGAGGGGGACGGTCACCGCGGAAGCCGCCACGATCACCACCGCGATCGCCGAAGCGGCCACCACCGCCACGCGGGCCGCGATCACCGCGGTCTCCACGATCGCCGCGCTCGTCGCGATCGCCCTTGCGCATCGGCGCCGAAGGCTCCGTCTCGTGCGCCTCGACCTTCACGGTGAGGAAGCGGAGGATGTCCGTCGACAGGCTCATGCGCCGCTCCATCTCGGCGACCGCTGCGGGCGGCGCGTCGATGTTGAAGAGGCTGTAGTGCGCCTTCCGGTTCTTCTTGATCTTGAAATTGAGGGTCTTGAGGCCCCAGTACTCGGACTTGGCGATCTTGCCGCCGCCAGCCTCGATGATATCGGAGAACTCTTTGGTCAGTGCCTCGACCTGCTGGTTCGAGACGTCCTGGCGTGCCAGGAACACGTGCTCATAGAGCGCCATGCTCAGCCTTTCTTTCGTTGCTGTCCCCTCCGGCGCAAAGCCCCTTATGGGCCCGGGAAAGGCCCACCAGGCACCCAAAGAGCGTAGACCCGGAAAGCCGGACCATCGTGGTCCTACGGCGGCTGCCGCCTTTCCTCGAGCCTTCGACCGGAGCGGGTGATGGCGCGCTTTATACCTGGAAATGGGCCGGAGGCAAGGGGCGGGCCCATGAAAACAGGCCGCCGCACGGGTGTGCGACGGCCCTTGGCAGTGCCCAATTGGGGGGAGGCCGGACCTCAGAAGTCCATGCCGCCCATACCACCCATGCCACCCATTCCGCCCATGCCACCGCCGGGCATGGCCGGAGCCGCCTTCTGCGGCAGCTCGGCGATCATGGCCTCGGTCGTGATCAGCAGGCCCGCGACCGACGCTGCGTCCTGAAGGGCCGTACGCACGACCTTGGCCGGGTCGATGACACCCTGCGTGACGAGGTCGCCGTACTCGCCGGACTGGGCGTTGTAGCCGAAGGCGTACTTGCTGTTCTCCAGCACCTTGCCGACGATCACCGAGCCATCGTCACCGGCATTCGCCGCGATCTGGCGGGCCGGCCACTGCAGCGCCTTCTTGACGATGTTGACGCCGACCTGCTGGTCTTCGTTTTCGACCTTGATCTTGTCGAGAGCCGCGATCGCGCGCAGCAGCGCCACGCCGCCGCCCGGGACGATGCCTTCCTCGACCGCGGCGCGGGTCGCGTGGAGAGCGTCGTCGACGCGATCCTTGCGCTCCTTAACCTCCATCTCGGAACCTCCGCCGACCTTGATCACGGCGACGCCGCCGGCGAGTTTCGCCAGCCGCTCCTGCAGCTTCTCACGGTCGTAGTCCGAGGTCGTCTCCTCGATCTGCGCCTTGATCTGCTTCACGCGGGCTTCGATGTCGGTCTTCTTGCCGGCACCGTCGACCACCGTCGTGTTCTCCTTGTCGATCGAAACGCGCTTGGCCTTGCCGAGCATGTTGATCGTCACGCTCTCGAGCTTGATGCCGAGGTCTTCGGAGATGACCGTGCCGCCGGTGAGGATTGCGATGTCCTCGAGCATGGCCTTGCGGCGGTCACCGAAGCCCGGCGCCTTCACCGCTGCGACCTTGAGGCCGCCCCGCAGCTTGTTCACGACCAGTGTCGCGAGCGCTTCGCCCTCGATGTCTTCCGCGATAATCAGAAGGGGCTTGCCCGTCTGCACGACCGCCTCGAGCAGCGGCAGCATCGGCTGCAGACCCGAGAGCTTCTTCTCGTGAATGAGGATGTACGGGCTCTCGAGCTCCGTCGTCATCTTCTCGGCATTGGTCACGAAGTAGGGCGAGATATAGCCGCGATCGAACTGCATGCCCTCGACGACGTCGAGCTCGGTCTCGAGGCTCTTGGCTTCCTCGACCGTGATCACGCCCTCGTTGCCGACCTTGGCCATGGCCTCGGCAATGATCTTGCCGACTTCCTCGTCGCCATTGGCCGAGATGGTGCCGACCTGGGCGATCTCGCCGTTGGACGTGACCTTCTTGGCTTTCGCCTTCAGTTCGGCGACGACGGCCGACACGGCGAGATCGACGCCGCGCTTCAGGTCCATCGGGTTGGCGCCGGCCGCAACCGACTTCGCGCCCTCCTTCACGATGGCCTGGGCAAGAACGGTAGCCGTCGTGGTGCCATCACCTGCGATGTCGCTGGTCTTGCTGGCGACCTCGCGCAGCATCTGCGCGCCCATATTCTCGAACTTGTCCGCAAGTTCGATTTCCTTGGCGACCGTCACGCCGTCCTTGGTGATGCGGGGAGCGCCAAAGGATTTCTCGAGCACGACGTTGCGGCCCTTGGGACCGAGCGTCACCTTCACTGTGTTGGCGAGGATGTCGACGCCACGCAGCATCCGCTCGCGGGCATCCTGGGAGAATTTGACGTCTTTGGCTGTCATCTTGACTCACTCACTATGGTCTGGGGGAGGACCAACCCGGACCGAGCCAAGATGCCTTGGGCCACCCGGCAGGTCCGGAGCTTTAGTGTCCCGATTCCGAAGTTCGCCATGTCTCGATGCTGGTGTCTCAAGCGAACTTCGGAATCAGAAGGGACACTAGAAACATAGACTTACTAGTGTGCCTGATCAGGCGGCGGCCTTCACGGAGGCCTTGCCTTCGAGAACGCCGAGGATGTCGCTCTCCTTCATGATCAGGAGATCCTCGCCGTTGATTTTTACTTCGGTGCCGGACCACTTGCCGAAGAGGACCCGGTCACCCTTCTTCACTTCGAGCGGGACGAGCTTGCCGGCTTCGTCGCGGCCGCCTGGGCCGACGGCGATGATCTCGCCTTGCATGGGCTTCTCTTTGGCGGTGTCGGGAATGATGATGCCACCGGCGGTCTTGGTGTCCTCCTCGACGCGGCGGACGACCACGCGATCATGGAGAGGGCGGAACTTCATGGGTTCATCCTCTTGAAGTAAAGATTGTTTTCGGAATGCCGGGTCGGGCGAAGTTCCACCCTGACGTGGCTGCGGGATATTGCCGGGACCGACGCCCGTTCGGCGCCGTCGGGGCCCCGCGCCGGGTATATGCGGCGGGGTCTTAGCACTGTCAAGGCGTGAGTGCTAAAAGTTGAAGTGCCCGGTGCGACGGTCAGCGCTTCAATGCGTCCCAGGCCTGGAGCCGCCGCGCTGCCTCCGCCATGTCCTCGGTCGATCCCGCGTAAGAAAAGCGGATGAAGCGGCTGCCGCGGCCGGCGTCGAAATCGACACCGGGGGTTGCCGCGACGCCGGTTTCGTCAAGCATGCGCTTGGCGAAAGCGAGGCTGTCGTTCGTGTAGGCGCCGACGTCGGCATAGAGATAGAAGGCGCCGTCGGCCGGCACGATTTCGGTCAGGCCAGCTTTCGGCAGCGCGGCAAGCAGCAGGTCGCGGTTCGCCATGTAGACGCGCTTGTTGGCTTCGAGCTCGTCCATGCCGTCGAAGGCGCCAAGGGCGGCGACCTGCGAGACGGCGGGGGGCGAGATGTAGAGGTTCTGTGCGAGCCGCTCGACGGGGCGCACGAGCTTATCCGGCACGACCATCCAGCCGACGCGCCATCCCGTCATGGAGAAGTATTTCGAGAAGCTGTTGATGATGATCGCGTCACCGGAATATTGCAGCGCGGATGCCTGCGGCACGCCATACGTCAGCCCCTGGTAGATCTCGTCCGAGATGAACCACGTGCCTGTATTGCGGCACGCGGAGACGATCTCGGCGAGGCGCTGCGGTTCCAGCATCGTGCCGGTGGGATTGGACGGGCTGGCGATCAGTAATCCGGCGATGCGCTCGCGCGTGGCGGTCTCGATCACCTGCTCCGCCGTCGGCATCCAGCGTGTGGCAGGCCCCGTCTCAAGCATCACCGGGCGCTGGCCGAGGGCGGTCAGGATATGCCGGTAGCAGGGGTAGCCGGGCGAGGGCAGCGCCACGGCGTCGCCGGCATCGAATATGGCGAGGAACGTCAGTACGAAGGCGGCTGACGAGCCGTTGGTCACGACAATGCGCTCCGGCGAGACCTCGACGCCGTACCAGTCGCGATAGAGCCCCGCGATCCGCGCGCGGAGCGGCTCCATACCGAGCGCGAGCGTATAGCCGAGCTTGTCGCTGTCGAGCGCACGGCGCACGGCATCGCGGGCGGCCTTGGGCGCCGCTGTCGCCGGCTGGCCGACCTCCATGTGGATGACGTGTGCCCCGGTGGCCTCCTTGGCGGCGGCGGCGCTCATCACGTCCATGACGATGAAGGGGTCGATGCCGCTCCGCTCGGAGGCGGCGAGGGCGCGCTGCGCTGCGGCGAGTTTGCTCGCGTCGCTCATGCTCAGAAATCTCCAAGAGGGGGCGTTGCCTGCTCCGGGGCGTCCCGTGTCATAGTGCAGCCGCGCTGGGTTGGGAACATCCGGCGCTGAGCTTCAAACGGTCACGGCGTTGCCAGACGTGGTCGCGCAGCCACCCTTCGGCTGAAATGCCTGAACAATGAGCGCCGCCGACTTTGACATGAACGACGAATCCTTCGATCCCTTCGATGAGGGATCGGGGGACGATATGGCGCTCAAGGCCACGTTCGAGCTTGAGCAGAGCGAGCTGCAACTCGGCAATGGGCCGATTGCGGGCGTCGACGAGGCGGGCCGTGGGCCATGGGCCGGTCCGGTCGTTGCCGCGGCCGTCATTCTGGACCCTGACAATATTCCACCTGGGATCGCGGACTCGAAGGCCCTCGATGCCGATGCGCGCGAGGCGCTCTACCCGCGCATCATGGCGAGCGCGCGCGTCGGTGTCGGCATCGCCGATGTCACCCGCATCGATCAGGACAACATCCTCAACGCCACCATGTGGGCGATGACGGTTGCCGTGAAGGCCATGCCTTGCGGCCGGGGGCAGAAGCCGAAGCTCGTGCTCGTCGACGGCAACCGCGCGCCGCGCTTTGCCTGCAAGGCGCGTACGATCGTCAAGGGCGATGCGCGATCGCTGTCGATTGCGGCGGCGTCGATCATCGCCAAGGTGACGCGCGATCGTATGCTGATCGAGCTGGGGCGCGAATTTCCGGGCTACGGCTTCGAACGCCACAAAGGTTACGGCACGCCGGAGCACGCCGATGCGCTCGCGCGGCTCGGCGTGACGGAGCACCACCGCCGCTCGTTCCGGCCGGTGCAGTTGGCGCTGGGGCTCGTGACGGAGGTGAGGGCCGAGGAGCTCAGCCTCGCCGGTGCTCCTCGAGACGCGGCATGATCTCGACGAAGTTGCAGGGTCGGTGACGGTTGTCGAGCTGCCATTTCAGGATCTCGTTCCAGCCATCCTTGCATGCGCCCGGCGATCCCGGCAGGCAGAAGATGTACGTGCCGCGGGCAACGCCACCGCAGGCGCGCGATTGGATCGTCGAGGTCCCGACCTTCTGAAATGAGATCATGTGAAAGACGGTCGAGAAGCCGTCGATCTCCTTTTCGAAGAGCGGCTTGACCGCTTCGGGTGTCACATCGCGGCCGGTAAAACCGGTACCCCCGGTCGTGATCACGACGTCGATCGAGGGCTCGGCGATCCATTTCTCGACATGGGCGCGGATCGCCGGAATGTCGTCCTTCTCGATGGCGCGCTCGGCCAATTCGTGACCGTCTCCGGCAATAAGGCCGGCGAGCGTGTCACCGGACTTGTCGTCCTGGAGTGTGCGGGTGTCGGAGACCGTGAGCACGGCGATGCGTACGGGAATGAACGGCCGTGTTTCGTCGAGCCTGGGCATGGGCCGGTGCTCCTTTGTGATATCCGGCCACTTTCTCAGCTTTGCCCGATAGCGTCATCTGTGGCAGCGAAGCGACGTGGAACCCCTTTCACACAGGTTCGTTTCTGCACTGCGGGATGCGCTTCACATCCGTGTCACGGCAGACTAGTATCCCGGCGCCGTAAAACAAAATCCGAGTGCGATTCGGACAGGTAACTGTCAGGACTGCCTGCTCGTGAATCTATCGACAGCGCAACCGCATGCCTTCCCGGCCCTGGTCTTGAACGCCGACTTCCGGCCTTTGAGCTATTACCCGCTTTCCCTCTGGAGCTGGCAGGACACGATCAAGGCGGTGTTCCTCGATCGTGTGAACATTGTTTCGGAATATGAGCGGGTGGTACGCAGTCCCTCCTTCGAGGTGCGTCTGCCGAGTGTCGTTTCGCTCAAGGCGTACGTGAAACCGGCGCTCTATCCAGCCTTCACCCGCTTCAATGTCTTCCTGCGCGACAGGTTCATCTGCCAGTACTGCGGATCGAAGAAGGAACTGACGTTCGATCACTTGATCCCGCGCTCGCTCGGCGGTCTCACGCGCTGGGACAACGTCGTGACGGCCTGCTCGCCCTGCAACCTCGCGAAGGGCGGCTATCTGCCCGAGAAGATCGGCATGAAGCCGATGCAGTGGCCCTATCGCCCGACGGTCTTCGAGCTGCATCGCAACGGCCGACTCTTCCCACCCAACTATCTCCACGAGAGCTGGCTCGACTACCTCTACTGGGATACCGAGCTGGAGCCTTAGTTTCTAGCCGCGCCACTTTCTCTCGCCTCTCGCCGCTCTTGCGGGGTGAGCGCGGCGTGATGCGCAAACGTGGCAACAAGCGGCCGCCCCTTGCATGTTGGGGGCGGCGCTTTTCTCGACATCGAATCGGATCGAGATGAGGGCTGGCCCTTTGGGGCGGCCGCCCCCAAGGGCCGGACGGGCGGGG
>JAEWIJ010000023.1 GCA_023387235.1 Pseudomonadota bacterium
CGCAGCTCGTGCCCGGTCTTGCCCCAGCCGAAGCGGCCGGCGGGAGGCGATGAAGCGGGCTCGCGGGGCATGGTCCAACCGGCGGCATCGAGAGCCGCCACCTGATGACCGGGCGCATCGGCGCGCCGTTCTCCAAGCGCTTCGGCAGCGAGGCCCGCAATCGTCGGCGGCCGCGCGGCAGGCTTCGGCGGCGCGAGAAGCCGCGGCTCGGGCATCATGCTGGCGTGGCGCACGAGATCATGCAGTTGCCCGCGATCCGAGGTGCTCGGACCGGCGGAGGCGAGGCGCAATTCGTCGGCGAGCGTGCGCGTCGGCAGCGACGGCCGCTTCGATGGCATGGGCGGCGGAGGCTCAGGCGTGACAGCCGCCTGCTGCCAGGCCGACTGCGCCGGCGGACGCGCCTCCGCGACGACGGTCGTCTGTGGCCGGCGCCCGCGCCTCAGATCGAGGAAGGCGCCGAGCTCGCCGCCAGCGCTCGCAAGACGCACGCGCGCGCCGCGTGCATCCTCGGCTGTGAGCGGGCCGCCATCGGCGGGCATATGCTGCGTGCGCCCGCTCGGGAAGAGCAGGGCCAGTTCCTGGCGCGGCAGACGCGGCCACGCGCGCACGCGGGCGGTGTCCACGTGCACGAAGGGAATGGCGGAGAGCGGGTAGTAGCCGACGCCGCCGCGCTCGCGGATCAGTGCCGAGTAGCGCAGGCGCTGAATGGGCACGTCCGGGAAGTGGACGTCGGCGGCCTTGCCGTTGATGTGCTGGCTCTTTTCGGCCTGTCCGCCCCGCGTCCGCTTGAGCATGCTGTTCGTGCCCTGGGAGCGGTAGCCGGAGATGACATGGATCGGCACCTTCGAGCCGAGTTCGGAGTGTATCTCCCAGAGGAGATCGACGAGCTCGGGGTCCATGGTCGTCGGCTCGTTCTTGCGCCAGTCGCGCAGAGCCCAGTTCACGCGCTCCATGGCCGCGGGAACGAACTTGCCGTCCCGTTTGTATGTAACGGTAACGGTCTCCTTGGTGTGGATGTTGAAGAGGGAGATCGTGCGCTCGCCATCGCGGTTCGCAACGACGGTGCTCGCGCCAAGAGCGGCGGCCGAACAGATGACAACGCCCGTCAGAAGCCGTGCAAGCGTACTGCGCAAGAAACTTCCCCCGAATGCGCGGCCCCTTCTCCCGGCCCCTCCGCTGGCGCGGTGGCCGATCCCCCGGGATCGCACCTTCCTGAAGTCGGCATCTGCCCGATGCCGGCACACCGGACATTGAGCCTTAGCCCAACCCGATTAACCAACAATGATGAACCGACCCGGCATTCCGACGGCGCTGGTGCGGCAAATTCATGACAGGCGCCGCTAAGGGCTTCATTTCGCTCAGTCGAGGAACTTATCGAGGGCTGCGAGGACGGCGTCCGGCGCCTCCTCGGCCAGATAGTGCCCGCTCGGGACGGCGTGGCCCTGGACGCTGGCGTCCGCATACTTTCGCCAGATGGCGGGCGGGTCGTACCAGACGCCGACCTTGCCCTTCTCGCCCCAGAGGACGAGCAGCGGGCATTTGATCTTCTCTCCCGCCTCGCGGCTCGCGCGGTCGTGCGCGAGGTCGATCGTCGCCGCGGCGCGGTAGTCCTCGCACATGCCGCGGATCATCTCGGGATTGCGCGCGTGCTCGAGATAGTCCGCGAGCGCCTCGGGGGCGAAGAAGTCACGGCCCTTGGGCTCGCGCGCCGTGTGGGCGAAGAACCAGTCGTCCGGCGCCTTGCTGATCAGAAGCTCGGGGAATGGATGCGGCTGCGCGAACCAGAACCAATGGTAGTAGCCGAGGCCGAAAGCCATGTCGGCGCGTTCGAAGTGCTCGATGGTCGGCACGATGTCGAACAGCGCGAGCTTCCGGACGGCCTGCGGATGATCGATCGCGAGGCGATGGGCGACGCGGGCACCACGGTCGTGCGCGACGACCTGGAACTGCGCGAAGCCGAGCTTCGCCATGAGCTCGACCATGTCGCGCGCCATCTCGCGCTTGGCATAGGACGCGTGATCCGCCGTCGCGGGCGGCTTGTGCGAGCCACCATAGCCCCTGAGATCCGGACAGACGACCGTGTAGCGGCGTGCGAGCACTGGCGCCACCTTGTGCCACATGGCGTGCGTCTGCGGATTGCCATGGAGGAGCAGCAGCGGTGGGCCGCTGCCGCCATGGCGCAGACGCATCTCGCCGTCGCGGACGCGGATGTTCGTCAGCGTGAAGCCGTCGAAGAACATGATCTGCTCGCGTATGCGGTCGCGCGAACGCTTACTTCACGTCGGCGGCGACCTTCATGGACGTGATCTTGTCCGGGTTCTGCACGGGCTCTCCGCGCTTGATCTTGTCGACGTTGTCCATGCCGTCGATGACCTGGCCCCAGACGGTGTATTGGCGGTCGAGGAACGAGGCGTCATCGAACACGATGAAGAACTGGCTGTTGGCGCTATCGGGATTCTGCGCCCGCGCCATCGAGCAGATGCCGCGCACGTGCGGCTCGGCATTGAACTCGGCCTTGAGGTTCGGGTGCTTGGAGCCCCCGGTGCCGGTGCCGTGCGGGCAGCCGACCTGCGCCATGAAACCGTCGATCACGCGGTGGAATACGATGCCGTCGTAGAAGCCTTCGCGCGCGAGCTGCTTGATGCGCTCGACGTGCTTCGGCGCAAGGTCAGGTCGCAGCTTGATCACCACCTGGCCCTTGGTCGTGTCCATGATGATGGTGTTCTCGGGATCCTTGATATCGGCCATGGCTGGCTCCTTTGTAAGCGTTCCGGTTGGGGAAAGACGACGCGCGCGTCAGCGCTTCACGTCGCCGAGGATATAGACCTTCTGCATAACGTCCGGCTTGGCGGGAGGTTCGCCCTTGGCAATCTTGTCGACGTTCTCCATGCCGTCGACCACCTCGCCCCAGAGCGTGTATTGGCCCGTGAGCTGACGGCACCCGGCGCCGAAACAGATGAAGAACTGGCTGTTCGCCGTGTTCGGATCGCTCGTGCGCGCCGCGCCGACGCTGCCGCGCTTGTATTCTTCCTTGCTGAACTCCGCCGGCAGGTTGCCGAGCTTGGAGCCGCCCATGCCCGTGCCCGTCGGATCGCCCGTCTGGGCCATGAAGCCGGCGATCACGCGGTGGAACTTGATGTTGTTGTAGAAGCCCTGGCGCGCCAGCGTCTTCACGCGCTCGACGTGCTTCGGCGCGAGATCGGGGCGCAGCCGGATCACCACCGGGCCGTCCTTGAGCTCGATGACGAGCGTGTTCTGCGGATCGGCCTTGCCTTGAGCCTGCGCGGGAGCAAAAGCCGCAACGAGGGCGAGGATGAGGCTCGCAATGAGCGTTCTCACGGACGTGGTCTCCTTGATGAGCTGCTTCTATTGGAGAGCATCGCGCGGCGTGGCCGGCTACTTGCGGACGGCCTTGGCCTTCAGGGCACGGGCCACATCGCGCGAGACAAAGGGTCTGACGTCACCGCCCATGAGCGCGATCTGGCGCACGAGCGTGGCCGTGATGTGGCGCACACCGGGGCTCGCCGGCAGGAAGACCGTGCCGATATCTTCAGCCATCTCCCCATTCATGCCGGCCATCTGCATTTCGTAGTCGAAATCCGTCGCATCGCGCAACCCGCGGAAAATCGCGCGCGCACCCGCTTTTTTGGCGGCATCCACCACGAGGCCGTCGAAAGTCACGACTTCGATCGTCGCGCCGGCTTCCTTGATATAGGGCCGCGTCTCGGTCTTGAGCATGGCCGTGCGCTCGGCGACGGAGAAGAGCGGCGTCTTGCCGGGATGGACGCCGATGCCGATCACGAGCTTGTCGACCAGCGCGAGCGCGCGGCGCATGACATCGACATGACCGAGCGTCACGGGATCGAACGAGCCGGAATAGAAACCGATGCGGGTCATGTGGTCCTCATGTCGGCCGGCGCAATGTCGCGAGCACGGCGCCGCCCGCGAGCAGCAAACCGCCGGAAATGCCGTTCATCGCGCGCGCATGGCGATCCGCGAAGGCCATGCGGAGCTTCGCCACGAGAAAGGTGTAGGTGATGTCGACCGTCAGCAGCGTCACGACGAACACGGCCGCCAGCGCGGCGAGCTGTGGACCCGGCGCCTGCGTTGGATCGACGAACTGCGGAAGAAAGGCGCCGAGAAACAGCAGCACTTTGGGGTTCGACAGGCTGACGATCAGGCCGTTGAGATAGAGCGAGCTGCCATTGCGGGCGCGCACGACCTGCGTCGGGGGAGCGGTGTACGACAAGTAGAGCTGGCGCGCGCCGAGATAGATGAGATAGGCGGCACCGAGCCAGCGGATCACGTCGAACCAGTCCGACATGAGAACCATAACGGAGTTCATGCCGAGCGCCGCGATCGCGACGAGCGTCGAGAAGCCGGTCGTCGAGCCGGCAAGCGTCCAGAGTCCGCCCTTGAGGCCGTAGGCGGTCGTGTTGGCGATGATCAGACTCATGTTCGGCCCTGGCGTGATTGCCAGGAAGGCGCAGGCGACGACGAACGCCGCGAGAATTCCCATGCTCATGTCGATCAGCCTCGGAGGAACCGCGTCAGGATGGCCGAGGCCCTGCTATATAGATGACGGACGCGGCTGTCACGGGCCGCCGCTCCACACCTTTGTCGTCTCCGGACCGTCGTGCATGGCCGAATTATCATTCAAGATCAGCGTCGTAAGCACTGCCGAGGACATTGCGACGGCGTCAGCATTGTTTCGTGCGTATGCCGAAGCGCTGGGGATCGATCTCTCGTTTCAGAATTTCGAGGAAGAACTCGCCTCCCTGCCCGGCAAATATGCGCCGCCGAAGGGCGCGTTGCTGCTGGCGCGCCGCATCGCTGGCGAGCCCTTGGGTTGTGTCGCCATGCGGCCCATGAGCGAGGACGGCTGTTGCGAGATGAAGCGCCTCTATGTGACGTCCGCGGCGCGTGGATCGGGTGTCGGTCTCGCGCTCGTCGAAGCGATCGTCGCGGCGGCACGTCATGCGGGCTATCGCGAAATGCGTCTCGATACGCTGCCGACGATGACGACGGCTCTTTGGCTCTACGAGCGGCACGGCTTCGTGCGGATCGAGCCCTACTACGACACGCCGATCGCGGGCACGGTGTTCCTGGCGAAGCAGCTCTGAGCAACTACACCGGCGGCCCGTTGCGGCGGATCGCGTAGAGATGATCCACCGGACCATTGCCCTTGCCAATGGGATTGCGGGCGCCGTGCTGGATGGCATCCTGGATGAAGGCTTTCGCGCGCCGCACGGCCGTTGCGAGATCATCGCCTGATGCAAGGAACGCCGCGATCGCCGCCGAGAGCGTGCAGCCCGTGCCGTGCGTGTGTCGCGTGTCGATGCGCGGCGAGGCGAGCCGCAGCGTCGGCCCCTCGCGCGCTATCAGCAGATCGACGGCGTCGGGGCTGCTCCCGTGTCCACCCTTCATGAGCACCGCGCGGCAATCGAAGCGGGCGCAGATCTCGCGGCCCTGCTCTTCGACCTGAGTATCGGTTTCGGCCATGGTCGTATCCAGCAGGCGCGCCGCTTCCGGAAGGTTCGGCGTCACGACGTGCGCGTTCGGCAGCAGCACATGGCGGACAGCATCCACCGCTTCCGGCTCGAGAAGCACGTCGCCGCTCGTCGCCACCATCACAGGATCGACGACCAGCGGGATCTCCGGAAATTCCTTGAGCGTCGACACGACCGCATTGATGACGGCGGCCGTCGCGAGCATCCCCGTCTTGGCAGCGCCGACTTTCAGATCGCTCATCACCGAGCGGATCTGCTGCGCGACGAACGGCGGATCAACCGGCAGCACACCCTGCACACCTTGCGTGTTCTGCGCCGTGAGCGCCGTCAGCACACTCGCGCCATAGACGCCGAGCGCCGTGAACGTCTTGAGGTCGGCCTGGATGCCGGCGCCGCCCGAGCTGTCCGAGCCGGCGATGGTGAGTGCAATGGGAACCATGAGGGATGCCTCGTCTTGCGCCGCTCTACTGGCCGACGCCCTTCTTCAAAATTTCGCCCTGGAGATCCTTCGGCGTGCCCCAGGCCTCGATCTCGGCGAGGAAGGGCACGTGATCGATGAGCCACTGACCGATCCATGTGATCGAGCCCGTGAGAAATGCAATGCCCGTGAGGATGAGCAGTACGCCCATGACCTTCTCGACCTTACCGAGATGACCGCGGAATCGTTGCATGAACCCGAGGAAGGGTTTTATGGCCACGGCCGCCAGAACGAACGGAATGCCGAGCCCGAGCGAGTACACGGCGAGCATTTTGACGCCCGTGCCGAGGCTGCCTTCGCTCGCGGCAAGCGTCAGCACGGCCGCCAGGATCGGTCCGATGCACGGCGTCCAGCCAAAGGCGAAGGCGAGCCCGATGATGTAGGCGCCGAGATAGCTCGCGCCATGCATGTCCGCGCGATAGCGCTTGTCGGCATGAAGCACCGGCACGTGCAGCAGGCCGAGAAAGTGCAGGCCGAAAAGGATGATCACGACGCCCGCGACCATCGACAGCTCGTATTTGTACGTTTGAATGAGCTGGCCGAACATCGACGCGCCGGCGCCGAGCCCGATGAAGACCGTCGAGAAGCCGAGCACGAAGCAGCACGCACCGAGCACGACGCGGCGCCAGGCGCGATTGTCGATCCGCTCCTCGCCGCTCATCTCCTCGATGGACATGCCGCCGAGATAGCTGAGATAGGGCGGCACGAGTGGCAGCACGCAGGGCGAGAGGAAGCTCAACAGCCCCGCCAATCCGACGCCAAGGTAAATGTAGAGGTCCGCCAGCACGGGCGTGCTCCCAATTGCGGGGCCGAGAAGTGCCCGCGCTGGGCCGACAGCAAGACAAACGCTGGCGCCAAGTCAATCCCGCGCGCGGTTTGGCCGCTCTTACATGGCCTGGCGCACGACGCGCACGGGCGCACTCGGGACATCCGCTATGACCTGACGCCGGCGCAGGTGGCTGGCGACGAGGTCCCAGATCGGCGGCCCTTCCGTGGCCTCATTGACCGAAGCCCAGCCTGCGACAGTGTACACGAAGGCCGGCTGGATCGGCTCACCCGTCCGCAGCAGGCGCATGTCCGAGATGCGCTTTCCCATAGGGGCATCGACATCGATCGTGAAGCTCATGCCGCCGACGCGCACCATGTCGCCGCCCTGCTGGTAGTAGGGGTCGGGATTGAAGAGATTGTCGGCGACGTCCTCGAGGATGTTCTTGATCATGTCGCCGCGGAAAGGCAGGCGATAGACCTTCGGATAGGTGATGGCCGTCGCGTTGTAGACGTCGTCCCACGTGATGGCCTGCCCCGGAATGAGCGACGTGCCCCAGCGGAAGCCCGGCGAGAAGCAGATCTCGGCATCGCGCTCGGCCAGAAGGGCCTCGCAGATGAGGTCGTCGAGCGTGCCGGCGAAATTGCCGCGGCGGTAGAGCAGCGTATCGGCGCGCGCGAGCTCCGTCGAAAGCATGGCCTCGTGCGGGGCGCGGATGTCCTCGATGAGACGCGCCATCTCGGGATCGGGCGTGATCACATCCGCAAGCACGGGCATCAGGCTGTAACTGAAATCGGCAATGCGGCCGTCCCTGACGTCGAGATCGAGACGCGAAAGGAACTTGCCGTTCGAGCCGGAGGCGATCAGCAGCGTCGTGCCGACCCGCTCGGGGCGGGGAATGGCATCGTGCGTATGGGCCGTCAGGATGACGTCGATGCCTTGTACGCGCCCCGCGAGCTTGCGATCGACGTCGAAGCCATTGTGCGAGTTGAGCACGACGATTTCGGCGCCGGCCGCGCGCACGGCCGCGACATTGCGGCGTAGTTCCTCCTCGCGAATGCCGAACGACCAGTTCGGCATCAGCCAGCGCGGATTGGCGATCGGCGTATAAGGGAACGCCTGGCCGATGACGCCGATGCGCACGCCGCCCTTCTCGTAGATGCGCCACGGCGTGAAGACCGGCTCCTCGAACTCGTTGTCCACGATATTGCCGGCGAGGAAATCGACGTTGGCCGAGCCGCGCGCGTCCTTGCTGCCGAAAAGGGCACTCACCCGCTCGTGGCCGAGGGTGAATTCCCAGTGCGCCGTCATCGCGTCGACGCCCAGCGCCTCGACGATGCGCAGCATGTCGGCGCCTTTAGTGTGGAGCGCCGTGTAGGAGCCTTGCAGCGTATCGCCACCGTCGAGCAGCAGCGTGCGCTCGGCACCGCGCTCGGCCCGCACGGCCTTGACGAGCGTCGCGAGGCGATCGAGGCCGCCGACGCGGCCATAGTCCTTGGCCAGCACCTCGAAGTCGGCCGAGGAGAGCATGTAGGAGTCGGCCGTTCCTGATGCGATGCCGTAGTGGGCGAGAAACTCGCGATCCGTGAGATGCGGCGGCAGCCCGCGCACCTCGCCGACGCCGAGATTGACCGAGGGCTCGCGGAAGTACACCGGCCGGATCTGCGCGTGACAGTCCGAGAAGTGCAGGATGGTGACCTGCCCCTTGGCGCCGAAACGCAGGATATCCTCCTGCCGCAGGCCGCGGCGCAGCGCCTGACCGAAGGCGGCGCCGCCCGCGATGCCGGCGAGCGCACTCGTCGCCAGCGCAACCTGCAGAAACTCACGGCGCGAGTACATGCGTCAGCACCTGTGGCTGCGATCGTTCACAGAAATGGGCGGCAGTGCACTCGGCACTCCCGCCCTTGTCGCTTACTTGTTGACCGGACTGTCGGGGCTCATGACGAGCGCAACGAGATCCTTGATCTGCTCGACGGAGAGCACGTCGTTCGTGCCGAAGCGCGGCATGAGCGAGCAGGGGAAGGAAGCGTGCGCGTTGTAGATCTTCTCGTACACGGCCTTCGTGTCCGCCTCGGCGTATTTCCTGATCTTGCCGTACTCGCGCAGGCTCGGACCGACGGTGCCGTAGCTCACTTCCTCCTGTGTCATCTGATGGCAGGCATAGCAGTTGCCACCGTTGGGGCGACGCGCCGGATAGTCCGTGAAGCGCAGGCCGTAGCCGCTCTGGGCAATGGCCTCGCCCTTCTTCCAGTCGCCCATCAGCTTGCCGTCCTCGGGGTACTTGATCGTGGCCTTGGCGGCGGCCATGATCTTGTCGGCTTCGGCGGTCGAGGGCGCATTTCGGCTCGCACTGCACGCCTTGAGCGTCGCGTCCTGGTCGACGCGCCCCGCCCAGTCCTTCGGTGCCTGAGAGAAGGCGAACTTCATCAGGACGTCGACGTGCAGCGGATCGACCTTCGTTTCCTGGGCAAGAGCCGGCGTCGCGAGCATGGCGGCGAGGGCCGAGATGATCACCTGCTTTTTCATGGGTCCATCCTCCCTCAGCGCTTCAGGCCGGGCGCGGCGATTTCGCCGTCGCGCGCGCGGTCATAGAGGTACGCCGACAACGCCACGCTGACGTCCGAGCCGAAGTCGAGCCGGTGCAGACGCATCTGCCAATAGCAGTCGAGCAGGCGGTGCTGCATGGTCATGACGTGGGTGCTCGATACGCGATAGGCGGGCCACTCGCCGATGACCACTTTCGCCTCCTTGGGCTCGGAGAGGAACGGCAGCGGCTGCAGCCGGATGCGCTTTCCCGATTCGGCGTGGCACGTCGCGCAGGAGAAATCGAACGGGCCCTGGCGGCGGAAGAAGAGCGCCTCGCCGAGAGCGATCACTTCCTTCTCTTTGGGGTGCTCCGCCCTCGGGGCGATCTTCCTGCCGGCCGATTTGCTGGCGATGAAAGTCGCAATGGCACCGACATCCTTGACGGGCTGGCCGCCGCCGGGGTGCGGACTCTTGCGGAAGGCGGTGCTGTCGAAGTCCTGGAAGTTCTCCATGCACCAGAGAATGCGCGTCTCGGTATCCATGACGCGATCGGCATCCTCGAAGAAGCGCGGCATCTCGGCGAATGCGCCGTCCACATTGCCGATGCCCTTGCCGAGGTCACAGCTCTCGGCAAGCGAAACCTTCTTCGGGCCGCGCTTGTCCGCCCAGAGCGCCTCGCCGCGATCGGCATCGAGGAGCGCCGGGTTGCTCCAGGGATCCTCTTTCATCATGCGCCGGTACTGCTCGAGACCGCGCTCGGTGGCGGCGTCCTGGTCGGCCTGGGACATCGCCGACTTGGCGGCAGGCGCGGCAGGCGCTTTCGGAGCAGCCGCAGGTGGGGCGGCAGCAGGCGCCGGCGCCGGCTTCGCGGCCGCTGCCTTCTCCGCATCGTCCATACGCTTCAGGTGCTCTTCATAGGCCTTGCGCGCCTTGTCGGCCTCGCCCCGCGTCTGGGCTTCAACCCACGGCACGAAGGCCGTTGCCATGATGCCGAGGCCCAGGCCGATGCCAGCCAGTGCCGTGGCCGCGAATTGCCGTCGCCACCCTCGCATTTCCAGTCTCCCTGCCGTTAGTTCTCCCGCTCAGCGCGTCCTTGCCCGGCAGTTTCCCGACGGGATGGGCTGATATTCAAATATTATGGTATTTGCAGAGGCCCCCCGAACGCAACCGGTACCTTACACCGTTTCCAAAAAGGCGAGGGCTGTCATTCCGGTGGCAGGCGCGGTCCGCGGCGGCGCTCTATGGCCCGGGCGGCCGACACGATCAGCACGACCAGGCCGCCGAGGAGAACGAACACCCCGAAGGCCGGCACGAGGATAGGCGCAAAGGCCCAGATCAAGGCACTCGCAAGCAGAACCGCCGTTCCGATGAGCCAGATCCGGAGCAGGCTCATGCGTGGACGAGCAATTGCTCGCGGTCGCCGAGCGTGGCGAGGATGATGGCAGTGCCGGCGACAACGCACTGCATGGGATTGGGCGCGACCGAGAACGGAATGCCGAGGTGGCGCGTGAGCTCGCTGTCGAGGCCATGAAGCAAGGCGCCGCCGCCGGTTAAGACCACGCCACGCCGGCCGATCTCGGCGCGCAGCTCATCGGACAGATCCTCGAGCGCGCGGCGGACGAGCTCCGCCATGTTCGTGATCGGCGCCTCGAGTGCCGCGCCGACGTCGTGGGGCCTGAGCACGACCGACTTCATGCGCCGCCGCACGACGTCGCGGCCCTTGATGTGCGCCTCCGCCGCGCGCCCATTGGCGCGCGCGCCGGCGGCACCGGCCTCGATCTTGATGCGCTCGGCACTGACGAGGCCGATGGCGAGCTGATGGGCGCGGCGCACATAGCGCCGGATGGCCTCGTCGAAGGCATTGCCGGCGACCTTGAGAGAGGCGGTGTGGACGATCTCACCCTTCGACAGCACCGCGATGTCGCTGGTGCCGCCGCCGATGTCGAGGATCATCGTCGCCTCTTCCTTGTCGATCTCGATGCCGGCGCCGATTGCGGCCGCGACCGGTTCCTCGACGAGATAGATGCGGCGGGCACCGGCGGCGCGCGCCGTCTCGTAGACAGCGCGGCGCTCGACCGGGGTCGCTGCAGCCGGCACGCAGATGAGAATGCGCGGGCGGCGGAAGCCGAACTTGGACTTCGCCCGCGCGATGAACGAGCGCAGCATCTCCTCGGTGGCGATGAAGTCGGCGATCACGCCATCGCGGAGAGGATGGATGAGGTCGATCGGATCGGGGCTACGCTCCTTGAGGACGAGCGCGGCATCACCCACGGCGATCACGTGCCGCGGCACATCCTTGGCGCGTACGGCGACGACGGAAGGCTCATCGATGATTATGCCGCGACCGGCCACGTGGACCAGCGTATTAGCCGTCCCCAAGTCAATGGCGATATCATCGGAGAAAACGCCGCCAACCTTCTTCCGCATGGCTGAGCCAGACTGCCCTCAACACCCCGCGCGCGCTGCCGCCGCCCGCGCTCGACTGTTGAACACGATAAACGAGCTGGTGCAGAAATCCAACACCAGCCGGCAAAAATACAGAAGTTGCAGCAGCTTCGTCCGCCGGCGACCTAACGACGCTGAAGACCTCCTCTCCCTCGGCGCCGAGGGAGAGGAGGCATCGATCAGCTCACCATCATCTGCGCGGCCGGCCCGCGCTGACGCTTCATCATGAGCTTGTTGAGCGCCGCGACATAGGCGCGGGCGGAGGCGACCATCGTGTCGGTGTCGGAGCCGCGCCCGGTCACCTGCCGGCCGTCCTCCTCGAGGCGCACCATGACTTCCGCCTGCGCATCGGTGCCTTCGGTGACCGCCATGACCTGATAGAGTGGCAGCCGCGCCTCGTGCGGCACGATCGACTTGATCGCCTTGAAGATCGCATCGACAGGGCCGTCGCCGGTCGCCTCGCGCGTGATGTTCTTGCCGTCCACCTCGAGCGTGATCTCCGCCCGCTGTGGACCGCCGGTTCCCGCGACGACGGAAAGCGCCATGACCTTGATACGGTTCGTCTGCGTCGCGACCTCCTGGTCGACCAGCGCCTCGATGTCCTCGTCGAACACGAGTTTCTTCTTGTCGGCGAGATCCTTGAAGCGGCGGAACGCGTCCTGGAAGGCGTTATCGCCCAAGTGGTCGTAGCCGAGCTGCTTCAGCTTGTCCCGGAAGGCGGCGCGGCCCGAGAGCTTGCCGAGGCTCAGCGTCGACTTCGAGAGGCCGACGCTTTCCGGCGTCATGATCTCGTAGGTCTCGGTGTTCTTCAGCATGCCGTCCTGGTGGATGCCGCTCTCGTGCGCGAAGGCATTCCGGCCGACAATGGCCTTGTTGTACTGCACCGGGAACGCAGAAACGGACGCGACGAGCTTCGAGGCGCGCGTGAAGTACGTCGAGTCCACACCCGTCCAGTAGGGCAGCACGTCGTTGCGCACTTTCACCGCCATCACGATCTCTTCGAGCGAGGCATTGCCTGCGCGCTCGCCGAGACCGTTGATCGTGCATTCGATCTGCCGCGCACCGGCGCGCACGCCCGCGAGCGAGTTCGCGACCGCCATGCCGAGATCGTTGTGGCAGTGCGTCGACCAGACCACCTTGTCGCCGCCCGGCACCGTCTCGCGCAGCATCTTGATGAGCTCGTAGTACTCCTCCGGCACCGAGTAGCCGACGGTGTCGGGAATGTTGATCGTTGTCGCGCCCTGCTTGATCGCGATCTCGCAGCAGCGCAGCAGCACGTCGCGCTCGGTGCGGGTCGCGTCCTCCGCGCTCCATTCGACGTTGTCGGTGTACTGGCGCGCGCGTGCGACGCTGGCGCCGACGGCGGCGATCACCTGCTCGGCATCCATCTGCAGCTTCCATTTGCGATGGACCGGGCTCGTCGAGATGAAGGTGTGGATGCGCGGGCGCACGGCGAACTTCACGGCTTCGCCCGCGCGGTCGATGTCCGCGAAGCTCGAGCGCGAGAGGCCGCACACGACCGAATTCTTGACGACCTTGGCGATCTCGCAGACGGCTTCGAAGTCGCCGTTCGATGAGATCGGGAAGCCCGCCTCGATGATGTCCACGCCCATCTCGTCGAGGACCTCGGCGACCTTGAGCTTGTCCTCGAGCGTCATCGCGGCGCCCGGCGACTGCTCGCCATCGCGGAGCGTCGTGTCGAAGATGAGAACGCGGTCGCTCTCGCTGCGGGATGGCGTATCCGATACGGGTTGATCGGCTGCGTCGTGCATGGCGAATGGTCCTTGCGGTCGGTGCCTGCGCTCATCATGGCGCGGCAAATCTGCTCTGTTGTGGCTGATTCGGTCCCCCTGAGCGCCGTCCCGGATCGAACCGGAACCTCTAAGGCTCAGGGGCTGGTAAGGAGCAGAATGGACCGAAGCAGGCGCGCAGCGCGCTGGGGGGCGCCATCCCGCGTGGGGATCGCCTCCTCAATCCAGCCCTGGCCGATGCCTGCCATCGTCGCGAATCTCTCGCTGGTCGAGCGGCTGCCGGCCGGACGCAACGTCCAAAGTGGCAACCTGGAGGCATATAAGCCGCAAGCCGCGCCCGATTGCAAGTCGAAATGGCGATCGTGTTTTGCCGCTGAACGCGCAAACGCGTGATTCTGCGGCAACAAAGCTGGGGGTTAATGAACTGTTTGCCACTTTTCGCTAGCGCCCGAGGGCGGATCGCCGAATGGTCATATTTCCGCTCGCCGGCTCAACTATCAGTGAAGGTGAGGGTGTGTCGGCCTGCAAAGTTGGGCCGGTCTGCGCGGGGCATCGGGCACTTCAGTAGAGCCTGGACGGTGCTTTGCCTCGGCGGACGCGCGAGCCGAAGAAACAGGAACGAGGACTGAAAGACATGTCCGTATTTCAAGCGGGGTCGGTGCACGTCGTTCGCATCATGGTGGCGCTGTCGCTCGCCGTCATGGTGGCGGCCTGCTCGCAGAATCCGCGTCCAGAGGACGTCGGGCTCGCGCCGTACGGCAAGGGCGGTCCTGCGACGCCGGGCTCGCATCGCGACTTCAGCCAGAACGTTGGCGACATCGTCTACTTCTCGACCGACAGCACGGACATTTCGCCCGAAGCCCAGCAGACGCTCTCCCAGCAGGCGCGCTGGCTGCAGCAGTATGCCCAGTACACGATCACGATCGAGGGCCACGCCGACGAGCGCGGGACGCGCGAGTACAACATCGCGCTCGGCGCCCGGCGCGCCCAGGCCGTCCGCGACTTCCTCGCCCGCAGCGGCGTGAATCCCGGACGCATCCGCACCATCTCCTACGGCAAGGAGCGGCCGGTCGCCGTCTGCAACGACATCTCCTGCTGGTCGCAGAATCGGCGCGCCCAGACTGTGCTCAACAACCGCGGCGTCGCGAGCAACTCGCGCCCGCCAGGGACCTGACGAGGCGTTCCGCGCACCCGACCCGCGTGATCGAGTGCGCCGTAGTGCGACTTCGAGGCGACAACAGTTACCGATCGGCAACGCCCGCGTCACGAACGCGTGCGTCAGAGGCGTGTTGCGCTCGCCCCATCCCAAAACGGCCCTAATGTTTCCGCTCATTGCTCGGGTGAGATGACTGCGGGTCATATCAAGCCATGAGAATAAGCCACGGATTGCACGTGCCGGCGGCGAGCCGTGCGTTCGCAAGGAGCGCCTGTGCGCTGGTGAACGCCAGCGGGGTTGGCTTGCTCATGCTCGCCACCGCACTGCATTTCACGCTGACGGCCCCCGCCGAGGCCCAGCAGGCCGGCGGAAAGCGGCCCTCCATTACGCAGCTTACCGCTCCCGAAGCGGATACCGATACGGCCAAGCTCGAGGCCGCCAACGAGCGCGTCGCGGCATTCCTCATCGCGGAAGCACGCGAGGAGCTGGAGCTCGGCGAGCTGCGCAGCGCGCGCAGGCGGCTCGAGGTTCTCGTCACCCGCTATGCGTCGACGTCGGTTGCGCCGCGTGCACGCCGCCTCCTCGAACAGCTCGCCATGATCGACGGCTATCCGGTCCCGCCCATTCCGAAGGGCGTGGAGCGGCTCGAGCCTCAGCGCGCTGCTCAGCCCGGAGGCGCGACGCTCAATACCCGTCCGCCCGGCACAAATCTTCTGGAAGCCGATTTCAGCGCCAGCGGGGGAGACCGTCTCTTCTTCGCCGAAGGCAGCGACGACGTCGGCGGGCGAGGCTTGCGCATTCTCCGCGAGAAAGCGGACTGGCTCCGCCGTCACGGCAAGGTCTTCGTGCGCATCGAGGGCCACGCCGACGATATCGGCGGCGACGACATCAACGGCGCGCTGGCCTTGCGGCGGGCGGAGACGGTGAGGGACGTCCTCGTCGAAGCGGGCGTGCCGGCGACGCGCATGCACATCGCGGCATTCGGCCGGGAGAACCGCATCTCACCCTGCACCCTGCCGAGCTGCGCGGCACAGAACCGCCGCGCCGTGCTCGTGCTGACGGATGCGCGCGGCACCAAGCTGTCCGCTGCGCAACCCGTCGACGCGACCGGCAAGCCCATGCGGGGGCCTGGTCGCACGGATCAAACGCTGCGTCGAGACAGGTAGGCTCGGGCGCGATAGAGTGGTCGCAGAACATGCGCACGATGCGCCGCCCGATGGGGCGCCGTGCGCCCGGACAACAGAAATTCAGCAACAAGGGATCGGCGTGAGCGCCGAAAGCTTGCCGTGACAAATCCATTATCTCCGCAGGCCGAACGACGTCGCGGCGCGCACACGAGGATCGTGCGCGCGGTCCTCCCGGCCCTCCTCTGCGCCGGCGCGCTGGCGATTGCCTCCTCCTTGGCACTGGCGCAGCAACAGCCGCCGCAGCCCCGCGTGCAGCCGAAGGCCGCTGCCAAGTCGGCGCCCGCGGGCACGCCGGCCGCCGAGGCTCAGTTGCGCCAGCGCGTCGAGCAGCTCGAAGAGCAGCTCGTGGACATGCAGGTGCTGGTCGGCACGCTCGAATCCCTCGCGCGGGGCGGTGGTGGCGGCGGCCCATCCCGCGCCGTCGGCGGAGGTGGGGGTGGCGCCAGCGAAATGGCGCGCATCGATGCCCTCGAGACGCAGGTGCGCGCCATGACCATGCAGATCGAGGAGCTCAGCCGCGCGCTCCGCCAGCGCCAGGGGCGCAGCGATGACCCGGCCCCGTCCGTCCGCGAAAGCGCGATGCCGGCGCCGGCGGGGCAGGGTTTCGCTTCGGCGCCACCGCCGGCCGCGCCGGGCGGCTTCGGCTCGCTCACCGTCACGCCGCAGGCAGGCGATCGCATCGGTCAAATGATCAGCGCCTCGCCGGCTCCGGTGCAGGGTGGCAGACTGCCGCCGGCCGTCAACGATACGAGCAGCGCGAAGGAACTCTATGAGACGGCCTACGGCTATCTCCTGCAGCAGGACTATCCGGCCGCCGAAGGTGCCTTCGAGGAATTCCTGAACCGCTTCCCCAATGACCATCTGACCGCCGATGCGCAGTACTGGCTCGGCGAGACGCTGTTCGTGCAGCGTCGTTACAAACCTGCGGGCCAAGCCTTCCTGCGCGTCGTGCAGAACTATCGCCAGAGCACGAAAGCACCGAACAGCCTGCTCATGCTGGCGATGACCCTCGAGCAGCTCGGCCAGAAGGACTGTGCCCTCTTCGGCGAGCTCGAGACGCGTCACCCCAATGCGCCGCAGGAGATCAAGGCGCGTGCACGCGTCGTGAAGCAGCGCGTCGGCTGCTGAACGGCTTCGGACACTCTCTAACCAATCGTTATCCTTGTTGTGGCTCAATCGATCCCGCGTGTGGCGGGCGCGGGCAGGCGAGCCATGAACGGGGAACCAGAGCACGGCGGCGCGGCGCCGGGCGCACATGATGCGCCTCCTGCACAGCCGCGTCGGCGCCGCTGGCGTCTGCGGCTCCTGATCCGTGGCGCGACGCTTGCCGCCTCGCTCGGTGCGATCCTCTTCGCCACCGCCATGGTGCGCTACACGATCCGCTTTCCTGATCCTTCGGCGCTCCGCCAGCGCGAGCAGGCTCCCATCGTCCGCATTCTGGCACGTGACGGCACACTCCTCGCCGAGCGCGGCAACGCCGGAAAACCAGTCCCGCTCGCCGAGCTGCCACCGCACGTCCTTCACGCCGTAGTCGCCATCGAGGACCGGCGCTTCTTTTCGCATATCGGGCTCGACTTCCGCGGCCTCGCGCGTGCCATGTTCGCGAACCTGCGCGCCGCGCGCTATGCCCAGGGCGGCTCAACGCTGACGCAGCAGCTCGCCAAGAACCTGTTCCTGACCTCCGAGCGCACCATGGAGCGCAAGATCGAGGAAGTGATCCTCGCGCTCTGGCTGGAGCTGCGCCTCGGCAAGCCGGGCATTCTCGAATTGTATCTCAACCGTGTGTACTTCGGCGCCGGCGTCTACGGCATCGAAGCGGCGGCGCAGCGCTACTTCGGCAAGTCCGCCCGGGTGCTCAGCGTGCCCGAGGCGGCGATCATTGCGGGTCTGCTCAAGGCCCCTTCCCGCCTCTCGCCGACGAGCCGTCCCGAGCTTGCGGCTTCGCGCGCCGTAATCGTGCTCGCGACCATGCGCGACGAAGGCTTCATCACCGAAGCCGGTTACGAAGAGGCTCTCCATCAGCAGGTCACGTACGCTGCGCGCGACACGCCGCGCGAGGAAACGGGCCTCGAATTCGCCGTCGACTACATTCTCGATCGCCTGCCGCCGCTTGCCGGTCACGGCCAGTCGGCCATCACCATCGAGACGACAATCGATGCGAGCCTGCAGCGCCACGCGCAATCGGCGCTCGCGCGACGCCTCGCCTCGACGCCTGCGGCGTCCGACACCACCGAAGGCGCGATCGTCGTGCTCGATCCCGAGGGCGGCGTACGCGCCATGGTCGGCGGGCGGGTCTGGTCGCGCAGCCAGTTCAATCGCGCCGTGCGGGCGCGCCGCCAACCGGGCTCGGCGTTCAAGCCCGTCCTTTATCTCGCGGCGCTGGAAGCGGGCAAAACACCCGACACCGTCGTCCACGATCACCCCATCACCATCGGCGGCTGGAGCCCGAAGAACGACAGCGGCACCTATGCCGGCACCATGACACTGCGGCACGCGCTTGCGCATTCGGTGAACACCGTCGCCGTGGCGCTGCAGCAGGATATCGGCACCAGCCGCGTCGTCGCCATGGCGCGCCGCCTCGGCATCACCAGCACGCTGCGCGCCGACGCCTCGCTCGCACTCGGCACATCGGAGGTGACTCTCCTCGAGCTGACCGGCGCCTATGGCACGCTCGCCAACGGCATGAGCCTCTCGCCGCACGTCGTCCGGCGCGTGAGAACGGACCGCGGCGTCGTGCTGCACGCGCGCGGGAAGTCGCCGGCTGTCGCCGCTGCATCGACGGCGCACGTCGCCAGCCTCGATAGCATGCTGCATAACGCCCTCGTGGCCGGTACCGGACGGCGGGCGGCGCTGCCGGGACATACCGCCGCCGGCAAGACCGGCACGACGCAGGACAATCGCGATGCGTGGTTCGTCGGCTTCACCGGTCACCTGACGGCGGGCGTGTGGATCGGCAACGACGACAACAGCCCCATGCGCGGCATCAGCGGCAGTGGATTGCCGGCGCTCGTCTGGCGTGACGTGATGATGGCCGCGCATCGCGGACTGGAGCCCAGGCCGATTGCGGGCGTGAGCGAGGCCGCGCCCATTGCCGATGTACCGGTTGCATCGGCGCCGCGCGCGCCCGCCGAGACCGCAGCACGTCGCCCGCTCGGACCGATCGATCCGGCGCTCTTCACTGCGCCCAAGGATCCACCGGCTTTGGATCGACGCCGTCTCGAAGCATTGCTGAGCTCGGACTGAGATTCGCGCCTCCAGCGCGAATTCACGCCGCTTTCGCATCCTCGCGGATCATGGCCGCGCCCTTCTCCGCGATCATGATGGTCGGCGCGTTCGTATTTCCCGTCGTCACGATCGGCATGATCGACGCATCGATCACGCGCAGACCCGAAAGACCGCGCACGCGCAGGCGCGAGTCGACGACGGCCTGCGGATCCTCACCCATGCGGCCCGTGCCGACCGGATGATAGAGCGTGCCGCCGGCCCTGCGGGCGAATGCCGCGAGTTCGTCATCCGTGGCCACATCCTTGCCCGGCACGGTCTCGCCGACGACGTACGACGCGAACGAGGGCGCAGCAAAGATCCGCCGCGCGTGCTTGAGACCCGCAAGCGAAACCGCGAGATCGTTCTCGACGGCGAGATAGTTCGGCCGGATCGCCGGCCGCGCGAGCGGATCGCGCGAGGTCGCCATGATCGTGCCGCGGCTTTCCGGTCGCGCGATCGATACGGCGATCGTCATGCCGGGCTGCCGCTCCAGCGTGCCGAATTTCTGCTCGTCGTAGCTCGCGGGCGAGAAGAGAAGTTGTATGTCGGGGCTCGCGAGGCCCTCACGGCTTCTGCAGAAGATTTGCGCGCTCGACACGCCGAACGTCAGCGCGCCGCGCCCTGTTGTCACCCAGCGCATCACCTCGCCGGCGAGACGCGCGCCGCGTGCGAGCTGATTGATGGAGACGGTGTCGCGCACGCGCTGGGAAATGCGCACGGCGTAGTGATCGGAGAGATTGGCGCCGACGCCCGGCAGCTCATGGCGCACGTCCACGCCGATGGATTTCAAGTGCGCTGCGGGACCAATGCCGGAGACCTGGAGCAGATGCGGCGAGTTGATCGTGCCGCCGGAGATGATCACCTCACGGCGCGCGCGCACGGTGCGCTCCCTGTCGCCCTGCCGGAATGAAACGCCCGTGCAGCGGCGGCCGTCGAGGAGCAGGCCGGTGGCTTGCGCATTCGTCTCGATCTTCAGGTTTGCGCGGCCCCGCGCTTCTGCGAGAAAAGTGCGTGCCGTCGAGCCGCGGAAGCGACCATTGCGCGACATCTGCGAGTAGCCGACGCCCTCCATCTGCGCGCCGCTCAGGTCGGGCGTAAAGGGAAAGCCGGCCTCCTGCGCCGCCTTCACGAAGAGATGCGTGAGCGGGAGGATCGTTCGGTAGTCCTCGATCAGCAGCGGACCGCTCTTGCCGCGATGGCCGCTGTCACCCGGCGCATAGCGCTCGATGCTCTTGAAATACGGCAGCACGTCCTCGTACGACCAGCCGCGGCAGCCCGACTGTGCCCAGCCGTCGTAGTCCGCCGTGTTGCCGCGCACGAACAGCATACCGTTGATGGAGCTCGAGCCGCCGAGCACGCGTCCGCGCGGCCAATGGATGGACCTGTTGCCGGTCGCGGCCTCGGGCTCGCTCTTGTACATCCAGTTGACGCGCGGGTTGTAGAGGAGCTTCAGCACGCCGGCTGGAATGTGGATCATGGGATGCCAGTCGCGCGGGCCCGCCTCCAGCAGCACGACGCGCGCGCCATCGGCGCTCAGGCGATTGGCGAGGACGCATCCCGCCGATCCCGCGCCGACGATGACATAGTCAGCCTCGTCCTCGGCCATGCTGCTTCCTCCCCGCGCCTGCTTTTGATTGCGCGGAAGTATGCCGCGCGCAGGCAGCGTGGGAAAGCCGTGGCGTCGGAATTCGCTTGCCGACCCTAGCCGACCAGCAGCGTCGGCCGCTCGCCGTTGCGCAGGCGGTGAACGCGCCAGATGTCGTCGCCCGAAGCGCCGATGTCGCGCAGCAGGAAGTCATCGAGCTCGCGCAGGCCGCGCACGGGCTCGCCCGCGATCAGCCGGCGCAGGCGCTCGAAGGTGCCATGATCATTTCGCGGCAGATGGGTGGTCTTGTCGGGGGTGCTCATAATCGTGCTCGAAATTATCTATGGGCCGCTTTCCGCAAGCCCCAAATAACGAGCGGCCAGCACTGGGGCGCTGGCCGCAGAACTCTCTGTCAGGAAGAACTCAGCTCCAGTAGATGGCCTGCACGTAGTGCTTCTCGCGCAGGGTCTCGATCGCTTTGCCGTCGAAGCCGAGATCCTTGAGACGCTCGTCGCTGAGTCTGGCCAGATACGGCTGGATCTCGCGCTCCGCGCGCGCCATGCGCGCCGCAATGATCCGATCCATCCAGCGGGTAAAAAAGCCCGGCTTCGCAGGGCGCGCTTCCGTGTGGGTGCCGGCCGTAAAGCCGACCGGTGTGGTGGTCGTCGCCATGATCGCTCTCATCTCTCAGTGTCCCGGCGATGCGGGACTGCTCATTTTTGTTCGATCCGCAGAGCCCGCCCTCTCTCAGGAAGGCTGTTGTGCGCTGCGATAGGGTGAACGTAGTGATTCTTTCGCGACTGCGGTAGCTCGGTATACCAGACTCAGCTATGCGTCGTATGCATGGATTAAAAATATATGTTACAACATGTTAGTTTTGTGACGGCGTATGCTGCGTTGCACAATAACACGGCAGATTGCACGCCTGTCGGCCACCATCTACTAAGGTGATCATGTTCCAGGACTTTTCCTCATCCGCTGATCCTGCGCTGGGGGCGGAGCGGGTTGCGCGGTTGCGTGCGCGGCTCGACCGTCTCGGCGTCGACGCCGTGCTCGTGCCACGGTCCGACGAGCACATGGGCGAGTACGTCCCACCCTCGGCGGAGCGCCTGGCGTGGCTGACGGGCTTCACGGGCTCAGCCGGCCTCGCCGTCATCGGGGCGAAGAAGGCTGCCCTGTTCGTCGACGGCCGCTATACGCTCCAGGCGCCCGATCAGGTCGATACGGCCATCTTCGAAATCGTGCAGATCCCGGAGAACGAGCCTCGCGAATGGCTCGCGAAGAACCTCCCGAAGGCGGCGCGCATCGGCTTCGACCCCTGGCTTCATACCCGCGCGGCCATAGCGCGGCTCGAGGAAGGGTTGGCAACTTCCGGCCTGACGCTCAAGGCGCTCGCCCGCAACCCCGTGGACCTCATCTGGGGAGCCGACCAGCCGGCGGCACCCAAAGGACCGCTCACCGTCCAGCCGCTCGAGTGGGCCGGCGTGTCCGCTGCCGACAAGATCAAGACGCTGCAGAAGCAGCTCAAGGCCGCCGGCGAGGATGCCGTCGTGCTCACGCTTCCGGACTCGATCGCCTGGCTCTTCAATGTCCGCGGCTCGGACGTGAAGCACAATCCGACGCCGCTCGCCTTCGCGATCGTGCCCGCCGCCAGCAAGCCCGAGATTTTCATCGACAAGGCCAAGCTCGGGCCGGACGTCCGGAAGCATCTCGGCGCCATTGCGCATGTCCGTGCGCCCGATGCCCTGGCCGACCGGCTAACAGCGCTGCGCAACGAGAAGAAGCGCGTCCGCCTCGACACCGCGACGGCCGCCATGTGGATCTGGCAGAAGCTCGGCGGCGCGCGCGGCAACATCAAGGACGGATCGGACCCTTGCATTCTTCCGAAGGCGCGAAAGAACGAGGCCGAGATCCGCGGCACGCGCATCGCACACGAGCGCGACGGCATTGCCGTCACCCGTTTCCTCGCATGGCTCGATCGCGAGGCGCCGCGCGGCGGCATCGACGAGATCACCGCCGTCCGCACGCTCGAAGCCATGCGCGCCGACACGCAGGCCCTGAAGGAGATCAGCTTCGACACGATCTCCGGCTCCGGCCCCAATGGCGCGATCGTGCACTATCGCGTTACGGAGGCGACCAACCGCAAACTCCGATCGGGCGAGCTCTTTCTCGTCGATTCCGGCGCCCAGTACATCGACGGCACGACGGACATCACGCGCACGGTCGCCATCGGCGCGCCGACGGCGGAGATGCGCGACCGTTTCACGCGCGTCCTCAAGGGGCACATCGCAATCTCGGAGCTGCGCTTTCCCGTGGGCACGACCGGCGCCCACATCGATGTCCTCGCGCGCCACGCGCTATGGCAGGCCGGCTTCGATTTCGACCACGGCACCGGCCACGGCGTCGGCAGCTATCTCTCCGTGCATGAAGGTCCGCAATCAATCTCGAAGCGCGGCCACGTCGTGCTCGAGCCCGGCATGATCCTCTCCAATGAGCCCGGCTACTACAAGAGCGGCGCGTACGGCATCCGCATCGAGAACCTGCTGCTCATTTATCCGCCGGCCGCTATTCCGGGCGGCGAGCGCGAGATGCTGGGATTCGAGACACTGACGCTCGTACCGATCGATCGCCGTCTCGTCGACACGAAGCTGCTGAGCACGAGCGAGTCGGCATGGCTCAATGCCTATCACGCGCGCGTCGCATCGGTGATCGGGCCGCATCTCAACGAGGCCGACCGCGCTTGGCTTGCCGAGGCGACGCAGCCACTCCAAGGGTGACGATCGTCGCTTGTAGGCAATTTCCCCGATGGGCTGATGCCTCTCGTTGCTGCAAGCGATCACACGCGTTCACAATCCGCTTGGCAAACTGTCACAGAAGCAATCGGGCCCTTCTGTGTTGGGCGAACACCCACTAAGCTCTGTATCCCATGACCATCTGGCAGCGATTTCCCAATGTGGCGGCAGGGTTGGCGAAGGCCGGCTCGGTCGTCGCGTTCCTGCGCAATCTCGCCGGCGCCAGCCCGCCGGCCGATCCGCGCAGCACCATCGCCTTTACGATCGGCCTCATTGCCCTCTCCGCCAAGATGGCGAAATCCGACGGCGTCGTGACATCCGACGAGGTCGACGCCTTCTCCCGGCTCATGCACGTCCCGCCCGAGGAGATTGATCGCGTCCGGCAGGTCTTCGATCTCGCCAAGCAGGATGTTGCCGGCTACGACGCCTACGCGCGCCAGGTCGCCGAGTTGCTCGCGGGCAATCGCGCGATTCTCCTTCAAGTGCTCGAAGGCCTCTTCGTGGTCGCCGCCGCGGACGGCGTGCTGCACGAGCGTGAGGAGACGTACCTGAGGTCCGTCGCGGACATCTTCGGCGTCTCGACGAGCGACTTTCGCTATGTGCGCGCCCTCTTCGTGCGCGATGCCGGCAACCCTTACGAGATCCTCGGCCTCTCCCCTTCGACGAGCAATGCGGAGATCAAGGCCCGCCACCGCAAGCTCGTCGTCCAGTATCATCCGGACAAGCTTTCCGGTCTCGGCGAAGGCACGGACCTCGTCGCCGCAGCCAACCGCAAGCTCGCGGCGATCAATGCGGCCTTCGATACGCTGCGCAAGGAGCGCGGGTTCTGATGGATCGCGCCTGCTCATCGCTGGTGCACGCGCTTCATCCTTCGCCGAACTTCGAGCCGCGGCGCGGCAAGTCCCGCGCGGATATGCTGCTGCTTCACTACACGGGCATGATGAGTGCTCCACGCGCCATTGCATGGCTGGCCGAACCGGCTTCGCGCGTGTCCTCTCACTACGTCATCGACGAAGCCGGTCTCATCACGCAGATGGTGGCCGAGAGCGAACGCGCGTGGCACGCCGGAGTCGGCTCCTGGCACAGCGAGACGGATATCAACTCGGCCTCGATCGGCATCGAAATCCAGAACCCCGGCCACGATCTCGGCTATCCCGATTTCCCCGACGTGCAGATGAAGGCCGTGATCGATCTCTCGCGCGACATCATCGAGCGGAATGAGATTCCTGCGAGGCGTGTGCTCGCGCATTCGGATGTCTCGCCCGGCCGAAAGATCGATCCCGGCGAGAAGTTCGACTGGGCGCGGCTCCACGCGGCCGGCGTCGGGCATTGGGTAGTGCCCGCGCCCATCGATGTGCGCGACTTCGGCGTCGGTGCGGGCGCGTGCAGCCCCCTTGTCGCGGAGGCGAGCGCGCTGCTTGCGGAATACGGCTATGGCATCACGCCCAGCGATACGCTCGACGCGCGCGGTGCGACAGTCGTTCGGTCCTTTCAGCTCCACTTCCGCCCCGAGCGGCCGGATGGGCGTGTCGACCGCTCGACCATCGCGACGCTCCAAGCGCTGCTGGCGGCGGTGTAGCTCGCACCTCCGGCGCACCATGCTTCCCCTTCTCCCCGCGCGCGGGGAGCAGGCCGGGATGAGGGGCGGCGGCAAATGCAGCCGTCGGTAAGTGGCGCGGCCCCTCATCCTAACCTTCTCCCCGTGAAGAACGGGGAGAAGGGACCTGTTGAGTTCGCGGCAATCTCCAGACCTCTCGCTGTGGCCGCCGCGGGCATGGCGAAATGTGCAGGTTGCGATAGCACCCCTTCCCAGCAGCCCGCGGCACTATAAGAAGGCGCGACGCGTTGCCCAGGCGCGGGTCTTCCGCTACAAGGCGCCCCAACCCCGCCATGCACGCGACGAGGATCGCCGCCGATGGCCAACCCGCAATTCGTCTATCACATGCACCGCCTCTCGAAGACCTACCCGGGCGGCAAGCAGGTGCTGAAGGACATCAACCTCTCATTCTACCCGGGCGCCAAGATCGGCGTCGTCGGTCTGAACGGCGCGGGTAAATCCACGCTGCTCAAGATCAT
>JAEWIJ010000036.1 GCA_023387235.1 Pseudomonadota bacterium
AGCGCCGTCGTCTTGCCGGCACCCGTATGGCCGACGAGCGCCACTGTCTCGCCCGGCAGCGCCTCGAAGTTCATGTCGCCGACACCAATCGTGCCGTCAGGAAAGCGGAACGTCAGATCCTCGTAGCGCACATGCCCGCGCGGGTGCTCCAGCACGCGCGCGCCGGGCCGGTCGAGCACGGGGCTCGTCGCATCCACGAGATCGAAGTAGGCGTCGATCGCGGGCTTCTGCTGGAAGAGCCCGAGGAAGAAGTGCGAGAGCGCGTCGAGCTTGGTGATCAGCAGATTGGCGAAGGCGACGAAGCTCACGACCTGGCCCACGGTCAGCTCGCCGGCCTGCACGAGGACGGCACCGAGCGCAAAAATCGCCACCATGGTGATGGTCGAGGCGGCGCGCGTCAGGACCATGACGCCGGCCCACCACGAGAGTACAGGATACTGCGCTTTGAGCAGGTCGCTCATGAGCGTGCGGAGCGCCTTCGATTCCGCCTCGAAGCGCACATAGCTCTGCACGACCGTCACATTGCCGAGCACATCGCCGACGCGGCCGGCGAGTTCGCGATGATAGCGCTCGACCTCGCCCTGCTGGTCGATCGTGCGCTTGAACACGAACATGTTGGCCGCGAGATAAATCGCGCCGAGGCCGAACAGCAGCCCCGCCATGCGCACATCGATCGTCACGGCCGTCGGGATGAGGAGCACGATCGAGACGAGCGCTGCCAGATGATCGCGCATGAAGGCGAGCCAGAGGCCGAACAGGCAGTCCGTCCCCTGCTGGATGGCGCGAATGACGGCGCCCGAGCCTTTGCGTGCGTGATAGCTGATCGGGAGGGTGATGGCCTGATCGAAGGCGGTGGCCATGGCAATCAGGCGGCGGCGATGTGCCAGCCGGTCCGCCGCCAACGCGACGACCATGCCGGCGAGAATGCCGAACATGCCGAGCGCCGCCCAGAGCGAGATGAGCGAGAAGGCACCCGAGCCCTGCGAGAGTGCATCGACCACCCGGCCGAACAGGATGGGCTCCGCGAGCAGGACGACGCCGATCGCGACGTTGGCGACGACGAGGCTGCCGGCGAGCCAGCGCTCGGGCGCGAGCAGGCTGAGCGCGCGCCGGTACGTCGTCACGATACTCACCCGCGACAAAGCCGGAACGTCCTCGCCCCCCGGAGCGGATGTTGCGCTTACCGTGGCTTCGCTCATGCCTGCCCCCGCTGTGCCTTCGTCGTCGTACCGCCATCTTTGCGGTGACGGTGTGCGCGGCGGTCCTGCCACGTCAGCCACGCGAACACGCCGGGCATGAACCACGGCGTGCCGTTGTAGAACGGCACGGCAGCCGGCGGGCGCATGTCGAGCGCGGACGTGCCGCCATCCTCGCCGAGCACCTGCCACGCCGCCTTCTGGCCGGCCCAGCGCGCCCATACCACGCCGGAGCCGCAGTAGCCCGCGGCATAGCGCATACCCTGCCGCGAGAAAATGCGCGGGATCATGTCCCGGTTCATCGCGACATGACCGAACCAGCTATGGGTCAGCGCGACGTCCTCGACTTCGGGGAAGATGTCGATGAGCGCGCGGCGCAGATGATCTGTCGGCCAGTTCGGGTCGCCCGCGATGGTCCCGTCGCGGCCGCCGAAGAGAATGCGCCGACCATCCGGCGAGGGCCGATAGTAATAGTGGAGCTTGCGAGTCTCGGAGAGCATCATGCGCTTCGGCATGAGCTGGCGCATGAGGTTGTCGGAGAGCGGCGCCGTCGCGATGATGCGGCTGCGGACGGGCACGAGGCGACGGCGCAGCCAGCGGTCGGAGCGATCCGTATAGCCGTTCGTCCCGGTGATCACATGGCGCGCCAGCACCCGGCCGCGCGCGGTCTCCACCTCGTAGTCGAGCCCGTCATTGCGAATGCCGAGGACGGCGGTCTCGCCGTGCACGATCGCGCCTGCCTCGCGCGCGAGGCGAAGCATTCCCGCGTGCAGCTTCGCCGGATGCAGGCCGCCGATGTCCATGCGCACGGCGCCGCCGTGATAATAGTCCGTCCCGAGGTAGTCGCGCTGCTGGCTCCGCGGGACGGCGTAGGCTTCGATGCCCGTTGTCGCCGCGAGCATGTCCGCCTCGCGGGCGAGGCGATCGTAATCGCCTGCCGTCGAGGCGCCGGCGAAGCGACCGGTGACGGCGAACTCGCACTCGATGCCCTCGCGCGCGATGAAGGCCGCGAGATCCTCGCGCGCCGTTTTCGCTTCGAGGAGCAGCGCCCGCGCGGCCGTCTCGCCGAATTTCTTGGAAAGCTCATCGAACGAGGGCCTCAGATTGCCGCTCGCGATGCCGCCGTTGCGCGTCGAGGCGCCTTCGCCAGGCCGCATCTTGTCGAACACCTGCACGCTGCGCCCGGCGCGCGCGAGCGTGATGGCCGCGGAGAGACCCGTGTAGCCGGCCCCCACGATCGCCACATCGCATTTTCCGCGCACCGGCTCGCGCGGCAGCGTCGCCGGAGGAGCGGCCTCCCACCAGTACGGCTCGGATCGGATCATGGTGTGCTTCTGGAGATGGTTTTGGGGCACTTCGGATTGTATCAGACGCCCTGCAAGCTCGGGCTCGGGCAGTAGAACGCACAAAAACGCAAAATGATCGACCGTTTGAAGTCAATCATTTTGCGTGTGGCCTCTGTCGGCGAGCTCAGCCGGCTGCCCTCTACAGGTTGAACTGGAAGCTCGCCGGCACCCAGCGATAACCCGTCGATGCCTTCTCGACCCAGCCGACCGACGGGAAGGGCATGTGGAAGCCGACCACCGGGATCTTGTCCGCCGCGAGCATGTCG
>JAEWIJ010000166.1 GCA_023387235.1 Pseudomonadota bacterium
GGCCGATTTTGTTGCAAAAGTCGGCTGTTAGCGATGGATCGTTCGGCCATGTCGCTAAGGACGACCGGCTTGATTCGCCGGCCCTGACGCTCTCTACGCAACTCCAACTCTACGCGGTGCACACTGCTTTTGCCGGTGGCGGCCGCGCGACCAGGCTCGCGAGCCGCCGCAGGTTCTGAGCGATGGCGGCCAGAACAAACTCATCCTGGGCGCCTCGTGGGCCACGCAGTCGCAGTCGCCCGAGCCTCAGGATGCGCTTCAGGTGCGCGAACCGCATCTCAATCTTCTTTCGTTCACGTCGCGACTGCTCAAAGGCCTCGGTGCCAGCGAAGGAGCGTGCAACGTCTCGGGCGTGCTCATGGACGTCGCGCGGGATCTTGCGTGAGGGCTCCTTTGGGCAGCACTGCGATTTGAGTGGGCATAGATCGCAGTCGAGCTTGCTTGCGCGGTACAGAAGCGTCTTGCCCTCGTGTGCTGTACCGCTCGTCCCGAGCCGCTTTCCGCCTGGGCAGTGGTAGAAGTCGCCGGCCGGATCATATCGAAAGTCGTTGCGCGAGAAGGTACCATCCTCGCGCTTTGACTTGTCGATGACCGGAATGTGTGGCGCGATGTCCTTCTCAACCAGCCAGTTCAGCATCGGAGCCGATCCATAGGCGGTATCGGCCGCGAGCCGCTCCGGCTTGAGGCCAAAACGTTCCTCTGTTCGTTCGATCATTGTCTTTGCGGTACCGACTTCGGCTTGCCGAATGGCACGAGACGCCTCGACGTCCAAGATGACGCCGAACTTCATGTCGATGAGATAGTTGTCAGAGTAGGCGAAGAATGCCGGCCCTTTGTGTGCGCCGGTCCACTGGGCCGCGGGATCGGATGGCGAGACGAACTTCGGCACAACCTCCGTAGCGGCACCCCATGCCGTGTCTTCGAGAGTCGCCAGATACTCCTTCACGGCGCGGCTGGACCTCGCCGGATCGCGATCCCTGCGCCAATCCTGACCCGCGATCGAGCGCCGCTTGTTGGCGTCGGCCGCAATCAGGCTCGCATCAACTGCAAAGCCTTCACCGCCAACCAGGCCGGCCGCAATACACGCCTCGACGACCCGCTCAAACACATGGCGAAAAACATCTCCCTCGCGGAAACGCTCGTTGCGGGCACGTGAGAACGCTGAATGGTCGGGAATTGCATCTTCGATGCCAAGCTTGCAGAACCAGCGATAGGCGAGGTTCACCTGTACTTCGCGGCAGATCAATCGCTCCGAGCGGATCGCAAAGACATACCCCACCACCAGCATCCGGATCATCAGTTCCGGGTCGATCGACGGACGACCCGTGGACGCATAATGGGACGCAAGCTCGCCACGAAGCCACGACAGATCGAGAGCAGCATCGATCTTCCGCACCAAATGATCTTCGGGGACCGCATCGCCAAGACGAAACTCGTAGAACAGTTGACCTTGGTCACTCTTCAGACGGCCCATCATGGATCGACCTCGCCGAGAATCGCGTCAACACAACGGAATCATCGTTCGAGGCCTCACTCAACCGACTTTTGCAACAAAATCGGCCCTTCTCGGACCTCCCGCGATGTCCGCTTTTGTGCTGCTGTTGGGGGATAAGCGGACATCACGCATGATGGCGCTGTACTTCAGGATCTTATGAGTACGCGACCTAGAACCCTTTTGAATCAGAACCGAAGCTCCAGGTTTTGAATTGACTCGTTTTTCTCATGCGGACCGATATCCATTTCGCTTGAAAACGTTCTAGTCCTTGCGCAGCCCCTTCCCCATCGCCTCGTACATCATCGTCTTCAGGTTCAGTTGAATCCGCCCACCCTGCGTAGGCGCCATCACCATGAAGACACCCAACAGGTCATCGACGGGATCGACAAAATAGAAGCTGCCGCCGGCACCGTCCCAGCGGTACTCACCGAGCGGCCAATTCGTGCCTGGCGGCGGCGAGGTGCGCACGGCAAAACCAAGACCGTAGCCGCTGGTGGGGCCCGGAAAATAGAAGGGATCATGAATGATACCGGTCTCGGGCCCGATCTGATCCGACGTCATCAGCGCGACAGTTTCGCGCTTGAGGTAGCGCTTGCCGCCCAGTTCGCCGCCATTCAGCAGCATCTGCAGGAAGCGGGCGTAGTCCGCGATCGTCGACACCAGGCCCGCTCCGCCCGATTCCCAGCGCCGCGGCACCGTTGGATCCAGGATTCCGGCAACGCGAAAACGATCGACAGGAAATCCCCTGGCGATCAGCGGCCACTTCGCTTTGTCCGCGACATAATATGCGGTGTCGGACATGCCGAGCGGATCGAACAATCTCTGCTTTTCGAATTGATACAGCGTCTGCCCCGAGGCCACCTCGACGACGCGGCCGAGCACGTCGGTCGAATGGCTATAGTTCCAGCGCGTTGCGGGCTGATCGGCGAGCGGCAGCACCGCGATCCGGTCGGCGAAGTCGGCGTTGTCGTAATCCCCGGCATACAACAGCGGATTGGCATAGAGCTTCTGCACCTGGGTTTCGCCGAAGAAGCCGTAGGTGATGCCCGACGTATGCCGCAACAGGTCCCTGATCGTCATCGGGCGCTTCAACGGCACGAACTTGAGCGGATACTTTCCCGACTCATCGGAAAGATCGACGCCGACCCTGGCGTCCGCAAAGGAGCGAATGTATTTCGATACGGGATCGTCGAGCGAGAGCTTGCCGTCGTCGACCAGCATCATCGCCGCAACTGACGTGACCGCTTTCGACATCGAATAGATCTGGAAAATCGTATCGGGCGTCATCGGCTGACCCGTATCGGGGTCCCGGATGCCGAAGCACTGAAAATGAACCAGCTTGCCATGCTGCTGAAGCAGCAGGATGGCGCCGGGAATCTTGCCGGCCGCGATCTCGTTGCGAACGGAGTCGTCAAGCCGCTTCAGGGCCTCGGGGGAAAGAGTTCCAACAGCCGGCGCACGGGATTCGGCGCCAGCCTGGCACGCCCAGCCGGCAATCAGGGCAGCCGCGAGCAGCGTCGCGGCAAAACCGCGCCCTAGAGCGCTTCTAGTGTGCCAGCGCTTCATAGACCAGCAGCTTGAGGGTGCGCTGGACGCGCTGGCGTTCCGATGGCGTCTGCTCGAGCAGCACGAAGAACATCTCCTGCCTGGGGTCTATCACCATGTAGCAGCCGCTGGCGCCGTCCCACTTCAGTTCGCCGAGCGATCCCGGCGGCGGCGGCTTGGCATTGCCGGGATCGGTGCGCACGGCAAACCCAAGTCCCATGCCAAAGCCGTCACCGGGAAAATAGAAGTAGTCCCGCTCGACACCAGAACCTTTACCGATATGGTCCGATGCCATCAGCGTGAACGTCTTCGGATCGAGATAGGTCTTGCCGTCGAACGTTCCGCCATTGGTCAGCATCTGCGCA
>JAEWIJ010000193.1 GCA_023387235.1 Pseudomonadota bacterium
CGCCGCGCTGTCGGCTCTCGCGGCTGCCGAAGGGCGCATTCTCGAAGCGGCGGAGTAGGAGCGTTCGGATGATCGTGACGCGCAACGAAGCCGAGCCCTATGCGGTCACCTTCAGTGACGGCAAGCACGCGGCGCTTGCCGATGCGATCGTGGCGGACGGCGGGCGCGAAGCCGGCTTCAAGCCGTTCGCGCTGCTCGAAGCGTCGCTCGCGACGTGCGTCGCGATGACCATCCGCATGTATGCCGATCGGCATGGCTGGGCACTGCCGGGGCTCGAAGTGCGCGTGAAGTACGACCAGTCCCGCGCGGACGCACCCGTGCTCCGCTATGACGTGGATTTCGGATCGGCTGATCTCGCGCCGGACATTCGCGAGCGTCTGATGCGTGTCGCGACGGCCTGTCCCGTGCACAAGGCGCTCTCGAAGCCAATGAGTGTCGTACGCAGCGAGCTGGTGGTGTGATGGCGGCGCCAGGGCATTTTAGCACGAATGGAGAGGCGCCCGCGCGTCCGGTGCTGCATCTGTCCGGCGCCAAGCTGCGGCTGGCGTTGGAGGCGCTGATCCGTGCTGCCGAGCCCATCGGAGGTATCGAGCGCTTCGCGGCGGCCGTGAAGCTCAAGTCGGATGTGCTCCAGGACCGGCTCGCCGGTGGCAAGGCGATGACCATCGAGCGCGAGGACTTCGAGGACATCGCGATCCTCATGGCGACCGTGCGCCGGCGCGTTGCCGGCCTGATCGATACCGCCAGTTGGCCGCGCGTGCGCGAGGCGATGGCGGCCCTGCTGCACGATGCGCATATGCCGGGGACGGGTGATACGCGCGTCGCCGCCTTCGTGAAGTCCTTTCCCGAGGACAAGGCGCACCGCTTCGTGCGCGACCTGGCCTCCGAGCTGCTGCACGGTGTCTATCCCGAGCACTATCCGCTCATGCATCGCTGGGTGTGGGATACGCGCGCGAATACCGGCGTGCTGCGCGAAATCTGGCATGATCCGGCATCGGGCGACGATGTCGATCACATCGTGATCGACATTCCGGACGGTCACGAGACATTCCTCGTGCTGCGTGAGGAGTTGTCGCAGTTCCTCTCGGACAACGGCATTTTCCGCGACATGCTCTGGTACGTGGATCTCCTGCAGGCGCAGATTTATGGCGACTACATCAATGCCCAGGGCGGCGCCTACCTGAAGACGGACTTCTCGGCGGAATCCGATCCGCTCGAGCATACGCGCCGCATTCTCGGCCTCGACCGCATCGCGAGGCGGCGCGGTCGTGATGCGATCGATGGCGTCGCGCTCGATGCCATCAAGCAGTTGAATTGAGGCCGGATCGATGCCTATTCACGAGAAATCTCTGATCCGGCCCGAGGATCTCAAGACGCACGAAAACCTCGTGATCGAGGGCATCGACGTTTCGGGCCATTGGTCGACCTTCATCGAATCGCGCGTGATCGCCGACTACAACGAGAACCTCGAGGACGAGATTGCCGCCATGCCGGGCGGCGACAAGATCCACCGCTGCTGGCAGTGCGGCTCGTGCACGAACGCATGCACGATCAACGCTATCGAGCCGCGCTTCAACCCGCGCTACTGGATCTATCTGATCCGGACCGGCATGGAGAGCGAACTTCTCCGCGACAAGGACATCATCTGGCAGTGTGTGTCGTGTCACAAATGCACGCACATCTGCCCGCGCGATGTCGAGCCCGAGGGCGTGATGAAGGCGACGGCGCATTGGCTGACGATGAAGGGCTATACGCCGCCCTCGCCATCGCACATCTTCGATGAGGAATTCACGCACCAGATCGTGCAGCGCGGGCGCATCGAGGACACCGAGGTCCTGCAGAATTTCCTGCGCAAGACAAAGCAGCCGCTCATGCAGGACTGGCTGACGGCCATCGCATTCGCGATCGGCAAGCGGCTTCCCGTGAAGTGGGGGATCAAGATGGCGTGGGCGCAGGTGTTCAAGCCGAAGGCGCGCGGCTGGGACAAGGCGCGCGTCGCGCTCGAGGATTACATCCACGAGGTCGAGAGCGAGCGTAAAGCCATTGTTGATGGCAGGAGCAAGCCACGGCAGTCACACGCGTCTATGCGCGAAGCGGCGGAGTGATGACATGGTCGACGTGACCGACAAGGCCAACAAATACCGCAGCGTCGGCTACTATCCGGGCTGCGCGCTGGAAGGCACGGGCAACGGTTATGACGTCTCGACGCGCGCGATCGCGAAGAAGCTCGGGCTTGGCCTCAAGGATGTGACCAACTGGAACTGCTGCGGCGCCATGGAGGTGAAGAACGTCGATCCCAAGATCCAGACGTATCTCTCCGCGCGCGTGCTCTCGCAGGCCGTGAACGAGGATCGCATGGATGTCGTGATGGCGCCGTGCAACGGCTGCTACCACAACCTGAAGAAGGTCGAGCACGATCTCGCGCACGATCCTAAATCCGCCGAGGTCGTCGAGAAGCTGAGCGCGAAGGCTGGCCACAAGGCTTACAAGCCGGGCGAAGCGGAGACGATTCACGCACTCGACTGGCTCAAGGAAACCATCGGCGAGGACGGACTGCGCGAGCGCACGAAAGGCAAGCTCGCGGGGCTGAAGATCGCGAACTACTACGGCTGCATGTACGTGCGCCCGCGTCACATCTTTCCCGAGAAGGACAAGGGGCCGGGATCGGAGTCGACGAGCCAGCCGCACTTCATGGATGATCTGCTCGCGGCAGCCGGCGCGGAGAACGTGAGCTTTCCGCTGAAGACGGCGTGCTGCGGCGGCGCGCACACGCTTTCCGACAGCGATACCTCGACGCGGCTCGTGCTCAACATCCTGCAGGCGGCGGAGGCCTCGGGTGCCGAGGTCATCGCGACCGAATGCCCAACGTGCCATACGGGCCTCGAGATGCATCAGGTGCGCGCCGAGAAGCGCTTCGGCAAGAAGACGAACGTGAAGGTGCTCTACTTCACGCAGCTTCTCGGCCTCGCGCTCGGCATCGGTCCGCGCGCGCTCGGCATCCATACGAACATCTCGGACTCGATGGATCTCATCATCGAGAAACGCCTGACATGATCGATGGCGGAACATCCGCGCGCGACACGGTGACGGGACCGAAGTGGGACCGCCAGTATGCCGACGAGGCTTACATCTTCGGCACGGCACCGAACGTGTTTCTCGCCGCCGAGGCGCATCGCTTCCCGCCGCGCGGCCGCATTCTCGTGCCGGGTGATGGCGAGGGCCGCAATGGCGTGTGGCTGGCCGGACAGGGTTTTCAGGTTACGAGCGTCGAGGCCTCGTCCGTCGGCGTCGGCAAGGCACGGGCGCTCGCTGCGGCGCGTGGTGTGCAGCCCGATATTCAGAATGCCAATCTCGATACCTGGGGCTGGCCATTAGGGGCGTACGACGGTGTTGCCGCTATTTTCGTGCACTTCGAGCCGCACGTGCGCCAGAGCGTGCACCGGCGGATGTTGGCGGCCCTGAAGCCCGGCGGCGTTCTATTGCTCGAGGCCTTTACGCCGAAGCATGTCGAAAATCGCAAGGCAGGAAGTCGCGGCGGCCCGCCACCGGAGATGCTGTACACGGCGGACGTGCTGCGCGATGATCTGGAGAGTGCGGACATCGAGCTGCTTCGCGAGGAGGAAGTGTTGCTCGATGAGGGTTCCCGGCATCAGGGCCGGGCCCAGGTGGTGCGGCTTGTAGCGCGGAGGGCGGCATGAGCGGTCAGGCGGCGTACCCGGCTTTCGCCGGCATGGAGGATCGCATCGATACGATTGCCGTGGATGGCAGCGGCGAGCCCGTGCGCGCGGCGACGGAGCTGCTGGCGATTGGCGAGAGCGTGCTCGAGGCCTGGGTGCGCGCGCGCGGCGATGCGCCGACGGATGCGCGCAAGGAAGGTTTCCGCCTGCTCGCCCTGCATCGTCAAGGCGCGCGCGGCGATCCGTCCTTCAACGCCTGCCGCGAGACGTGCCGCGAGCTCGTGTATCACTACAACCTGATTGCGCTGGAGCCGGATCACCCCGATACGGGCCATCGCCTGACTCTTGCGGCCATGATCGCGCGGCATCTGCTGCTGTTCGTCGGCGGCAAGCTCGAGGTCGCGGGGCTCGGCGCGTTCTGCTGCTCCTCGCGGCCGCTGCGCGCGGTCGGCCATTGAGGCTTGCGAGATCGCCAGAACCTGAGACCAGAACCCGAGAATAGAGAGCCACGACGCTCAGCATCTACCGGAGACCTGATATGCCCGTCGTGAACGGCTGCAACCTTCCCGACCACCTCCTCTACGACGTGGACAATCACATCTGGTTCCAGGAGCAGGACGACGGCACCGTCAAGGTTGGCATGACCACGGTCGCGACGGCCATGGCGGGACAGCTCGTCGCTTTCACGCCGAAGAAAGTCGGGCGCAAGGTCGATGCCGGCAAGAGTTGCGCGACGGTCGAGAGCGGCAAGTGGGTCGGTCCGGCCAAATCCGCGGCGGCAGGCGAGGTGGTCGGCATCAACGACGCGCTCGTCGCCGATCCGACGCTGGCCAATTCCGACCCGTACGACAAGGGCTGGTTCATCCTCCTGAAGCCCGACGACTGGGCGGCCGTGAAGCCGGGCCTGACGCCCGGCAGCGCCGTAGTCCAACCCTATGAAGCCAAGATGACGGCTGACGGTTTCTCCGGCTGCACGTGACACCCTGGCCGGTCGCCACGCGCGCGGTGTGACTGTAGAGTGCCGCGCCATGCGCGATGCACGTGAACACACAACCCAAGGGATCGGCAGGATCGCCGCGGTCGAAGCCGAGAGCTTCGCCGTCGTGCCCGGGCGCGCGGATGCCGGGCTGATCCTGCTTTGTGATCATGCGGGCAATGCCCTGCCGCCGGAATACGGCACGCTCGGCCTGCCGGAGGCGCAGCTTCGCCGCCACATTGCCTACGACATCGGCGCCGCGGCCGTGACACGCGCGATCGCTGCTTCGCTCGACGCGCCGGGCGTGCTGACGCGCTTCTCGCGCCTGCTTATCGATCCCAATCGCGGCGCCGACGATCCGACGCTGATCATGCGGCTGTCGGATGGCGCCGTCATCCCTGGCAATCGCCATCTCGATGCCGCCGAGCGGGAGCGACGTGCGGCGCGGTACTATCGCCCCTATCATGAGGCCATCGAGCGTGTGATCGGGCAGTGCGACGATGTGGGCGGGCCGCCATCGATCGTCTCGATCCATAGCTTCACCGAGAGCTGGAAGGGTGTGCCGCGCCCCTGGCACGTCGGCATTCTCTGGGATCGCGATGCTCGCCTGTCGCAGCCCATGCTCGACTATTTCCACGCCGATGGCGGCCTTATCGTCGGCGACAACGAGCCCTACAAGGGCAGCCTCGAAGGCGACTGCCTCTGGCAGCACGCCACATCGCGCGGGCTCCCCAACGCCTTGATCGAGATCCGCCAGGACCTGATCCGCGAGCCGCAGGGCCAGCAGCAGTGGGCGGAGCGGATCATTGCGCTCATTCATGCGTTGAAGGATCGACCGGATCTCAATCTCGGCCGCTTGTGAGGCGGCAGTCAAAGATCACAGCGAGAATGGAGAACAGAGCCATGGCGAAGTTCGACAAAGCAACGACCACCGAATTGGAGGCGGCCGCATTTCGCCGGCTCGTCGAGCATTTGCGCACACGCAGCGACGTACAGAACATCGACCTGATGAACCTCGCGGGCTTCTGCCGCAATTGCCTTTCGAACTGGTATCAGGAGGCGGCTGACGCGTCCGGCCACGCGCTCAGCAAGGACGAGGCGCGCGAGATCGTCTACGGAATGCCCTACAAGGAGTGGCAGGCCAAGCATCAGAAAGAGGCGAGCCCCGAGCAGAAGGCCGCCTTCGAAAAGTCGAAGCCACATAGTCATTGAGGATTGAGATTGCGCGGGGTGGAGGGAGATGTGGGCGCAGCACCGCTGGCGCTACATGTCCCCTCTCCCCGCTCTTGCGGGGAGAGGGTTAGGGTGAGGGGCGGCGGCAAACGCCGACGTCAGCACAAGCTGCCGCCCCTCACCCCGACCCTCTCCCCATTGAAGGAATGGGGAGAGGGAGAATTGCGATCATGCCGAAGCCCGTTACGCCGCGCCTTTGCACGGACTGCATTGCCGTCGATGCCAAGGGGCGCGTGCTGCTCATCCGGCGCGGACATCCGCCCTTCGTCGGGCACTACGCGCTGCCCGGCGGTTTCGTCGATATCGGCGAGACGGTGGACGATGCGTGCCGACGCGAGCTCATGGAGGAGACCGGCGTGAAGGCGGGTAAGCTCCATCTCGTCGGCGTGTACTCCGATCCCAAGCGCGATCCGCGCTTTCATTCAGCAGCCGTCGCGTACCTGACGCGCGTTCGCGCGCCGAAGGCCGTGGCGGGCGACGATGCCGCTGCCGTCGAGTGGATCGAGGACTGGCGGAAAGTGGACCTCGCATTCGACCACAAGATCATCCTGCGCGATGCCATGCGGCTTCTCGACAAGCTGACGGCCGCGGCCGACTAGGCGCCAACCTAACTCTGCAACAAACCTGGAAGACGTGATGACCGGACACCTCCGGCCGGTGACGGCACTGTTGCTCAGTGCATCGATCCTGATGATGGGCAACGGATTGTTCGGCGTACTCGTGCCGATCCGCGCCGATCTCGAGCATTTCACGCGCTACGACATCGGCGCGATGGGCTCGTTTCACTTCGCGGGCCTGATGATCGGCTGCCTGCTCTGGCCGCGCGTCATCGGCACCGTTGGCCACATCCGCGCCTTTGCCGCGCTGACGGCATTGGCAACGATGACGCCGCTCTTGCACGCCATGTGGACGCAGCCGTGGGTCTGGTGGGGGCTGAGAGCGATCAACGGGCTCGTGTTCGCGGGCCTGTTCATGATCATCGAGAGCTGGCTGACGGGGGCATCCGTCCCCGAAAACCGCGGGCGCGTCCTCGGCGCCTATGCGATGACCAACCTGACGGTGGTCACCGTCGGGATGCAGCTCATATCCGCCGGCCAGCCGACGAGCTTCGAGCTCTTCTCGCTCGTCGCGATCCTCTATTCGCTCGCCGCCGTTCCCATCGCGCTGACGCCGCGAAGCGCGCCGCAGCCGCCGCCGCGCGCCAAGATGCGGCTCGGATGGCTGGTCACGGTGTCGCCGGCCGCCGTCTTCGGCTGCTTTGCTGCGGGTCTCGTCAACTCGGCCTTCTGGACGTTCTCGCCGCTCTTTGCGCAGGGTGCGGGGCTGTCGGTGCGCGATACGGCATTCTTCATGTCGCTCGCCGTGCTCGGCGGTGCCGTCAGCCAGTGGCCGATCGGGCGGCTTTCCGATCAGTTCGGACGACGCGCCGTCGCGATCGTCGTGTGCACCATCGCGTCCGCGGGCGGCGTCGCGCTGTACGCCATGTCGAGCGCGGGCACGGCTGCGTTGTTCGTTCTCGCCGTGCTCTACGGCAGCATGGCGTTCACCGTCTACACGCTGTGCGTCGCGCACGCGAACGACCTCGTGCACAGGAAGCGCGCTGTCGAGGTGTCGAGCGGGCTTCTGCTGGTCTTCTCGGCGGGCGCGATCCTCGGTCCGATGATCGCATCCGCCATGATGCAGACCTTCGGATTTGGCGGCCTCTATCTTCACACGGCCATGGCTCATGCGAGCATCGCGCTCGTCATGCTCTTGCGCGTCGGGATTCGTCCGAAGCCGCCGATGCAGCGCACCGAGCCGTTCGTCATCGTGCCCAAGACCACGCCCGCCGTCTTCGAGCTCGATCCGCGCGGAGAGCCTTCAGCCGAGACGCAGGATGAAGCGGCAGTGGCCGCGCCGCCGCGCTAGCTCAGAGGCTCGACCAGAGCAGCGTGAGGCCGGCGACGAGCAGGATCGCCAGAACGAGGCGGTCGAAGCGGTGATCGTCGAGGCGGTGATAGATGCGCTGCCCGATCCAGGCGCCGAGGAGCGTGCCGGGGAGCGCGAACAGAACCGCGCGGCCAAGCTCCGCCGTCACGAGACCCGCGGCCGCGTGCACCATGAGCGACACGGTGAGGATAGTGAGATTGAAACCCTGGAAGACGGCGCGGCGCGCGTCCTTGCCCCAGCGGCGCAGGCTGGCCCAGATCGTCGGCAGAGGACCCGAAAGCCCCGCAAGCCCGCCGAGAATGCCGCCCGCAAATCCGACGATGCCGTCCGCGATGCGCCCGCCGCCCTGGACGCTCGGACGGATGCTGCCGAGCAGCATGATCGAGCAATAGATCGTGACGACGATGCCGATGCCGAGCTTCACGGTCTGAACCGAGACGACGAGGAGCAGCCACGTGCCGATCGGGATGCCGATGAGCCCGCCGATGAGGAACGGCGCGAGGCGGCGCCAGTCGAGGGCGTGCCAGATCATGGGCAGGGATTGGATCTGGGCGACGATCGAGCAGACGATCACGAGTGTCGCCGCGACCGTGACCGGTAAGGCGTGCAACCACAGCACGAGCGCCGTCATGCCCGTGCCGAAGCCCGTGAGGCCGCTCACGAAGCCGCCCGCGAAGGCGCCGGCGATGATGAACAGGACGTCCGCAGTCATGAGGTGCCCGCCGCGTGGTGGGATGAGACATCAGCGGGCATGGCCGCCGTGGAACAGGCTGGGAGCGAGGGATCGGCGCGCTTGATCGGCGCGCCTCCTCCGTGTGGCGGTCCCTGCCATAGCACAGTGCCGAACAGGTCCGGTATGTGACTGCTGGCGGGGGCTAGCAATATCCTTCAGAGCTCGACGATCAGCTTGCCGCTGACCTGCCGCTTGTCGAGGGCCATGATGGCCTCGCCGATGCGCGCGAGCGGGTAGGTTGCGTGCACGTGCGGTTTGAGGCGGCCCTCGGCGCACCATTGCAGCACTTCGATCATGTTGGCGCGATGCTGCTCGGGCTCGCGCATGATCATCTCGCCCCAGAAGACGCCGATGGCGGCGGCATTCTTGAGCAGGAAGAGATTGAGCGGGATTTTGGGGATCGCGCCCGCGGCAAAGCCGATCACGAGCAGGCGCCCGCCCCAGGCGATGGAGCGCAGCGCCGCCTCCGAGTAGTCGCCGCCGACGCAGTCGTAGACGACGTCGACGCCTTTCCCGCCCGTCAGCTCGCGCAAGCCGGTTTTGAGATCGGTGGTCGCATAGTTCAGCAGATCGTCGGCGCCATGATCACGGCAGATGGCGAGCTTCTCATCGCTCGATGCGACGGCGATCACGCGCGCGCCCATGAGCTTGGCGATCTCTACGGCCGCGAGACCGGCGCCACCCGACGCGCCGAGCACGGCGACACTCTCGCCGGCTTTCAAACCACCGCGGTCCTTGAGGCCGTGCATGGCCGTGCCGTAGGTCACGCTGATGCCCGCGGCTGCCGCATCGCTCACGCCATCGGGGACGGGGATCATGAGCTTGGCCGGCACCGCGACCTTCTCGCGCGCGCCACCCCAGGCGATATAGCCGCACACGCGCTGGCCGGGCTTCAGGTCGCCGGCTTCGGTGCCCACGGTCTCCACCACGCCCGCGATCTCGGCCGCCGGCGAGAAGGGAAGGTCCGGCTTGAACTGGTATTTTCCGCGCGTGATCAATGTATCGAGGAAGTTGAGGGCCGCCGCATGGACCCGCACCACGACCTCGCCGGAAGCAGGCGTCGGATCGGCGATGTCCTCGATCGTGATTGTCTCGGGCCCGTCCAGCGACTTGCACAGGGCGGCCTTCATGTGACACCTCCTCAGCGACGAGACCTGCATGCCCTCCGAACGGGAGTGCCCAGACTATGAGTACGGTTCCGGCCAAGCCCGTCAACCGCGGCTACTTCGCCATTGGTGCCGAGCGCATATCCAAAAGCCTGAACGTCGGCAACCTCATGCGCTCGGCGCACGGTTTCGGCGCGAGCTTCACGTTCACCGTCGGCGCCACCTATCAGGCGCGCGAGGCGGCCGCCGATACCTCGAAAGGCATCCAGCACCTGCCGCACTACAACTGGGCAAGCCTCGATGACATGGCGCTCCCGCAGGGCTGCCGGCTGGTCGGTATCGAGCTGATCGAGGAGGCCGTCGACCTGCCGAGCTTCCGCCATCCGCTGCGCGCGGCCTACGTGCTCGGCCCGGAGCGGGGATCGCTTTCGCCTCAGATGCTTGCGCGTTGCGACTACACCGTCAAAATACCGACGAGCTTCTGTATCAACGTTGCCATGGCGGGGGCCATCGTCATGTATGATCGCGTACGTTCGCTTGGCCGATTCGCGGCGCGGCCCGTGAGCGAAGGCGGGCCGGTGACCGGCCTCGAGCCTCATGTGCAAGGCGGGCGCGTGATGCGCCGGACGGAACAATAGCCGCGCGGCGGACGCTATGCGACGGAGGACCGCCGCCAAGAGAATGGAGACGAGCAGGCTCATGTCATATCGGGGATGGACGCGCGCGACGGCATTGCGCGCCGGGGGTGTGATCGCGCTGGTGGCGCTTGCCGGCAGTGGGGCGCTCGCGCAGACCGTCAAATCCATCGGCACTTTTTCGAGCTGGACGGCTTTCACGCATGGCGAGGGCGGAAGCCTGCTGTGCTTCGCGACCGCGCAGCCGACCAAGCAGGAGCCGACGGGCGCCAAGCGCAGCCCCGCCTTCGTCTACGTATCGAGCTGGCCGAAGGACGGCGTGAAGGCGGAGGTCAGCGTGCGCGTCGGCTATCCGCTCAAGGGCGGCAGCGACGTCACGATGTCCGTCGGCAATGCGGAATTCAAACTCTTCGCGCACGGGGATCGCGCTTATATCGCCGACGCGGGCGAGGAGCTGAAGCTCATCGAGGCCATGCGCAGGGGCTCGACGATGACGATCGTCGGCACATCCGAGCGCGGCACGACGACGACCGATACCTATTCGCTCGCCGGCATCACGCAAGCCCTGCAGGCCGTCACGACGGGCTGTAAGTAGGCTACGATTTCGGCTTCTCGGCCTTGAGGCGCGCGATCGTCGGCAGCAGCGTCCGGGTGAGTGCGTCGGGCGAGATCGGGCCGACGTGCTTGTAGGCAATGCGGCCCGCGCGATCGATGATGAAGGTCTCGGGCATCCCGTAAACGCCCCACTCGATGGCCGTGCGCCCCGTCGTGTCGGCGCCGATGGCGGCGAAGGGATTGCCGTAGCGGCTGAGGAAGCGGCGCGCGTTGACGGCGGCATCCTTGTAGTTCACGCCGACAACGGGAACCGTCCGCGCAAGCTCGGTGAGCAAAGGATGCTCCTCGACACATGGGCCGCACCACGACGCCCAGAAATTCACGACCGTGACCTCACCCTTCTGCAGGAAGTCGGGCGTGAGCAGCGGCGCGGCACGTCCGCCATCCTGCAGACCTTCGATCGCCGTGAGCGCGAGAGCCGGGGCAGGCTTGCCGATCAGTGCCGAGGGAAGCTTTGCGGGATCGCCCTTGGTGAGGGCGAAGGCGAACATCACGGCCATGGCGCCGAACAGCATCAGCGGCACCAGAATGAGCAGCGGGCGCCGGCGGGGCGGTGCGGGCGGCGCGTCGGTCGCGTGATCCGTCATCGTGCAGCGTCTCCGGCATGCGAGCGACGCCGCACGCCGCGTGCTTCGAGCGCTTCGAGCGCGCGCTGGTAGCGGCGGCCGTCGAAGACCAGCCAGGCGACGAGCGCGAGCATGACGATCGCCACGACGGCGTAGGACGCGATGATGAAGGCAGCGTGCGGTCCGAGATCCATGACGATCATCCCTTCGCGCCGGCTGGAACGCTGCTGCCGGCCCGGTTCACCTCGGCGAGCGTCAGCGCTTTTACCCGGCGGCGCAGGATCTCGTTGCGCATGGCCTTGAGGTGCATGGCGATGAACGCGAGCGTGAAACCCGCCGCCATGACGAGCAGCGGTACCAGGATCGACGGGTGAATGCTCGGGCCGCCGACGCGCAGCACGCTCGCGGGCTGATGCAGCGTATTCCACCAGTCGACCGAGAACTTGATGATCGGAAGAATGACGACGCCGACGAGCGCGAGGATGGCGGTCAGCTTGCCGGCGAGCGCCTCGTCGTCGAGCGAGGATCTGAGCGCCATGAGCCCGAGATAGAGAAAGAACAGGATCAACACCGAGGTCAGCCGCGCATCCCACACCCAGTAGGCGCCCCACATGGGCCGGCCCCAGAGCGCGCCGGTAACGAGCGCGAGGAACGTGAATGCGGCACCGAGCGGCACTGCGGCCTTTGCCGAGACATCGGCGAGCGGATGGCGGAAGACGAGCAACCCGAAGCTCGAGATCGCGACCAGCAGATATCCGCCCATGGCGAGCCATGCCGAGGGCACGTGGATGAACATGATCTTGACCGTGTGGCCCTGCTGGTAGTCCGGTGGCGCGGAGAAGAATGCCAGATAGAGGCCGATGGCGATCAGCGCAGCCGCGAGCCCGCCGACCCACGGAATCAGCGCCGCGCTCAGCGACATGAACCGCGTCGGATTGGCGAGGCGGCTCGTCAGGTTCTGAGCATTACTGGCGCTCGTCTGCATGCCAACGACCTCAATTGAGTTGCTCCGCCGGGGCTAAAGCAACTTTGGACCCAAAATGCGACGTTGAGCACGCGAGGTGTGCGCGCGGCCTGAGATGCTCGCCTCAACCCGCAACCACGGGCTTCAGCGCCTCGATGAGCAGGCGCACCTGCACGGCCTCGTCGGTGACCGCGAGCTGGGCCGCGAACCAGTCCTGCACCATGCGGCAGACGCGCTCGGGCGCGGCGCGGGCCAGCGAGCGCGCGTCGGAGAAGAGCTGGAGATCCATCGGGCTCCAGCCGCGCTTCGCAAGCTGCAATGCGAGCTGGTCGTAGTCGTCGCGCGTCGGCTGGCTGTGCTTCTCGGGCGTGCGGCGACCTTCGGCAATGGCCGAGAAGATCGCGGCGGCCTGCTTCTGGAGCGCGGGCGTGTGCTCGGAGGCGCGCGTCAGCTCGACGATGAGCGGGTTCGTCTCTCCCTGCGAGATGAAGCCGTAGCAGGCTTCGACGCTGTGCCGCGAAAGGCGCTCGAGGTTTTCGAGGAAGGTCGTCGCCACCGACTTCAGGTGCTGCGGGCTGGCGGCGAGCGCATCCGTGACGTGCTTGCGGCGCAAGGCGACAAGCTGCTCGGCGAGGTGCTGCGCAATGGCCTTGTCAGCCTTGCCCTCTCCCTTGAGGCGCGCGGTATCGCGCAGGCGCTCCTGGTACCAGTCGGGGAACTCGGTCTTGAGGAGCTGCCAGAGTGCGGCACGCTGGAACTGGCGGTCCACTTCGGCGGGATCGCTGGCGTAGTCCGAGACCAGCGTCTGCTTGCGGGCGCCGGGCGTTGCCGTCACCAGAGGCGCCGTCGACGTGGGTGCGGACGACTCCGGCGCGGTCGCGGAGGAGACGCGGCTCACGATCGGATCGAGCTGGCCGGTCGCGTGAAGCGCATAGACGCCGCCGCCGATGATGGCGAGAAGAACGAGCGCTACGACCGCGATCTTGGGAAAGCGGCGGCGGGCCGGCTCGTCGGCCCAGGCATCGTCCTCACCGCCGGGCTGTCCCGGCATGGGACCGCCGGCACCGGGCAGCGGGCCGCGCGCGGACATGGCCGGCTCGGCGCGCGGTGCGCCGCCGAGCTCATTGCGAGGCTGGCCGGTGGTCGGCCGGTTCGCGATCGGTGCGGTCGGTGTCGAGGGGCGTCCGCCTGCCT
>JAEWIJ010000027.1 GCA_023387235.1 Pseudomonadota bacterium
GCGTCCTTCGCGCAGGCGGTCCTCGAAGGCGCGGGTGCCAAAGGCAAGGCGCCGCCAGCGCTTCCCGCCACGGTCGGTGTGCTCGACTATCGGATCGGCGAGGCCGCCGGCATCGTCTGGCCGGGCACGCTCGTCGAGCGCGCGGAGCCGGCCGTCCTGGCACTCGTCGCGACGGGGCAGTCCGTCGATCCGGGCCTGAAGCTCGCCGCCGCCGAGCGCGCGGTAAAGCTCGCGATCCTCCCGCCGGAGCTGCTCGCGGAGCAGTACCGCAGCCTCCCTCTTGGACCGGCGGACCTGGCGAACCCGCTCGCATCGAAACAGACGGGTGCCCTGCGCCGCGCGGCGCTCTTTCAAGCCGCCGCGATCGAAGGCTCCCCCGTGAAGAAGGCGCGCCTCGCCGCCGCGCTCCTGGAGGAGGCAGGCAAGGCCGGGCTCAGAGCTTCAGCCGCGCGGGCACTCGGCGCGCTTGTCGCGTTCATGCGCCCAGGTCCGGAGCTGGCGTGGTTCGCAGACGATGCCGCCGAGGTCCTCGTGCAGTCCAACCAAGGTACGTCGGTCGATGGCTGGGCCGCGCTCAACCGCGATCTCGATCACTGGCGTGTTCTCGGCGCGCTCGCCGGCGGCACGGTGCCCGATGCCGGTGCGCTCGCCGGCATCGAGCGGATCGCCCGCGCCGGCCGCATGGATGCGCCGCATCTGCACCGTCTCGTGACCGTCCTGGACGCGCTCGACGTGCAGATCCCGATCCCGCTCTGGGAGGCCGCGAGCCGGACGCCGCAGCCGGCCGACGGCCATCTTCCGGCAACGGGTGTGCTCGCCGAGCTCAAGATGGCGAGCGACAAACGCGAGGGCGCCCGCGTGATCCTGCGCGCCGCCGAGGCCATGGGACCCGCGCGTGCGAACAATGCCAACCTGCTGACGCTCGGCGATGTCATCCGCGCGCTGAAGTCGGCGGGCTTTGTCCGGGAAGCGCGCGCACTCGGCTTGGAAGCTTTGATCGAGAGATGGCCGAGGGCGGCCGGCGGCTGAGCGCGCTATTCCGCAGCTAGAAGCCCGCGATCCCGCCCGGCGCCGTTGGTCGCCGGCGCCATGGTCGCGATCCGACCCAGGGCCTCGACGAAACCTGCGCGCCCGGCCTCGGGCAGCACACCGAGCAGCATCTGATCGACCTCGGCCGCGCGTGCGCGGAAACTCGCGAGCATCGTGCGCCCCTCATCGGTCAGACGCAGGACGTTCGATCGTGCATCGTGGCGCGCGCGACGGCGCGCGAGCAGGCCCTTGCGCATGAGCCGGCGGACGAGATCGGCAGTCGTCGAACGATCGATGCCCGTGGCATCGACCAGCCCGACCTGGTTGGTGCCCTCGCGCTCGCCGACGATCACGAGCACCGCGAGTTGTCGCGGCGTCAGGCCGGTGTCGGCGAATGCCGCGGCGAAGGCTTCATCCGCCGCCTGCTGTGCACGGTGCAACAAGTGCAGTACACAGCCATTCAGGTCGAAGCCGTTCAAATTTTCCTGGTCCACGGCGCGCATTTCCCTATCGATTGTCAATCGTTGATCGAACTCGAATTCGGGTCCTTGAGCCCGAGACGCCAATAAATTGGATGTCAACGTCGCAAGTATCGAGATCATCCGGCGAGAGAGTTTGACTGTTGATCAACGATCGGCAATCCCCTAAAAATTGCCCATGGCTGTTAAAAAACGCACAGCGTATCCAGACTGGGAAGATGTGCATTTTTTCCTAGAACTGGCCCGTCTCGGAAGTCTTTCGGCGGCCGCGCGGACGCTCGGCGTCACGCATGCGACCGTGGGGCGCCGTATCGCCGCGCTGGAGACCGTGCTCCGTGTACAACTCTTCGATCGGCACGACGGCCGATTCGCGTTGACGGCGGCGGGCGAGCGGGCGGCGGTCGCGGCTTCGGCCATGTACGACGGCGCGCAATCCATTCGCCGCCTCGCAGGCGGCCCGGCGGATTCAGTGGTCGGAAAAGTGCGGCTGACCGCGACCGAAATCTTCGGCTCGTACTTCCTCATGTCGCGGATGCGCGAGCTGATGGTGCAGAACCCGGGCCTCGAGATCGAGCTCGTCATCAGCAGCCGGAACCTGAGCCTCGCACGCCGCGACGTCGATCTCGCCGTCCGCCATTCGCGCCCGGAAGGCGCGAACGTGATCACGCGCAAGATCGCCGACTACGCGAGCTACTTCTATGCCGACCGGAAGTACATCGAGGCGCACGGGAACGGCCCGCTGGACTTCATCGGTTTCGCCGACGACCTCTCCCACATCGAGGCGGCGAAGCACTGCGCGCGCGCCGTCGGCAATTCCCACCGCTACTCGCTCAAGGTGAACACGCTCTTCGCGCGTCTGGCAGCGGCACGCGGCGGGCTCGGCATCGGGCTGATCCCGAAGTTCGTCGCCCACCAGTACCCGGACCTGGTGCGCGTGGATCTCGATGGCGAAGAGCCCTTGATCCGCGAGCTGTGGCTGGTCGCACACCCGGACGTGCGGGGCGTCGAGCGCCTCCGCGTGACGTTCGACTACATCGCCAACGCGGTTGTCGGCGCGCGCGACATTCTGATGTGAGTGCGAGGGGATACCTCGCACTCCACCAGCGCGGTCTTATTTTGGCGCCAGCCAGACGTCCGACAGATCCTGCCCCAGATAATGGCTCGGCATGGCGTACCAGCCCTTCAAGCGCGTCGGCTGGACGGTAATGCGCTGGAACCAGAGGAAAGGCACGGCATTCGCCTTGGTGAGCACGTAGCGGTCGAGCTCGTTGACGATGCGCTTGCGTTCGGCCGGATCGACGGCACGCTGCTGTGCCTTGTAGAGATTGTCGATCGCGTCGTCCTGGTGATCGGAGTAGCCGACGGCCGAAAGGCGCTTGGACAGCATCTTGGTGAACTGAGCCGTCGGGTCGTCGGTGTAGTCGGAGATGAACTCGATCGCGACATCGAAGTTGCCGCTCGAAAGAGCGGCTTGATATGGCGACGTCTCGTACTGCTCGTGCACGGCCGTCACGCCGATGCGCCGCCACTGGTCCAGCAGGTAGACGCCGCCGGCCGTATACGGGTCCGTCGCCGAGCGATTGAGCAGCTTGAAGGAGAGCTTGTCGACCCCCGCTTCCTTGAGCAGCTTCTGCGCTTCCGCGCGCGCTGCCGCCGGATCCTTGCCGAAACCCGGAAGCTTGACGAGCTCGCTCTCGGGCAGCGCCAGCTCGTAGCCGGGGCGCATCACGCCGCCGACATAGCGGATCGCGGCGATCTTGCCGAGCGCCTCGCCGCCGCCCCAGCGGTCGATCGCAAGCGACAGCGCCTGTCGCACCTTCTCATTGTCGAAGGGTGGGCGCTTGGTGTTGAAGATCACGATCAGAGCCGAGACGAGGGGCTGCTCTTTCACCCATACCTTGTCGCCGAGCTTGGCCACGAGCTGATCACGCTCGCCGGGTGAGCGGAAACGGAATTCGGCGTCGAACTGCCCGCCGAGAAGGCCCGGCAGCACCGCCGGCGATTTCACGAAGTAAGCCTTGTAGCCGTCGAGATAGGGCAGCCCGGCCTTGAAGTAGCCGTCGAAGCGCTTGCCCGTCCAAGACGAGCCGCGCACGTGCTCGACGAACGTGAAGGCGCCGGAGCCCATGATCTCGCGCTCGGGATAGCGCGGATTCTCCTTGAGCTTGGCGGCGCTGTAGATGCAGTTGAAGGGCGAGGCGAGGAGCGACAGCACGCCGGCAATCGGCGTCTTCATTTTGAATACGACCGTCTGGTCGTCCGGCGTTTCGATATCGCCGAAGTCGGCATAGTAGGAACGGCGCGCCGAAACGATCCCCTCGGGCGGGCGGATGATGCGTTCGTAGCTGGCCTTCACGTCATTGGACGTCAGCGGCGAACCGTCGTGGAACTTGATGTTCTTGTGCAGCTTGAAGGTGTAGCTCAGCCCGTCGGGAGAGGCCGTCCAGCTTTCGGCGAGATCGCCGCTCACCTCCGGATAGGTCAAGCCGTGAAACTTGAGCAGCGTCGAATAGTGCGGCGCGACAGGATGCGTGTGGCCGAAGGTCGTGTTCGAGTGGCAGTCGTAGTTCGGCGGTTCGGCGACAACGGCGAAGCTCAGCGTACCGCCGCGAACCGGCGTGTCGGCGCTGGCGGCACCCGGCAGGGCGAATGCAGCAGCGAGAGCCATAAGGCTTCGAATAGTCTTGCACATCGGACGTTCTCTCCCAGGCGTTTTGCTCGACGCACACGAACCGGCGCGTTCGAGCCATATTGGCACCAGCGCACGGGTGAGCAACGCCGTCGCGGTCTGCCTGTCACGCGCCAAGAGAGGGACTTAGCCCCGCCGTCAGGTGTCGTGATCGGGATGCTGCCGGCTTGCAAACTTCGGCAGCTGATCTGCAGGGATGGCGTCTTCGGAACGGACGCCCGGCAGATCCAAAAGCTCACCGACCCAGGGTATGCGGCCTTCCAGGCCGAACTGGCTGCTGGGCACAACCTTCGACGGATCATCGAGCGAGCCGAGGGAAACCGAAATGCGGTCGAAGTCCATCGCGCGATAAGCGAGCGGCGTCCCGCAATCCCGACAGAAACCGCGTTCGGCCGCTTCAGACGATCGAAAGATGCTGAGCGTGCCGCGCGTCCATTCGAGATCGTTCGGCGGCACACCTCCGAGAGGTGCGAAGTAGTTGCCGAATGCCTTCTGGCACATGCGGCAGTGGCAGATGGAGGAGTCCGTGGGCTCGGAATACAGCGCGTAGCGGACGGCGCCGCACTGACAGCCGCCCGTGTGGATGGGAGTTCGTTCAGCCATTGAGGGCCTCACTCGCTTTGCTGACTGCATTATGCAGCATAACGCGCGACCAAAGAAAAAGAGCCCGGCCTTGTGACCAAGCTCCGTTTTCCTTTGCCGCCGGCTGCTGGAAAGAAGTCTTCTCTCTCCAGCGCGGTGCTATGCCGGCTTTTCCTTTGCCGCCGGCTGCTGGAAAGAAGTCCTCTCTCTCCAGCGCGGTGCTATGCCGGCTTTTCCTTTGCCGCCGGCTGCTGGAAAGAAGTCCTCCCTCTCCAGCGTGGTGCTATGCCGGCCGGACGCCCTCGCGATCAGGCCATGGCCTTCTTGAGGTTCTCGTCGATCTTGTCGAGGAAGCCCTGCGTCGACAGCCACTTCTGCTGGTCGCCGACGAGGAGTGCCAAGTCCTTCGTCATGAAGCCCGACTCGACGGTGTCGATGCAGACCTTCTCGAGCGTCGTCGAGAACTTGGCGAGCTCTGGATTGTTGTCGAGCTTGGCGCGATGGGCGAGACCGCGTGTCCAGGCAAAGATCGAGGCCATGGAGTTGGTCGAGGTCTCGCGGCCCTTCTGGTGCTCGCGGTAGTGGCGCGTAACGGTGCCGTGCGCGGCCTCGGCCTCGCAGGTCTTGCCGTCCGGCGTCATGAGCACGGAGGTCATGAGGCCGAGCGAGCCGAAGCCCTGCGCCGCCGTGTCGGACTGCACGTCGCCGTCGTAGTTCTTGCAGGCCCAGACGTAACCGCCCGACCACTTGAGGGCTGCCGCCACCATGTCGTCGATCAGGCGGTGCTCGTACGTGAGCTTGCGCTTGTCGAACTCGGCCTTGAATTCCGCGTCGAACACTTCCTGGAAGATGTCCTTGAAGCGTCCGTCATAGACCTTGAGGATCGTGTTCTTCGTCGAGAGGTAGACGGGATAGTTGCGCGCGAGGCCGTAGTTGAACGAGGCGCGCGCGAAGTCGCGAATCGACTCGTCGTAGTTGAACATGGCCATTGTGACGCCCGAACCCGGCGTCTTGATCACTTCCTTCTCGATGACCTGCCCGTCCTCACCAACGAACTTCAGCGTGATCGTGCCCTTGCCGGGGAACTTGAAGTCCGTCGCGCGGTACTGATCGCCGAACGCATGACGGCCGATCACGAACGGCTGTGTCCAGCCCGGCACGAGGCGCGGCACGTTCTTGCAGATGATGGGCTCGCGGAAGATGGTGCCGCCGAGGATGTTGCGGATCGTGCCGTTCGGGCTCTTCCACATTTCCTTGAGGCCGAACTCCTTCACGCGCGCTTCGTCCGGCGTGATCGTCGCGCACTTCACGGCGACGCCGTGCTTCTTCGTCGCGTTTGCCGCGTCGATGGTGATCTGGTCGTTGGTCTTGTCGCGCGCCTCGACGCCGAGGTCGTAGTACTCGAGATTGAGATCGAGGTAGGGATGGATCAGCTTGTCCTTGATCAGCTGCCAGATGATGCGGGTCATCTCGTCGCCGTCCATCTCGACGACCGTTCCCGTGACCTTGATCTTGGACATGCGTTCCTCTCCTCTCGGGCGTGCCTCGGCACTTCGACCTGAATTTCGCGGCGCACCATAGTGCGATGGCTCTTCCGATGGAAGCGCCATGCAACGTAAGTCTGAGGTGATCTGTGACTAGAGCCGGAAAAAGGGCCTCAGCCCTTACCGGCATCCTTCAGCGCGGCGCGGGCCCTCTCGACCAGCTCGTCCTGGGCCTTGAGCGCCTCGAGCGAGGGCATGGACACGACATTGTAGCCGCAGTCGACGTAGTGCACCTCGCCGGTGACGCCGCCGGAAAGGTCCGAAAGCAGGTACAGGGCCGAGCCGCCAACCTCCGAAAGCGTTGGCGTGCGCTTCAGCGGCGCGCTATCGCCCTGGAAGTTGAAGATCACGCGCGCATCCGAGATGGCCGCCCCGGCGAGCGTGCGCATGGGACCCGCCGAAAGCGCGTTCACGCGAATACCCTGCGGCCCGAAGTCGGCGGCGAGATAGCGCACCGAGGCTTCGAGCGCCGCCTTTGCGACGCCCATGACATTGTAGGACGGCACGACGCGCTGCGAGCCGCCATAGGTCAGCGTCAGCAGCGATCCGCCATCCTTCATGAGCGGCGCCGCGCGCTTGGCGATCTCCGTGAAGGAGAAGCAGGAGATCACCATGGTGTTGGTGAAGTTGTCGCGCGTCGTGTCGGAGTAGCGGCCCATCAGCTCGCGACGGTCCGAGAAGGCCAGCGCGTGCACGATGAAATCGAGCCCGCCCCATTTCTTCTCGATCTCGCCGAATACATTGTCGACGCTCGCGAGATCGCTCACGTCGCAAGGCACGATGACATCCGATTTGACGGACTCGGCGAGCGGGATGGCCCGGCGGCCAAAGGCGTCGCCCTGGTACGTGAAGGCGAGCTTGGCGCCATGCTTCGCGAGCGCCGTCGCGATGCCCCACGCGATCGAGCGGTCGTTGGCGACGCCCATCACGAGGCCGCGCTTGCCCGCCATCAGCGCCCCCGGCGCCAGGATATCTTTCTCGCTCATTCGAGCCCCTACGCTAACGAGATCGGCCCGGCGGGCTGCTGACAGCCAGCAGCGCTGAGTGACCGTCGCCTTGTCACGGCGAAAATGCTCCATGGATCCTGGCACCTCTGAGGCGCCAAGCGCGCCTGACCGGACCGCCAGGAGATGAGGATGGCGCCGATCGGCGCCCTGCCCTTAACCTGAATGGCGGCGGAATGCCAGGGTGGCATTCGTGCCGCCGAAACCAAAGCTGTTCGAGAGCACACAGTTAAGAGGAACCTCCTGCCGCTCGCGCACAATGGGAACATCTGCGAACGCGGGGTCCAGTTCCTCGATATTGGCGCTCTCGCAGATGAAGCTGTTGTTCATCATGAGCAGCGAGAAAATGGCCTCCTGGACGCCGATGGCGCCGAGCGAATGCCCCGTCAGGGACTTGGTCGAGGAAATGGGGGGTACGTCCTTCCCAAAAACCTCGCGGATCGCGGCGATCTCGCGCTCGTCGCCGACCGGCGTCCCCGTGCCGTGGGGATTGATGTAATCGACCTTGCCGATGGCCTTACCGTCGAAGCCCTCCAACGCCTTGCGCATGCATCTGACGGCCCCCTCCCCCGAGGGTGCCACCATATCGAAGCCATCGGACGTCGCCCCGTAGCCGACCAGCTCGCCATAGATCTTCGCGCCGCGCGCGATCGCCCGCTCGCGCTCCTCGAGCACGAGCATCCCGGCGCCGCCGGCGATGACGAACCCGTCCCGGTTGGCATCGTAGGCACGCGACGCCTTGCTCGGCGTCTCGTTGAACTTGGTCGACATGGCGCCCATGGCGTCGAACAGCACGGAGAGCGTCCAGTCGAGTTCCTCGCAGCCGCCCGCGAACATCACGTCCTGCTTGCCCCACTGGATCATCTCGGCCGCATTGCCGATGCAGTGGGCCGAGGTCGCGCAGGCCGACGAGATCGAATAGTTCACGCCCTTGATCTGGAAGCTGGTCGCCAGAACGGCGGAAGGCCCCGAGCACATGGCTTTCGGCACCTCGAAGGGACCGATCTTCTTCGGACCTTTCTCGCGCGCCGTATCGGCCGATTTCACGATCGCGTACGTGGAGGGACCGCCGGAGCCGACGATGATGCCCGTCCGCTCGTTGACGACATCCTTCTCCTCGAGCCCGGCATCGCGGATCGCCTGCTCCATGGCGATGTAGTTCCAGGCGACGCCTTCTTCCATGAACCGCTTGGGCTTGCGTGGCACCGCCGCGTTCCAATCGATTTTCGGCTCGCCGAAAACCTGGCAGCGGAAACCGAGCTCGGCGTACTTCTCGGCGCGCGTGATGCCGGATTTGCCCTCGCGGAGCGAGGCCAGCACCTCCTGCGTGCTGTTGCCGATCGATGAGACGATGCCCATCCCGGTAACGACGACCCGCCTCATTCTCCGCCTTCCTTCCCCTGGGGCCGCCGACGCCGCGCCAAGCAGCCGCCGCAGCCACCTACATCGCAATCGTCCGGCTGCGTCAGCGCGCAACCGGCAGTCCGCTCTCAGGCCGTGGCGCCACCCGCCTCCTGCCCGGCCTCGAACAATCCGACCTTCAGCTCGCTCGCCGTATAGATCACCTGTCCGTCCGCGACCAAGGTCCCATCACCGATGCCGAGCTTCAGCTTGCGCAGGATGACGCGCTTGATGTCGACCGTGTACTCGAGCGCACGCACGGATGGCAGGACCATGCCGGAGAACTTGACCTCGCCGACGCCGAGCGCGCGTCCCCGTCCCGGCGCGCCGAGCCAGCCGAGAAAAAAGCCGGTGAGCTGCCAGAGCGCATCGAGCCCGAGACATCCCGGCATGACCGGATCGTCCTTGAAGTGGCAGGAGAAGAACCAGTCGCAATTCGGATTGCCCGCAATGGCGAGCGTGGCCTTGATCTGGCCCTTGCCGTGCACGCCGCCCGTCTCGGAGACGTGCGTGATGCGGTCGAACATCAGCATGGGCGGCAGCGGGAGCTGGGCGTTGCCGGCGCCGAACAGCTCGGCGCGCCCGCACGCCAGGAGATCGTCATAGTCGAAGCTCGTGCGCCGCTCTGCCATAATGCTGCTGTCCTACCCCCGAATCCTTGAAGTCCCTGGGGAGTCCCCCGGGGGCCTGCCCCCATGCCCAATGCGTCGCGCCAGTAAACCGTGCTCCGGGCAAATCTTGCAGCCGTCTACCTAACACATTCAATCCGTGCTTCAAACGCTGCAACATTGCCGCTGCGCGGCAAGTGCCTGATCGTCGCAGACGTGGCCCGAACGCGCGACACCCTATATAAGGGGCTCAAATCAGACGCGAATGGTTCCAATTTCATGGTCCTTGTCCTCAATTCAAGCCCCGCACCGGAAAAGCCGGCGTCGGCCGCATCCGCGGCGGCACCACTTCCGACGCTCGCCGGGCTCGGCCGCGACGGCCTGAGCGCGGCGCTTGCCGCCATCGGCGTGCCGGAGCGCCAGCGGCGGATGCGCATTGGCCAGCTCTGGACGTGGATCTATGCGCACGGCGTGACGTCGTTCGATGCCATGACGGACGTTTCCAAGGAGCTTCGGGGCAGGCTCGCCGCCGCCTACACGCTCGAGCGCCCGGAAATCGTCACCGAGCAGATCTCCGCCGACGGCACGCGCAAGTGGCTCCTGCGTCTGCCGCGCCGCGGGCACGAGGCGCGCGCGCCCGAGATCGAGACCGTCTACATTCCCGAAAGCGACCGCGGCACGCTCTGCATTTCCTCGCAGGTCGGCTGCACGCTCAACTGCTCGTTCTGCCACACCGGCACCCAGCGCCTCGTGCGCAATCTCGAGATCTCCGAGATCGTCGGCCAGATCCTGCTCGCGCGCGACCGCATCGGCGACTGGCCCGCTGGTGCACCCGATGGCGTCGAGATCAAGGACACGCATCTGCTCCCCTCGAGCGAGCGCAAGATCACCAACATCGTGCTCATGGGCATGGGCGAGCCGCTCTACAATTTCGAGAACGTGCGCGATGCCATGCTCGTCGCGGCCGACAGTGGCGGTCTCGCCTTCTCGAAGCGGCGCATCACGCTCTCGACGTCGGGTGTCGTTCCGAACATCGCGCGCTGGGGTGAGGAAGCCGACACCATGCTCGCGATCTCGCTTCACGCGACGCGCGACGAGCTGCGCGACGTGCTCGTGCCGATCAACAAGAAGTACCCGATCGCCGAGCTGCTCGCGGCCTGCCGCGCCTATCCGGGTCTTTCCAACGCGCGGCGCATCACCTTCGAATACGTCATGCTCAAGGGCGTGAACGACAGTCTGGCAGAAGCAAAAGCGCTCGTGCGTCTGCTCGCGGGCATTCCGGCGAAGATCAATCTCATCCCGTTCAATCCCTGGCCCGGCTCGCCGTACGAGTGCTCGGACTGGGAGCAGATCGAAAAGTTCGCCGAAGTCGTGAACCGCGCCGGTTATGCGAGCCCCGTGCGCACGCCGCGCGGTCGCGACATCCTCGCTGCCTGCGGCCAGCTCAAGTCGGAAAGCCTCAAGCTGCGCGCGAGCGAGCGTGCCGTCTCGGCGGAAGGGCACTGACCGTGTTCTGGCGCGCGCTGGGGCGGATCATCCTCGTGCCGCTCGGCTTCATCCTGGCGTCGCTGGCGGCGGTCGCCGTCCTCTTCACGCTCGGCATGGAGCGCTTCACGCACGCCATGCATGGCCGCGATATCGATGCCGATACGTTCGATGCGATGTTCGGTCTCTTCACGGATACGGTCGCGCTCTTCTCGACCTTCACGATCATTCCGGCAATTCTGCTCGTGATCGTCGGCGAGGTGGCGCGTATCCGATCGTCGCTCTACTACATTCTCGGCGGCGGCGCGGTGCTCGCGGCATGGCCGCTGCTGAGCCGCATGGGGGCAGCCGCACAGGATCCGAGCCAGCTCGGCGTCGTATGGACCGTCTTCGCGACGGCCGGATTCACCGGCGGCTTCATCTACTGGCTGATCGCCGGGCGAAGAGCTTAATTTTCCGCGGACGCTGCCGGCCGGTTCACCAGCCATAGGCCGATGACGACGACCAACAGGCCGGCGCCGAGATGGATCGTGAGCGGCTCGCCGAGAAGGATCACACCTGCGGCCACGCCGAAAACCGGCGTGATCATTAGAAAGGCCATGACGCGCGAGGCGGGATAGCGCGTCATCAGCCAGAGGCTCGTCGTGAACGTGATGAACGCCACGAAGACGACGGTGTAGCCGAAAGCGCCGAGCACGAGCGGCGATGGATCGGTGATGCCGCGCTCGCCGAGGGTCAGCGAGATGAGCCACAGAAGAATGCCGGAGATCAGGAGCTGCATGAAGATCACGCGCTCCGGCCGCTCGGCGGCAAGCCGCGTGGCGCGCACGGAGAGCGTGAGAAAGCCCCACGAGATGCCGCCCGCAAGGCAGAGCAGATCGCCGGTCAGCGAGCTTACGCCTTTCACCTCGCGGCCCGAAAGCACGATGATGACGCCGCAGAGCGCGGCGACGAGGCCGGCGATCCTTGCGAGCGTCAGGCGGTCGCCCGGAATGAGAAAATGCGCACCCGCCGCGACGACGAACGGCGACGTGTAAAGGAGCACCACCGCGCGCGAGGCCGTCGTGCGGTCGAGACCCGGATAGAGGAAGGCGAACTCGGCCGTGAAGAAGAGCGCCGAGAGAAACAGTGGCGCCAGCATCGTCGGGCTGAGCCGGAGGGAGATGCCGCGCACGGCACACAGCAGGCCGACGAGGCAGGCCGCGAGCAGCGAGCGCAAGCCAGCCTGCAGCATCGGCGAGATGCCCGCGTTCGCGACCTTCATCGCAACCTGCCCGATGCCGAGGAAAATGCAGAGCAGGGTCAGGATGCTGACGGCGAAGAGATCGAGGCGGTCGTGCGCAACCCTCATGGCCGCACGGCGCGTCGCCTCCGCGTCGCTTGTTTTCTCCTGCATCGCGCTTCCGCCCGCCCCGTTGTCGCGAGCTTCTTGGCTCGGGGAGCGCGCACCAGATCACGACCGGCGCTGTCGATCCAGCACCAATCGCCGCGTGCGGGAATGCGAGGTGGGATCAGGCCAGGGCGAGATGGCGCTGCGTTGCCGCTTCACGGGCGGCGATCTCGCGGCGAATGTCCTCGGCCTCGCGCTGGGCCGCTGCCATGCCGCGCGAGATGAGCGCATCAGCCGCGTGAAAGTCGAAGAGCCCGATGCCGGCAAGGCGCGGATTGATGATCGCATCCGGCGGGTCACCGGCGAGGCGCGAGCGCGCGATGCGGTCCTGAACGATGTTGAAGGCGTCGACCATGACACTCGAAATGCCGGGGCTGCTATCCCCGCCACCGAAGAGCTGGCGCTTGATCAGGTTCCGCGCACCGAAGCCATTGGCAAGCGTCCGCGCGGGCGGCGGCTCCGGCGGCGGCGGAGGCGTCGGCTCGATCAGGCCGCCGTCGAGCTCGGGGAACTGGTTGCCGCGCCCGCAGGCATCCGAGTTGAGGTTGACGGCAATGACGTAGCGGGCGCCGAGCGCGCGGCACACCGAGGCCGGCACCGGGTTGCAGAGCGCACCATCCATCAGCCAGCGATTGTTGACCCGCACCGGCTTGAAGATGCCGGGGAGCGCATAGGAGGCACGCATGGCCTCGACCAGCGGTCCCCTCGTTATCCAGGTCTCCTGGCCGGTTCCGAATTCGGTCGCGACCGCGGCAAAGCGGGACTCCATTTCCTCGATCTGAAGGCTCTTGAGGTGCCCTTCGAGGCGCTCGACGACGCGCTGACCGGTAATCAGGCCCGAGCCGGACAGGTTGAAATCGAGATAGCCGAAGATCTTGCGCTTGGTGAGGTCGCGGGCGAACCCTTCGAGTTCGTCCAGACGGCCGGCGGCAAAGCACCCCCCGACCACGGCGCCGATCGAGGTTCCGGCGATGATGTCCGGTACGACCCCGACCTGGGCCAGCGCCCTCAGAACGCCTATGTGCGCCCAGCCGCGCGCTGCGCCGCCGCCAAGTGCAATCCCGACTTTACCGCGTGCCATTCTACTCGACTCCCCGGGCGGCCGCCGATGGCGGATGCCCCCGAGCCTCTACTCCAGGCTCCGGCCGTGCAAACCTCATGCCGGGGATATTGGTCCCCCGCCGGCACTCAGCGTTTCCCGATCCAGAGAGCGAGTATAGGCGAGCCGTATTAAGGTTTACCTACGTGCTGCCGGCTCCTCTTTCAGGCTTGGCGGCCGTCGGGAGGCACCGGCACTTGTCTCAACAACGCAGCACACGGGATTGTTCCGTCTCGCACGCCGGGTCCTGTGGCCGCAGCACCGCAGATGTCCCGTCTCCTTACGGTTAAGCGCTGATCCGCTTCGGTCGAAGCTCACGGTGCGGATCGATGCGTGATAGGCTGGCTGTCGTGGGATTGGGGGATATCATGCGCTGGCCGTTCATTCTGGCATTGTTCGCTGTCGGGCCGATCGTGAGCCTTGGAGGCTGTGCCGGAGGCGCTGGTCCGGGAATGGAGACGGCCTCGGCCGCGCCGCCGCCTCCCGGCACGGCCGTCCCCGGCAATTATCGTGAGATCATTGCCCGCAACATCCGCGCCAAGGCCGGCCATGACCGCATCATCACGGCAAAGATTTCGCCTCCGAGCCTTTGGGTCGGGCCCATGGGCCTCGGGGGATCGCGGCCCATTGCGTGCGTTCGATGGAAGGTGCAAGGCACACTGGGCGAGACGGAATACGACACCGGCTACACTTTCGCCGATGGCCACATCGACGAGGTGTTCGGGTTCAATCCCTTGACCACCGGCGGGCTGGTGGCGGCCGCGGCAAAGCACGCCTATACATGCGGCAAGCTGACATACGGCCCCTTCCCGGAGGCCATGAAGGCGAGATAGCCGGCAGCGCACGACGAGCGCTCTGTCGCACTTGGGCTGGTTCCAAGGTCGTCCTCGAGAGTCGATCTTTCCGGCATTCCGTGTACATTCGCCGCCAACGAGCGGCCGGCGCCATGCCGACGCTGAACGATATGCGTACACGGGGAAGCGAGATGCCGGTTGGGAAGGACGAGGGGAGCTTCGACTATGTGATCGTGGGGGCCGGCTCGGCGGGCTGCGTGCTCGCCAATCGCCTGAGCGAGCGGGCCGGCGTGACGGTGGCCCTGCTCGAAGCCGGCGGCAAGGACAGCAATCCCTGGATCCACATCCCGGGCGGCTATTTCCGCACGATGTACAATCCCGACATCACCTGGCAGTACGCCGCTGGCCCCGAGCCTCATCTCGGCGGGCGCTACGTCCCCTGGCCGCGCGGGCGCGTGCTCGGCGGGTCGAGCGCCATCAACGGCCTTCTCTACGTGCGCGGGCAGGCGCGCGACTACGACGTATGGCGGCAGCTCGGCAATGTCGGCTGGTCCTATGACGACGTGCTTCCTTATTTCAAGAGGGCCGAGAACCAGGAGCGCGGCGAGAGCGAGCTGCATGGCGCCGGCGGACCGCTGTCGGTCACGGACGTCCATGTCGACAACCCGCTCTGCGAAGCGTTCGTCGCGGCCTGTATCGAAGCGGGCATTCCGCCGACCGACGACTTCAATGGCGCGTCGCAAGAGGGTGCCGGCTACTACCAGGCCACCATCCGCGATGGCCGGCGCGGATCGACAGCCGTCACGTATCTGAAGGATGCGGCGGGCCGCTCCAACCTGCGCGTCATCACGCACGCCGAGGTCGAAGGCATCACGCTCGACGAGAAGCGCGCCTCGGGCGTGCGCTACTCCGTCGGCGGAGAGAAGCGTTTCATCAAGGCGCGGCGCGAAGTGCTGCTCGCGGCCGGCGCCATCGGAAGCCCGCAGATTCTCGAGCTGTCGGGCATCGGGCAGGGCGACGTCCTGAAGAAAGCGGGCGTCGACGTGCGCCATGAGCTGAAGGGCGTCGGCGAAAACCTGCAGGACCATTATCAGGTGCGTACGGTTTACGAGGTGACGCTGCCCTACAGCCTCAATGCCGTGTGGCACAGCCCGATGCTGCAGCTGAAGACAGGCCTCGAGTATGCCTTTAACCGCCGCGGCATTCTCGCGACGGGCGCGGCCGTGGCGGGCGTCTTCGCGAAGTCATCGCCGGAGCTCGACGAGCCCGATATCCAGTTCCACTTCATTCCCTTCTCGGCGGACGCGCCGGGCAAGGGCCTGCACACCTATCCCGGCGTCTCCTCGACCATCTGCGTGCTGCGTCCCGAGAGCCGCGGGCACCAGCACATTGTCTCCGCCGATCCGAGGGAGAAACCGTCGATCATCGCGAACTATCTCGCCGCGGAAAGCGACCGCCGCGTCACGCTGGCCGGCCTGAAGCTCGCCCGGCGCATCGCCGAGCAGCCGTCGTTCAAACCGCTCATCCGCAACGAGACGATCCCAGGCCTCGGATGCAGCAGCGACGAGGACTTCATGCAGTTCGCCATGGAGCGCGGCACGACGGTCTTTCACCCGTGCGGCACCTGCAAGATGGGCAACGATCCCATGGCCGTGGTCGATGCGCGGCTGCGCGTGCACGGCATCGGCGGGCTCAGGGTGATCGACGCCTCGATCATGCCGAACCTGATCTCGGGCAATACGAACGCGCCGACGATCATGATCGCGGAGAAGGCCGCCGACATGATCAAGGTCGATGCACGCGATTGAGCGGATGCGCAGCGGCGTCTGGCGCCGCCGTAGATCTCAGGACTTCGGCGGCGGAGGCGGAGGCGTGGCTGCCGGCGCGGCGGCTGCCTTCTCGTCACCGGGCAGGACGTATTCCACGCCCTCCCAGGGGCTCTCGAAATCGAAGTCGCGGAATTCCTGCGTCAGCCGTACGCGATCGTAGACGACACGCTTCAGCTCGTCGTCGTAGCGCACCTCGACATAGCCCGTGAGCGGGAAGTCCTTGCGCAGGGGATAGCCTTCGAAGCCATAGTCCGTGAGCAGGCGGCGGAGGTCCGGATGGCCCGAGAAGGGCATACCGTACATGTCGTAGGCTTCGCGCTCGTACCAGTTGGCGGCCGGAAACACGCTGATCACGCTCGGAACCGGCGTCGTCTCGTCCGTCTCCAACTTCACGCGGATACGCTGGTTCTGGCGCACGGAGAGCAGGTGGTACACGACGTCGAAGCGCCGCTCGCGCGCGGGATAGTCGACGCCGCAGATATCGATCAGCACTTCGAACTGACAGCGGCCGTTGTCGCGCAGATATTTGAGCACGGGCACGATCTGCTCGCGCGGCACGACGAGCGTCAGCTCGCCGAAGGCAATCTGGGCATCAACGAGCTTGTCGCCGAGACCGGCGGCAACATGCTCCTTGAGCTCGTCAAGGCTTTCGATGTGTGTCTGCATCAGCGTGCTACCGTTCGATGGTGCCGGTGCGCCGGATCTTCTTCTGCAGCAGCAGGATACCGTAGACGAGCGCCTCCGCCGTCGGCGGGCAGCCCGGCACGTAGATGTCCACCGGCACAATGCGGTCACAGCCGCGGACAACCGCGTAACTGTAATGATAGTAGCCGCCGCCGTTGGCGCATGAACCCATGGAGATGACGTAGCGCGGCTCCGGCATCTGGTCGTAGACCTTGCGCAGCGCCGGCGCCATCTTATTGGTGAGCGTGCCCGCAACGATCATCACGTCCGACTGGCGGGGCGAGGCGCGCGGCGCAAAGCCGAAGCGCTCGACATCGTAGCGTGGCATCGAGGCCTGCATCATCTCGACCGCGCAGCAGGCGAGGCCGAACGTCATCCACATCAGCGAGCCGGTGCGCGCCCAGTTGATAAGGTCGTCGGTCGTCGTGACGAGGAAGCCCTTGTCGGCAAGCTCGTTCGAAAGCTCCGTGAAGCCGCGGTCGCCGGGCTTCACGAGCCCACCGGCGCCCTCACGCGGCTTGTCGAAGACCGGAACTGGCGGCGTGATCAATCCCATTCCAGCGCTCCTTTGCGCCACTCGTAGATGAAGCCGATCGTAAGCACGCCGAGGAAGATCATCATGGACCAGAAGCCGAAGGCACCTGTCTCCTTGAAAGCGACTGCCCAGGGAAAGAGGAAAGCGACCTCGAGGTCGAAGATGATGAAAAGGATGGCGACCAGGTAGAAGCGCACGTCGAACTTCATGCGCGCGTCGTCGAAGGCATTGAAGCCGCACTCGTACGCGGAGACCTTCTCGGGATCCGGATTGCGGACCGCGACCAGGAACGGCGCGATCATGAGGGCAAGCCCGATCACGGATGCGACGCCGATGAAGACGGCGATCGGCAGATAGGTCATGAGCAGGTCAGGCATCGGTCCGTCCCGCGCGGCAGGCTCGGCCGCAGCTCGATCGGGGCGATGTCGCAAGCGGCCCCAGACAGGTTCACGTGCATCGGGTGTTAGCTCAGGCGAGGAAGTGGCGCAAGGGTCTGATCCAGTCCGAAGGGGACATTCTACTGCTCGTCACGAGCGTAGCCCGCCTAACGCGTAAATGCAGGTACCAGCGTAAGAAAGGGCCGCCCGAGGGCGGCCCTTTCCCGTGTTCAGATCTCGATCAGGCGCGCATCAGAAGCGGATGCGGGTACCGGCAATGATCAGGTGGAGATCTTCCGCACCACCGACGCCGTCATAGATCGCCGAGTCGAGCGAGTAGTTCTTGTAGCTCAGCCAGAACTCCATGGCCGCTGCATCGACGTGCTGGACGATGCCAACGCCCCAATGCGTGAGCTTGTCGCCGGACAGGCCGCCCGTCGCAACGTCAACCACACCAGGTGCAGCGAACGTCGTGATGGTCGTATCCTGGCTCGTGCCCTTCCACTCGCTGTACTCGCCGTACAGCACCGTGTCGCCGAGACCGAAGAAGTTCTTCGCGATACCACCCGACAGGTAGAAGAAGCGCGAGCCGAAGTCGCCGCCGATGGCGTCGTTCTCCATGTCGCGGTCGCCCGCGGCACCGGTGAAGAACAGGCCCGTCGGCATGTGACGGATCGATAGCGAGCCGGCCAGCTGGCGGAGCTCCTTGTCGCAGTTGCTCGTGCAGATCAGCAGACCCGCGTTCGGACCCGTGGTCGGCATCGAGTCGGCGCCGGCCGGAGCATTGTACTCCGAGCGCACGCTGTAGCCGATGCCACCGGCGAT
>JAEWIJ010000222.1 GCA_023387235.1 Pseudomonadota bacterium
ACGCCACGTCAGCGCAAGCTCCCGCCCCTAATCCTAGCCTTCTCCCCTTAAGGACGGGGAGAAGGGACTAGGGCGCGCGTGATCTCGCGTTTAGTCCATAAAAGCCGGGGTGCGGGGGTGTCCCCCCGCGCGGGTGCAGGGCCTGCGGCCCTGCTCGCGCCAACGGCGCGAAGATCCGAGCGACCCCGCCGCCACTTGCGTCACGTCCAGTGTTTGCACCATCCTCGCGCGGCACTGCGGAGCGGGGGACGGCATGAATGTGACGGTGGCTGGCATCATCGGCTATGTCGGCCTGCAAATCCTTGTCGGCGCATGGGTCGCCCGGCGCGTCGCGACCGAGACGGACTACATGCTCGCCGGCCGCTCGTTCGGCGTCGGGCTCGCCGCGGTCTCGATCTTCGCGACATGGTTCGGCGCCGAGGTCGTGATCGGGGCGGCGAGCCGCGTCTACACCGAGGGCTTGTCCGGCGCGCAGGCGGAGCCCTTCGCCTATGCTCTCGGCATCGCGATCATGGGCCTCGTATTCGCGGCGCGCCTTTGGCGGCGCGGCATTCAGACCTTCGCCGATTTCTTCCGCTTTCGCTTCTCGGCTCGCGTGGAGCGCCTTGCGGCGCTGCTGCTCATTCCTGGCTCGGTGCTGTGGGCCGCGGCGCAGATCCGCGGCTTTGGGCAGATTGTCGGCTCGGCGGCGGATGTCCAACTCGAGACGGCGCTGACGCTCGCGGTGATCGCCGTGGTCGCGTACACCGTGCTCGGCGGCTTGCTCGCGGATGCCTACAACGACGCGATCCAGAGCACGGTGATCGTCGGGGGCCTGATCGGCCTCTGCTGGATTGCCGTGTCGGAAGTCGGCGGCATCACCGCGGGCTTCGCGAAGATTGAGCCATCGCGCTGGGTGCTATTCCCTGCCGACCAGCCGCTGCTTGCGCTTCTCGAAAAATGGGCGATCCCGATCTGCGGCTCGGTCGTCGCGGTGGAGTTGATCTCGCGCGTGCTCGCCTGCCGCTCGCCGGAGGTGGCACGCGCCGGGGCCACACTCGGCGGCGTCTGCTATCTGTTGATAGCGCTCATCCCGGTGACGCTCGGCCTCGTTGGCCCCATGCTCGTGCCGGACATTGCCAACTCCGAGCAGATCGTTCCCGAGATTGCGGAACGTCATCTGCCGCCGGTGCTCTACGTGCTCTTCATCGGTGCGCTCATCTCGGCGATCCTGACGACGGTCGATTCCGCGCTCCTCGCCGCCGGCACACTGCTGTCGCATAACCTGCTGCTGCGCATGAGGCCCGACACCTCCGAACGCACGAAGGTCACCGTCGCTCGGGCCTCCGTCGCGACGCTCGGCTTCATCGCCTATCTGCTCGCGCTCCGCTCGACGCATATTTCCGATCTCGTCGAGCTTGCCTCGGCATTCGCGAGTGCCGGTATCTTCGTGACGCTGGTGTTCGGCCTGTTCACGCGGATCGGCGGTGAGCTCAGTGCCTTTGCCGCCATGGCCACGGGTGCGATCGTGTGGTTCGTCGGCGCGCATGTTGTCGGGATCGACGTCCCGTACATCACCGGGCTCGCGGCGGCGACGATCGCGTATGTCGTGGTGGCGCAGTTCGAGGCGCGTGCGCCGGCAGCGGCTTGAGAGAGCTACCTGCCGCCGCGAAAGCCCGTCGCGAGCACGTACAGCTCGGCTGAATCGGCGCGGCTCGCCTTGGGCTTCACGTGGCGCACGATCGCGAAGTCGCGCTTCAGCATGTCGAGAAGCCCGCGCTCCGTGCCGCCCTGGAAGACCTTGGCGAGGAACGCCCCGCCGGGCGCCAGCACTTCGGCCGCGAATGCCGCAGCCGCCTCGGCGAGGCCCATGATGCGCAGGTGATCCGTGCTGGCGTGGCCCGTTGTCGGCGCGGCCATGTCCGAGAGCACGATATCGGCGCCGCCATCGCGCAGCAGGGCCTTGAGCTTGTCCGGCGCATCGTCGGCGAGGAAGTCGAGCTCGAGGATGGTCGCGCCCGCAATGGTGTCGACAGGCAGATAGTCGATGCCGATGACCTGCCCGCGGCCCTCGACGGCCTTCACGCGCTGGGCTGCAACCTGTGTCCAGCCGCCGGGCGCCGCGCCGAGGTCCACGACGCGCTGGCCGGGTTTCAGAATGCGGTACTTGTCGTCGATCTCGATGAGTTTGAACGCCGCGCGCGAGCGCCAGCCTTCCCGCTTGGCCGCGGCGACGTACGGATCATTGAGCTGACGCTCCAGCCAGCGCTGCGAGGAGGCCGAGCGCTTGCGCGCGGTCTTCAGGCTCACCCTGAGCTGGCGCGCGCCGCCGAAGTTCTTGGCCGAGGCGCCGCCGCTGCCGGGGCCCTTGCCTTTGCCCTTGCCGCTGGTGGTCATCTACTGGCAGCCGTCGCGTCGCGGGGCGCGGAACACGCCGTCTTCCGCCATGAGCGTCGCGAGAATGCCCTCGCGCAGGCCACGGTCCGCGACGCGCAGCATGTCGCACGGCCACATGCGCATGAGCGCTTCCAGAATGGCGCAGCCGGCAAGAACCAGATCGGCGCGGTCGCGGCCGATGCACGGCTCGCTGACACGGGCATCGTAGCCGCGCGCGAGAAGATCCGCCGTGACCGTGCGCACCTGGCTCGAGCGGAGCCAGCAGCCATCCACGCGATTGCGGTCATAGCGCGGGAGGCGCAGGTGGATGCCGGCGACCGTCGTCACGGTGCCGGACGTGCCGAGCATGTGGACGCGGCGATTGTGCATGCGCGAGCGAAAGCCGTGCTCGCGCTCGAACGGCGCGAGCATGTCGCTCACGAAATCGACGATGTTCTCGAACGTGTCCTCGTCCACGTGGCGGCCGCCGAAGCGCTCCGCGATCGTGACGACGCCGACGGGCAGTGACGTCCAGGCCGCAATGCAGTGCTGTGCCTCGACGCGATCGGCCATCGAGCGGCGCCAGCCATCGCGGCGGCGGTTGAGGTCGAGCCAGATGAGCTCCGAGGAACCGCCGCCGATGTCGAACACGAGGACGAGATCGCTATGCTTGTCGATCAGCGCGGCGCAGCCCGAGACGGCGAGACGGGCCTCCGTCTCGCGGCAGACGACCTCGATCTCGAGACCGACATCGCGGCGCACGCGATCGAGGAACTCGTCGCCATTGGCGGCGACGCGGCAGGCCTGCGTCGCTATGAGGCGGGAGCGCGCGACGTTGGCCTTGCGCAGCTTGTTCTCGCAGACCTTCAGCGCCTCGATCGTGCGGTGCATCGCAGCATCGGACAGCCGGCCCGTAGCCGACACGCCTTCGCCGAGGCGGATGATGCGCGAGAAGGCATCGACGACGAGGAAGCCGCGCCGCGAGGGGCGCGCAACGAGCAGGCGGCAGTTGTTCGTGCCGAGGTCGAGGGCCCCGTAGGTGCGCGTCTGCTGGTCGCCGTAGCGCTCGCCTGTGCGGTCGAGCGTGCGCGGCGTGGCAACGGGATCGGCTTGTCTGATGCTCGGAATTTTGTCGCGGAAGGTGACGGGTTGGACGACGCTCGCGCAATCCGGCTGTCCCGGCGCCATCGCGGGCGCCAGCTGCGCGGCGGGAGCCAGGGCTCCCTGTTCGTCATCCGCCTCCATCGGTGCGATACTCCAGCGCCTGGGACGCATGATGCCACACGGCAACACCCCGGGTACGGGTCGACAGGCCTCGCTCTGGATCGTACTTGCGGCAAAGTTTAGCAGCTAAATCGATGCAGTAAAGCGATCGTGATTGTCCGACGGCGGCCATAACGGCGGCAGGCGGACGTCGGAAGGAAGCGAGCTGATGCCATGATATGCCGGAAAAGCATGGCTTTATTTGTGCTTACTCTCAGCGTGACACTTTGGGGTGCGCGCGCGCCGAAAGCTCAAATGCCGGATTTAGCGGCAGTGTCGGATCGTCTGATAGCAGCCTACCCGACTTTTCTGGAGCGGCGGGACGGCAACGCCCTGGTGTGGCGGGACGGCAAGCGCCAAGCCATCGACGATGGCCGGGGGCCGAAAACGCCCGCAGAGCGCCTCGATGACCCGGATCTCAAGGATATGCTGGCCCAGCCCTACCCTGTGGGACAGGCGCCGCCGCCCGCGCGTGACATGGATCCCGGGCGGGCGCGAAACAGCGAATTCTTCGCGGCCATGTACGGCGATTGCCAGCGCGGTGAGGTGCGCAAGAACCTCGTCCCCGTCGTGTGGCTGCCCAGGAAATGGGGAAAGACCCTCCAGGTGACGCGGGTCAATGGCGTTGCCGAGCGGCTGGCGGCTGTCTCGGCTGAGCTCGATCAGCTTCCGGCGCGCTTCGACGTGCACCTGTTCCCGCCCGCCGGCACCTACAACTGTCGCCCCATCGCGGGCACCGAGCGCGTGAGCCCGCACGGTCTCGGCATCGCGATCGACATCTCGACGAAGCAGGCGGACTACTGGCGCTGGGGTAAGCCCGGATCGGATGGTCAGCCCGTGTACCGCAACCGCATTCCGCAGGAGATCGTCGCGATCTTCGAGAAGCACGGCTTCATCTGGGGCGGCAAGTGGTACCACTACGATACCATGCACTTCGAGTATCGTCCGGAGCTGCTGGTGGGCAGGTGATGCGGTCGCAGCGAAGGCGCGACGCGCAACAACACACTATACCTTCGGCTTCTTCTCGCGATCGCCGGCCTGGAGATGGCGGCCGCTGTCGAGCAGTTCGGCGGTGTATTCCTCGTACGTCACGCCCGCCGCTTCCGCCCGCTTCAGGCGGAACATCATGATGCTGTAGGGCGGGTTCTTCCAGGCTTCGCGGTGCGCCTTGCGCCAGCGATAGGCGACGAAGATATCGTTGACGGGCGGATCGAGCGGCGGACCGCCATTATGGCCAATGCTGGCAAGCTCGACGAGGCCCCAGTGGATGATCTCCGGCGGCGGCCGTCTGAGCCCCGCCACGAACGGTGCGCGTGGCCCCTTGCCCCATCCTCGATCGTACCGATCACCCATTTGCCGCGCCTTGCGACCGCGATTCCAATTTCTGCCTGACGCAAACGGAACCACGTGCTCCGGCGGCTGGCGAGCCTGAAATCCGGCCGGCCTGCCCGATATTCGAGCAAATAACTGAACCCTCGCTCAGTTTTGTGCGTTTTAGGGAGTGGCTCGTCTGGGGAGGGCGTTCAGAGGTCATTAACGAGGCGATATTACAATCTTAGATTGCGTATTGGCCTAAGAAACACGCTCAGGATGCGCTCGCATGCCGGTCCTCGAATTGCACGCGCTGCTCGTCAGTTCGAACCCCGGCGGCGCAATCCAGCCCTGGCGCCCCGCCGGCACGAGAATCCGTTTCGGAAGCGAAAAAGCGCAGCGTATCAAGCGCTGCCGGCGCCCCCGCCGGACAAAGTTCGAGGTGGACGTCCTCACCATGGGCGGCAGGCATCGCGCCCGGCTTGCCTCGATCACACTCTACGGCGCCAGTCTCGACGGTGGCCGCCAGTTGAGACGCCGCGAGGTTCTCGCACTGCGCCTCCCGAGCGGAGGGCGCGTGACGGCGCGCGTGCGCTGGCGCCTCGGTCGGCGGTGCGGCGTCCAGTTCATGAGCCCCGTCGCGGACTTCGCGCGTCTACTGCGCGAGAGCCGCCTTGTCGAGGGCCCGCGCGCCCCATCCCGGAGCTCTAGCGCTGGCCCTTTGCTCGGCAGCGGCGAGGACAGCCCCATGCGCCGGCTCCGTGGCGCGCTGTCGAGGACGCAGCGCCTTAGCCGCCAGATCCTGCGCTGGTGCCGCAGTTTGTGATCGCCCATCCGGCGCATTGCCATACTTTCCGCGCGATGACCTGATCGTGGACAAGGCATGAGCGGCCTCGGTCGTCGTGCGTCTTCTGCGGCGCAGCGCCCGCGCGTCGCCCGATGGCGGAAACTTGGAGATCGGCACGTGATTGGAAGCCTGCGACTGCCGGCGCGCATTGGCATGTTCGTCGTGGCGACGCTTGTGCTCGGCACGAGCGCTGGCGGCAAGCTCGCCGCGCAGATGGCCACTTATCGCCTGGACAAGGACTACACGGCCATCAACTTCTCCTGGTCGCACCTCGGCCTCTCGCGCCAGTCCGCGCGCGTCACGGCCGCGGAGGGCCGCGTGAACTTCGATCCTGCCAATCCCGAGACAAGCGCCATCGAAGTCACGATGAAAGCGGCGAACATCACATCGGGCATCCGCGACTTCGACTTTCTGCTGAAGTCGCCCGAGTACTTCAACGCCGCGCAGTTTCCATTGATCACGTTCAAGTCGACGGCGATCCGCCAGTTGAGCGACAAGACCGGCCAGGTCATGGGCGATCTGACGATCAAGGGCATAACGCGTCCGGTCGCGCTGAATGTCGTGTGGAACTATTCGGGCGAGCACCCGCTCGCGAAGGTCAATCCAAACTATCTCGCCATGCAGGTCGCGGGTTTCTCGGCCACCGCCGTCCTGCGCCGCTCGGACTGGGATCTCTCGCTGGCCATTCCGCTCGTCTCGGATGAGATCCGCCTCAGCATCGAGGCCGAATTGCTGCGGAGCGACTAGCATCGAGCCCCGCAAGTGACAGGTGCCGCCCCTTGGACTAGCTTCGCTCGTCAGTCGTCACACGCCGCGGACCAAGCCCATGAAATCCCGCTTCGAGCAGCTCGCTGCCTACAACAAGTGGGCCAACGCGCGTCTCTACGAAGCCGCGTTCGCGCTTCCGGATACCGAATACCGCCGCGATGTCGGCGCTTTCTTCAAGAGCCTGCACGGCACGCTCAACCATGTGCTGGTCGGGGACCGCATCTGGATGAAGCGGCTCACCGGCGAGGGCACGGCGCCCAACCGCCTCGATGCCATTCTCCATGAGGATCGCCCCTCGCTGGCGCGCGCACGCGCCGACGAGGACGAACGGATCATCCGATATGTCACGTCGCTCGACGATGCCGCGCTCGCCAGCGTGCTCAAGTACGCGACCACCGCCGGGATCGCGTTCGATCAGCCGCGCGCCGACGTGCTCTCGCACTTCTTCAATCACCAGACGCATCATCGTGGACAGGCGCACACGATCCTGTCGATCGTGACCCGCAAGGAACCGCCATCGCTCGACATGCTGCAGATGCAGCGGGGTATCGTCGCGCCGGATTTGCGGGCGCTGGCGGCGCGCTGACACCTAAACCCCGAGATCCTTGCGCACCGCGAACACTTCCATGATCCGCGCGCCTTTGTGCGGGCCGTCGCACACGAACTGCCAGCGGCCCTCGGAGTACGTGTCACAGAGTTTCACGCCTTTCACGAGCACCCAGTGCCCCTCGCGGCCCTTGTGGACGGCGAGGATGTAGTGCGCCCAGGCACTGCGCGGCTTCTGCATCCAGGTCCAGAGGCTCGGGCGCTCCTTGCGCTCGAGGTGCATGTAACTCTCGACCATATCCATGCGATAGCCGAAGTGCGCCAATGCAGCGGCCACCTCTTCGTTGTCGGTGCCCTTTACGACGGGCTTGCGATGGGTTGGAATGTTGCGGAAGGTGCGGATCTCGTCTTCCATCCGGCTGATCGGATAGCCCGTAATGGCCGCGAGCACATAGGGCCCGCAGAAGGCAATGCGGCCGGTGTCGTTCGCGACCTCGTTGAGGCTCGAAGTCAGGTGGGCGGTGGTCATCACTAGGAATCCGCGACAGAAGCGGTTTGGTTAACGAAATCTTTCCACGCAACTCCTAACGAAGTCTTAACGCGGGGCGCGGGGGCGCGCCGCCAACAACGGGAAACGCTGACAATGGCAGGCAAGGGCCAAGACAAGGGCAAGGCAGGATCGAAGAACGGCAAGAGCGGGAACGCCAAGACCGCTGTTCCGCAGAAGGGATTTCTCCAGGGACTCGCCAACTACGGCGATGCCGATTTCTCGATCTACATGCGCCGCGCGTTCGCGCGCTCACAAGGCTTCTCGCTCGATGAGCTGTCGCGCCCCGTCGTCGGCATCGCGAACACGTACAGCCGCTTCAATCCCTGCCATCGCCACTTCCCTGAGCTCGTCGATGCCATCAAGCGCGGCGTCGCCTCCGCCGGAGGTCTCGCGCTCGAGTTCCCAACGATCTCGCTGCACGAGTCGACGCTCACACCGAACTCCATGAAGTTCCGCAACCTCATGGCCATGGATACCGAGGAGATGATCCGCGCCCAGCCCATGGATGCGGTCGTGCTCATGGGTGGTTGCGACAAGACCGTGCCGGCGCAGCTCATGGGCGCGGCGAGCGCGAACAAGCCCGCCATCCAGCTCATCGGTGGCCCGCAGATGACGGGGCGCTGGCGCGAGCATCGCGTCGGTGCCTGCACGGATTGCCGGAAATTCTGGATGGAATACCGCGCCGGCCGCATGGGCAAGACGGAGATCGAGGAAGCCGAAGGCCGCCTCGTCACGACCGCCGGCACGTGTGCGGTCATGGGCACGGCCTCGACCATGGCCGCGATCGCCGAAGCGCTCGGCATGACGCTGCCGGGGACGGCTGCGATCCCTGCCGTGCACGCGGATCGCATTCGCGCCGCCGAAGCGACGGGCGTGCGCGCCGTGGCGCTCGCGCGTGGTGATCTTACGCCGAGCAAGATCATCACGCAGAAGTCGATCGAGAATGCCGCCCGTGTGCTGCTCGCGCTCGGCGGCTCGACGAACGGCGTCGTGCATCTGGCGGCCATCGCGGGCCGCGTCGGTGCGAAGCTCGATCTTCAGAAGTTCAACGAGCTTTCCGATACGACACCGGTTCTCGCGGCCGTGAAACCGGTCGGCAACGAGCACTACATGGAGGACTTCTTCGCGGCGGGCGGCATCGGCGCCGTGCTGCGCGAGCTGAAGGATCGCCTGCATCTCGACTGCATGACCATCACAGGCGAGACGCTCGGCGAGCGCCTTGCCGCCGAGGAAGGCATCTGGGTCGACCGCCGCGTGATCAAGCCAATCAAGGAGCCCATCGAGCCGCAGGGCGGCCTCGTCGCGCTGTTCGGCTCGCTCGCACCGAAGGGCGCGATCATCAAGCGCTCGGCGGCGACGCCGGAGCTCTTCGAGCGCACGGGTCGCGCCGTCGTGTTCACCTCGCTCGCGGATCTTTCGGCGCGCATTGATGATCCTGACCTCGATGTCACGGCGGACGACTTCCTCATTCTTCAGAATGCGGGGCCGAGCTCGCCGGCCGGCATGCCCGAGGCGGGCTTCCTGCCGATCCCGAAGAAGCTGCTCGCCGCTGGCGTGAAGGACATGGTGCGTATTTCGGACGCGCGCATGTCCGGTACGGCCTACGGCACGATCGTGCTGCACGTCGCGCCGGAGGCGGCTGCCGGCGGCCCCCTCGCGTTCGTTCGCACGGGCGACAAGATCAAGCTGTCGGTGAAGAACCGCACGATCGATTTGCTCGTCGACGCGGCGGAGCTTGCGAAGCGCCGCAAGGTCTGGGAGCAGGAGAAGAAGCCGACCGCATCGCGCGGCTACGATCGCCTCTTCCGTGAACGTGTGCTGCAGGCGCCCGAAGGCTGTGATTTCGATTTTCTGGCGCCGGAGGCTTAGTAGTTTCGCGCGCTGCGCGCTCAACGTGTCCCTTCTCCCCGTCCTTTCACGGGGAGAGGGTTAGGATGAGGGGCGGGCACTTGCGCGACGTTAGCGTATGCCGCCGCCCCTCACCCTAACCCTCTCCCCGCAAGAGCGGGGAGAGGGGACAAGTTGGAGCGCTCGTCACTTCATGAGCGCGCGACCGCGCGCCGGCCGGTAGGCCGCGCCTAGAACATGAGCGCGCGACTGCGCGTCGGCCGGTAGGCCGCACTTTCAAATCAAGCAGCATCCGCGACGACGCGGTTGCGGCCTTCGCGCTTGGCCGAGTACAGCGCGCGATCGGCGCGCTTGAAAAGCGTTTCCGGGGTATCGTCGCGATTTTCCAGCGTCGAGATGCCGACGCTCGCCGTCACGCGCAGCTCCTTGTTGCCCGGAATGGGGAACGGATCGGCGGCAATCGTCGCCCGCAGGCGCTCGCCGACCTGGATGGCGCGGGCGAGATCGGTGTCCGGCATGATGATCACGAACTCCTCGCCGCCGAGCCGGCAGGCGAGATCGATGCCGCGCGTGTTGCGGCGGAAGCGGCGCGCGAACTCGCGCAGCACCTGGTCGCCCGCGTCGTGGCCGTACGTATCGTTGACCGACTTGAAGAAGTCGATGTCGGCGACGAGCAGCGACAGCGCGCGGCCGGACTGGATGGACTGGCCGACGAGCGACTTCAGATGGCCTTCCATGTAGCGCCGATTGTGCAGACCGGTGAGGCCATCGGTGATGGCCATCTCGACGCTTTCCTCGAGACGCGCCTTGAGGAGATCGGCATGGCGCTTGCGCTTCACCTGCGTCTTCACGCGCGCCATCATCTCGTGGCGGTCGACGGGACGCACGACATAGTCGTTGACGCCCATGTCGAGACCGCGCAGCAGCCGCGCCTCGTCGCTCGGCTCGACGATGATCAGGATCGGCAGATGGCGCGTGCGCTCGAGCGAGCGCACCTGCGAGCAGAGCCTGAGGCCATCCGAATTCGAAAGGCTGAGGCTCACGACGAGGACATCGACCGGTAGCTCGGTGAGCTTGAGGAGCGCTGCCTGCGGATCGCTTTCGAGCGTGACCTCGTGAACGGTGCGCAGGGTGTCGACGAGCCGCTGGGCAGAGCGGCCCTGGTCCTCGACGATCAGCACGTGACCGCTCTCGCCCGCATTGTGCCAGTCGAGCGCCGGCGCATCGCCCATGCCCATCTGCTGGGTGGTCGCGGCGCGCATCAGCATCTCGTCCGAGAGGACCTTGAGACGGGCGAGGTTCTTGACGCGCGTGACGAGCGCGATGTCGTCGACCGGCTTCGTCAGGAAATCGTCGGCGCCGACCTCGAGGCCATGCACCTTGTCGGCGGGCTGGTCGAGCGCCGTGACCATGATCACCGGGATGTGCGCCGTCTTCGGATCCTGCTTGATGTGCCGGCAAGCCTCGAAGCCGTCCATGCCCGGCATCATCACGTCGAGCAGAACGACGTCGATGCGCTCGCGCCCGAGAATGTCCAGCGCCTCGCGGCCGCTCGACGCCGTCAGAATCTCGAAATATTCCGCCGTAAGCCGCGCCTCGAGCAGCTTCACGTTGGACATGATGTCGTCGACAACGAGGACTCGGGCGGTCATGGTCTCAGGTCTTGCTGCTGAAATCTGCGGGGGATCAATCCGTTTCGACGAAACGGCGGACGGTATCGATGAAAAGGCCGATCGAGATGGGCTTCGAGAGATAGGCCTCGCACCCGCCCTGACGGATGCGCTCCTCGTCTCCCTTCATGGCGAACGCCGTGACCGCGATGACGGGAATGTCGCAGAGGTCCTCGTCATCCTTGAGCCACTTGGTCACTTCGAGGCCGGAGACCTCGGGGAGCTGGATGTCCATCAGCACGAGGTCGGGCCGATGTGCACGCGCGAGACCGAGCGCGTCATGGCCGTTGCGGGCCTCGATGGTCGCATAGCCGTGAGCTTCGAGCAGATCGCGGAAGAGCTTCATGTTGAGCTCGTTGTCTTCCACGATGAGCACGGTCGCCTGCCCGACGCTCGCACGCGGCCGCCGCCCCTCGATTGCCGATTGGCGCTCCTGATAGCCCATAGACTTGGTCCGCTCGATTGTGGTCATCGGACGCTTCCGCCGAATCGCTTCATTGGTTGGCGTCCACACTGCGCCAAAAGCCTAAGGATATGTTTAAGAATGCGGGCTCAAGAGTACGAGGAAAGGCGGCAATGATGCGCAAGAAGAACGAGGATCATCGGCTGCCGCCCATTGAAACCGCACGACAATTGGCTCTGGACGCGTTTCTCTTCCTTGTCGGCGATCCGTTAAGGATTACAAAGTTTCTCGGCGCCACCGGCATGGAGGCGACAGCACTTCGGGCGCACGCCGGCGAGGACGCGACGCTCGTCGCCGTGCTGGAGTATCTGCTGGCCGACGAATCGCTGCTGCTCGTGTTCGCGGCGAACGGCGGCCACGACCCGGCCGACATCGCGCCGGCGCTCATGCGGCTGCAACGTGACGGCGACATGTGAGGAGCCGGTGATGAGGTCCACGGTCTCGATGGCGGTCGCCCGCAAGCCGACACCCCTGAGGATCGGCATCGATCTCGGCGGCACGAAGATCGAGGGTGTCGTCATGGACGAGACCGGCGCCGAGCGCCCGCGCCGCCGCGTGTCGACACCGCGCGACGACTACGAGGCGACCATCGAGGCCATTGCAACGCTCGTCGGCGATCTCGTCGCCGAAGCCGGCACCCCCGCGGCGATCGGCGCGTGCACCATCGGCATCGCGACGCCCGGCTCGCTCTCGCCGCGGACGGGCACCATGCAGAACGCCAACTCGACATGGCTCAACGGGCGGTCACTCGGCCCCGATCTCGCGACCCGGCTCGAGCTTCCCGTGCGCCTCGCCAATGATGCCAACTGCTTCGCGCTCTCCGAGGCTCTCGACGGCGCCGCGGCGGGCGCGCGCAATGTGCTCGGTGTAATCCTCGGAACGGGTTGCGGCGCCGGCATCGTCATTGACGGCCAATTGCTGGATGGCCCGCGCGGCATCGGCGGCGAATGGGGCCACAATCCGCTGCCGTGGGCCGCGGCAGACGAGTTGCCCGGACCGCTCTGCTGGTGCGGCCGGCGCGGCTGCATGGAATCCTGGGTCTCGGGCCCGGCACTCGCAGCGGCCTATCTCCAGGACGGCGGCGACACGACCCGCGCCGAGGACATCGTTGCGCGTGCGGCCACCGGCGAGGCGCGCGCCCGAGCGTCGCTCGACCGTCACGCTGACCGTCTCGCGCGCGGTCTCGCCCATGTCGTGAACATCGTCGATCCGGACGTCATCGTGCTCGGCGGTGGCCTCTCGCGGCTCCCGCACCTTTACGAGCAGCTTCCCGGGCTCATGGCGCCGCACATCTTCGCCGAGGATACGCGCGTGGACATCCGTCCGCCTCGCTGGGGGGATGCTTCGGGCGCGCGTGGCGCGGCCTGGCTTTGGCGGGATGAGATGGCTTAAACGCAAAAGCCGCCGCGAGGTGCCCGCGGCGGCTCATCAATGCATCCGTTGATCGGCTTACTGGTTGTCGAGGAAGCGACCCGGATCGGGCTTGCGGCCGGTCACACGCTCGAGCGCCATAGCGGCGAGCATACGGTCGCCCATCGTCTTCTCGGGAAGGCGATCGATGCCGAAACGCTCCTGCGCCTGCGCCTCTGCTGCCGAGCCGTACATCGGCCCGCCAAGCTTCATTTCAGCGAGATCACCGCGGCATCCCGCCAACGCGAGCGCCAAGCCCAAGGCAACGCCGGCACGCACGATCATGGGTATCCCCCCTGTCGTCCTCGCCACCTCCCGAATGTGGCGGACATGCCACGTCGATGGCCAAATTCCGTCTCCCCCGAGGCGGACGAAGGTTAATTTAGTGGACTTATGGCGACGAGGCAACCGCCATCGGCAGTTTTCCACTTATGGCTGCAATGGAAATTTCTACACGCAAATGACGCAGCGTTTCAGGCTTTTTCCCGCGGCTTTCCCGCGGCATCGACCGAAAGTGCTTGCGTTATAAAGGCATGCGTCGGCGTCGGCACACCATGCCGCTCCCCCGCCCGCACGACGCCGCCCGAGAGCCAGTTCACTTCCAGCGGCTTTCCGGCTCGTTTGTCGTGGGCCATGGACGAAACCATGCCATCCGGCAAATCATCGATAGTCTTCATGACACCCTCGAAGTCGCCGGGCTTGATCGCAATGCCCTCCGCCTTCGCGACGTCGATGACCTCCTGCACGGCCGATCGCAGCAGCGCGTAGGTGCCGGCGGCAGCGCGGAGTTCCTTGGCCGCATGTCCCGTCAGCGCTGTCACGCCCGAGAACGGCGCCAGCATCGCGAACTTGATCCACTGCGCGCGGCGGATGTCGGTCGGCATGATGGCATCGATGCCTGCCGCCTTGCAGAGCGCGTGGAAGGCCTCGAGCTTCTCGTTCTTCGATCCGTCCGGCTCGGCGAACTCGATGCGCGCGAACTTGCTTGCGTGCTCGATCACGCCCGGCCGCGGAATGTGCGAGGCAATGCGGGCGACGCCGGGAATGACGTGCGCCGCCGGCACGACGCGTTTCACGACGTCGGCCCCTTCGACGCCGTTCTGGAAGGCGATGACGATGGTGTCAGGTCCGATGACGGGCTTGAGCTGGACTGCCGCGGCTTCGGCATCCACCATCTTGGTCGCGAAGATGACGAGGTCGGGCCTTTCCGCCTCTTTGGGATCGAGCACGGCCTTGGCCGGCTTGATGAGGGCCTTGCCAATCACGCTGTCGAGCAGAAGGCCATCCTTCTGAATGGCCGCCAGATGGCTCCCGCGCGCGACGAACGTGACGTCGTTGCCTGCCGCCGCGAGGCGTCCGCCGAAATAGCCGCCGACGCCGCCCGAACCCATGATCAGAATGCGCATGACCGATCCTTTCGTTGTTTTCTTGTGCCGCACTCTCGCAGGCAGGCGCCCTGGCACGCAACGGCCCGCAAAGCATCGCTGCCTCGCGGGCCGGGATGATACGCGACATCAGTGATTGTCGCGCGGCAGGCCCTTGGTCTTGGCAATGCGCTGGTACTTCACGGCCGGTTTCAGCACCATGCCGTTCGACAGCTCATCGACAATGCCGCGCTGGATCTCCTGCCACGGCGTCTG